>JAHFGK010000037.1 GCA_023247475.1 Candidatus Omnitrophota bacterium
TGTTTCTTGCGGGGGAGGAACATTCACGCGTACGCGTACATGTGCCTGTCCTGCTCCACAGAATGGCGGAGCTAATTGTGATCCGTCTATCCCGGCCTCGGAAGTGATTGCGTGCAATACTCAAGCCTGTCCCATCAATGGGCAATGGTGTGCGCCTGTGGACACGCCCTGCTCTGTTTCTTGCGGGGGAGGGACGTTAACGCGCACGCGCACGTGTGCCTGTCCCACCCCACAGAATGGTGGAGCTAATTGTGATCCGTCTATCCCAGCATCTGAAGTGATTGCGTGCAATACTCAAGCCTGCCCCATCGGTCCCATCAACGGGCAATGGTGTGCGCCTGTAGACACGCCCTGCTCTGTTTCTTGCGGGGGAGGGACGCTAACGCGTACGCGTACCTGTGCCTGTCCCGCTCCGCAGAATGGCGGAGCTAATTGTGATCCGTCTCTCCCGGCCTCGGAGGTGATTGCGTGCAATACCCAAGCCTGTCCAGTTTTTATTAGAGGCAACGCTAATAACGATGGCCGAGTTGATATCTCCGACGCTATATTTATTTTCCGATATCTTTTTGATAAGGGTATAGCGCCGCTATGTTTCGATGCCGCGGATGCGAACGATGATGGGATCGTTGACATCTCTGATGCAATTCGTATACTGAACTTCCTTTTTGTTGATAATAAAATTACCGTGCCGCCTCCTTATCCTGCGGCCGGCATCGATCCAACCTTTGATGATTTAGGCTGCGGTTTGTAGAAATTATTGCCTTGAGGATAAATGAAGTCCGTTATCAAAATAATATTATCCAAATTGTTTAAAAATTGGTGAGATGATATACTTTAGACAGATAATAAACAGAGAAGCGATTTCTAAAGGTTCATTGAATGAGAGAAAACCCCTATCTTCACAACAATGAAATTCCCTTCCGACTCCTTACTTTATTAATCCTATTTCTTATTATCATTTCTACACTACTCCTAATTAATCATGCCTATTCACAAGTAGAAAACCCCAGTGTGATTCCCACCCAGCCTGCCCCAGGAGAGCCTCTTCCAGGTTTGACCCCTGAACAGTTAATACGTTTTCAAAAAGGTAGTCAGGTCTTTCGAAAAGTTTTTAAACCAGAAGAAGGACTGGGCCCAATTTTTAACCAAAATGCTTGTTTTATCTGCCATGGGAGTCCGACGGCCGGTGGTAGCCAGATTGGGTTCACTCAAAACGTCACCCGTTTTGGAAAAGGAGTCAAGGGAGAGACATTTGACCCATTAGAGCATTTGGGGGGTTCCTTAAGGCAAGCACAAGGGACAAAGTGCGCAGAACAAGTCCCTGCTGAGGCAAATATCACAACAATCCGCACTTCACCAATATTGTTTGGAAGTGGTCTCATTGAATCCATTCCTGACAGCGTGCTTAAAGCCAATGAAAATAATCCGGCTACCGGTGGGAAGGCTCATATGGTAAAACTCCTTGAGGATCTTAATGGGCCAGATCATGTTGGCCGATTCGGCTGGAAGGCACAGCTGGCTACAACGCTGTCTTTTGCCGCTGATGCCTCGAATAATGAAATCGGCTTGTCCAATGAACTTCTTCCAGCAGAACAACGTCCCAATGCCTTGCCGTCGGTTTCCTTAGGAGATCTCCCCTGTGATGACGGAGTTCCAGATCCAGATGATCGGCCTAACGCCGAAGGGGTACGTTTAATCGATGAGTTAAGAGATTTTGTGCGTTATTTGGCTCCTCCCCCGCAGACACCGAAATCCGGAATGACTGGAGAAACGATTTTTACGCAAATCGGCTGCAATAAATGTCATATCCCTTCATTTACAACACCCCAGAATGACAGCGAACCGGCTCTAAGCGAAAAGACCATCAAGGTGTATTCTGATTTTCTTCTCCACAATATGGGAGAATTAGCCGATGGCATTCAACAGGGAAATGCCGGGCCCAAACAAATGAAAACACCGCCTCTTTGGGGGCAAAGGTTCAGATTTGCCGGATTACTTCATGATCAGAGATCTCGTGATTATGATACGGTCATTAAGGCGCACAATTTGAATATGTCTGGAAGTGAGGCTAAGGAAATTGTTGATAGATATCTTCAACTTTCACCTCAAGATAAGCAATATTTGTATGCGTTTTTAGACTCGTTAGGCCGAAGGGAATTTGATCAAAATGGAGCTGCGGGTTTTTTTGATGCGGGTATTTCGGATGCTGATTTTATATCTTCAGATCCTACAAAATATAGTTTTAGCCGGTGTTATAGAGAACACGGGAGCCCGGACAAAAGTTTTACCCCGGATCATCCGTGTGCAATTTCGGATATTGATCAGAACGGAATAGTCAATCAAGTTGATTTTAATTCCTTGCTCACGGTCTACTCGGGTCCTAGTGAGGACTGCCAGTGTAATGGTCAAAATGATCTTTGGGAGATATTGAATGGTTCATCTATAGATGCTAATGCGGATGTCATCCCGGATGAATGTAGACCATTCCAACTGGATGGATTTTTTGGGCCCCTAGGGAATATCCTTGAGGTTAAAGATGGAAAAATCTCTGTATCCTTAAGTGCTCGCCAGAATTTCTATGGCGATTCTTCTTTACTGGAAGGAGAAGAAGTGGAATTTTTCTTTAGTTTTCAGGAGCAGGGTTCAGGGATTCCTTTTGGGGATGTCTTTTGTCTGAATATTATAAACCAGCAGTCTTTAGGAACAGCATTAGTTATCAAGCCGGACCGATTTTCATCTTTGAGGACAAACCCAATCAACGTGTCGATCAGTGTGCCTCAAGGAACAAGACTTGTTTCTTTTCAAGCCGGGGTTTTGAATGGTGGAAAAAATTCCAGGAAATCGCAGGTTTTAACCTTTCAACTTCAGTTTCCGCCGCTTCCCATCAACGGCCAATGGTGTGCGCCTGTGGACACGGCCTGCTCTGTTTCTTGCGGGGGAGGAACATTCACGCGTACGCGTACATGTGCCTGTCCTGCTCCACAGAATGGCGGAGCTAATTGTGATCCGTCTATCCCGGCCTCGGAAGTGATTGCGTGCAATACTCAAGCCTGTCCCATCAATGGGCAATGGTGTGCGCCTGTGGACACGCCCTGCTCTGTTTCTTGCGGGGGAGGGACGTTAACGCGCACGCGCACGTGTGCCTGTCCCACCCCACAGAATGGTGGAGCTAATTGTGATCCGTCTATCCCAGCATCTGAAGTGATTGCGTGCAATACTCAAGCCTGCCCCATCGGTCCCATCAACGGGCAATGGTGTGCGCCTGTAGACACGCCCTGCTCTGTTTCTTGCGGGGGAGGGACGCTAACGCGTACGCGTACCTGTGCCTGTCCCGCTCCGCAGAATGGCGGAGCTAATTGTGATCCGTCTCTCCCGGCCTCGGAGGTGATTGCGTGCAATACCCAAGCCTGTCCAGTTTTTATTAGAGGCAACGCTAATAACGATGGCCGAGTTGATATCTCCGACGCTATATTTATTTTCCGATATCTTTTTGATAAGGGTATAGCGCCGCTATGTTTCGATGCCGCGGATGCGAACGATGATGGGATCGTTGACATCTCTGATGCAATTCGTATACTGAACTTCCTTTTTGTTGATAATAAAATTACCGTGCCGCCTCCTTATCCTGCGGCCGGCATCGATCCAACCTTTGATGATTTAGGCTGCGGTTTGTAGAAATTATTGCCTTGAGGATAAATGAAGTCCGTTATCAAAATAATATTATCCAAATTGTTTAAAAATTGGTGAGATGATATACTTTAGACAGATAATAAACAGAGAAGCGATTTCTAAAGGTTCATTGAATGAGAGAAAACCCCTATCTTCACAACAATGAAATTCCCTTACGATTCCTTACTTTATTAATCGTATTTTTTATTATCATTTCTACACTATTCCTAATCAATTATTCCTACTCACAACAAGAAAATCCTGTTGTGCTCCCCCAACCTGCTATGGGTGAACCTTTACCCGGATTAACCCAAGAACAGGTAGATCAATTTGAAAAAGGTAAAAAAGCATTCAGTACGGTTTTAGAAGGTACCGGACCAATATTTAATGAATCACGGTGTATTCGCTGCCATACCAACCCAGTCGGGGGAGCATTGAACGAATTTGAGGTTGAGTCGAGTGTTAAACGTTTTGGGAGAAGGGATGGCATGAATTTTGATCCCCTGAAAGATAAAGGAGGTTCTGTTTTGCAAAGATTAGGATCGTGCCCCGATGGAGGCAATGAGCTCAGGGAAGTGATTCCTGCGGAAGCCAATGTGGTTGCCCCACGGATTTCTATTATGACTTTTGGGACAGGGCTGATTGAAGCGATTCCAGAACAGGATATTCTCGCTCATGTGAACCAGCCAGGGACGGGTGGAATGGCCAATATGGTTAATGTCCTGGAAGATCCCAATGGGCCACTGCGCGTGGGGCGATTTGGTTGGAAAGCCCAGCATGCCACCTTACTTTCTTTTACGGCAGATGCTTTAAACAATGAACAAGGTGTAACAAATGAACTCTTACCCTTGGAACCTCAACCCAATAGACCGCCAGGGCCGTCTCCGTGTGATGATGGCGTTCCTGATCCCGATGATAAACCGAATGACCAAGGACAGACGTCATTAAAATTGATTCGGGATTTCATGCGTTTTCTCGCGCCACCACCTCAAACACCGAAATCCGGTATGCGGGGTGAAAAAATATTTCAGGATGTCGGTTGTGTAAAATGTCATATGCCATCTTATACGACAGGCGAGAACCTCGACATTCCAGCTTTAAGCAAGAAACAAGTCAAGGCTTACTCGGATTTTCTTGTCCATGATATGGGAGAACCAGACGAGAACGGATTGGGTGGGGATGGTATTGTTTTAGGCCAGGCAGGCCCAAGAGAAATGCGTACCGCCCCGCTTTGGGGATTAACGGCTCACTTTGGCTTAATGCATAATAATATTGGCCCTAATCCAGAATTTTCTTCTCCCTTGCCTCTACGAGATATAGATATACAGGCATTTGAGAAGACTGTCATTGCTGGCCACAACAGACCGGGGAGCGAGGCACAAGTATCCGCAGCAAACTTTATGCAACTTTCCCAAAATCAGAAGCAAGATTTGTTAGCATTTTTTAGGTCTCTGGGACGACGGGAATTTGATTTTATTTTTGCGGTTCAGGCTGGCGAGATTACTCTGGAAGACTATCGGGCTATTTATGACTGTTTTAGATCACCCCATCAAAATATTCTCCCCGATGATCCCTGTGGGATTGCGGATATTGACCAGGATGGGATATTAGGCCTCGTTGATGCCCAATCTTTTGTAAACGCTGTTAAAATTTCTTGTGGCTGCCTTAACGAAGATACATCTTGCCTTTACTTTTGCCAAGATAAGCCCGATTGGTTAAAAGACTGCCAGCATGACGGCAAGGATGATATAGTGCAGATACTCCAAGAAGGATTAGAAGATGCTAACAAGGACACAATTCCGGATGAGTGTAAATATGAGATAAATCTCATCAACACATACACGTTTGTCAATCGTTGTGATGGTAAGCTCCAATTTAGTACAACTGTTGCATCTGATAACCTTCCCAAAGATGCACAAATTGAATTTTTTTATAGTTTCAAGGGACCAGGGCAAGGGACACCATTCGGAGACGCTTTCTATATTGACCTCCTTGAACCGCAATCATACGGTGTTATGTCCCTCTTCCAATATTCGTGGGGAGTAAGGGATGGAAAGATTGAAATTCCTCCAGGCGCAACTCAGTTTTCCTTCCAGGCAGGGATTTTGAATGGTGGAACCAACTCAAAGAAATCTTTGGTTCACATCGTTGACATTAAGTGGCCGGAACCTTTACCGCCATCTAAATTTATAAGAGGAAACGCTAATAAAAGTGCTACAAATCAAAATGATACAGTTGATCTGAGCGATGCGATCTTTATTCTCAATTGGCTTTTTGTAAATGGAAGTAAGCCAGATTGTCGAGACAGCGCTGATGTTAATGACGACGGGCGATTAGATATCTCGGATGCAATTTATCTTCTTAGACATCTTTTTGTTGATCCACAGAAAGTTATTCCAAGCCCTTTTCCTGGATATGGTGTTGATCCAACACCGGATAACCTTGGCTGCTGGGAAGAAAATTTTTGTTAGTAAGGAAGAAATGGCCGAGCCTAATTTGGGTTGTAATTTCTTAAAATTGTTGCCTGCCTTTTAACTTGCCTAAAAAGTCCTGCCATGATAAATTCAATAAGGTCATTTCTGTTTAGTTGTCTCACTATTCTTTAGATCCTCGACAATAAAACGATAACTGTTCATGGATAATCAACAAGAAATTTCTGTGCACACCGTTTTAATTTCTTTTACCTTATTCCCCCGGGCAGGAACCATTATTTAGGAAGGACAAAGAATTGCCAACGTTTTTACTGCTAAAGTGTGTTTTTTACATGAGGGAGAAGATACTTTAGATGTTCGCGGTAAGATAGAAAGAATTTTTAATGAGAAAGGGATGAGTCTATGAGTCATTTATCTCATCAAGAAATCACTATTTTATTTTTTTCTTTAGCAATCCTTTTGACACTTGCTCGTTTTCTTGGTGAAGTGGCAATGCGTTTTCATCAACCCGCCATATTAGGAGAAATTCTTGCGGGAATTTTGTTGGGGCCGACTGTTTTGGGAATTATTGCTCCAGGTATACAAGATTTTCTATTCCCTTCAGAAAAGCATTTATCTCTTGTTTTACACGGTTTGACGACAGTGGCCATTACTTTATTTCTTTTGGTTGCTGGGATGGAGGTGGATCTTTCTTCTGTTTGGCGGCAGGGGAGAATGGCTTTAATGATTAGTCTATTTGGTATGATCATCCCGTTTGCGATAGGATTTTTTGCGGCGTCGTATTTCCCGCAGTTTTTTGGCGCACAAATGGAGGCAGATTATTTTATTTTTGCGCTTTTTATGGGGACGGCATTCTCCATTTCGGCGCTTCCGGTGATTGCCAAAACCATGATGGATTTGAATCTATATCGATCTGATTTGGGGATGTTGGTTATCTCAGTGGCCATTATTAACGATATCGTTGGATGGTTAATCTTTGCTGTGATTTTGGGAATGATGGGTGGGCATACACCTGGTGGCATGAATGTTAGCCACACTATTTTTTATATCCTCATTTTTGCGGTATTTATTTTATCGATCGGTCGTTGGTTATTGGATCGAATTCTCCCGTGGTTGCAGGCGCACACGAGTTGGCCGGGAGGGATTTTAGGTTTTGCTTTATCTTGTGCTTTGTTCTGTGCAGCATTTACGGAATGGATTGGAATCCATGCTATTTTCGGCGCATTTTTATTTGGCGTGGCTTTAGGAGATTCTCGTCATTTACGGGAGCGCACTCGGGCAACCATTGACCAATTTGTTTCTTTCTTTTTTGCTCCGCTTTTCTTTGCCAGTATTGGATTGAAAGTTAACTTCATCACCAATTTTGACTTGTTGTTAGTCGTGGTTATAGTTGTTACAGCAACGATTAGTAAGGTTTTGGGGTGTACCTGGGGAGCTCGGTTAGGTGGTCTCTCATCCAATGAATCCTGGGCTATCGGTTTTGGGATGAACTCTCGCGGCGCTATGGAAATTATTTTGGGGTTATTGGCGTTACAAGCAGGAGTGATTGGCGATCGTACCTTTGTGGCGCTCGTTATTATGGCCCTACTAACATCCATGTCGAGTGGGACTTTAATGCAACGATTCTTAAAACCACAAAAGTTGATTCATTTTTATGATTTTTTAACGGCCAAACATTTTCGTTGTCGTATGCGAGCTACGGAACGACAAGAAGCGGTCCATGAGTTGGTTAGAGTGGTTTGCGAAGGCACAAACCTCAATCCGGAAATGGTGAGCCATTTGGTATGGAATCGTGAACAAATGGCCCCGACTGGTCTTGAGAACGGCGTGGCCATCCCGAATGCTCGACTCCAACATTTGATGATCCCGATTATTGCTGTCGGATTCTCCGAAGAAGGAATCGATTTTGATGCCCGTGATGGACAATTGGCAAAATTGATTTTTCTTATTTTAACTCCACTCGATGATCATCGGATTCAGTTAGATATCATTGCCGATATCGCTAAAATTTTTAAGCAGTCTGCCGTGATTGAAAAAGCCATGGAAGCAAAGACTTATACCGAGTTCCTTGCCCTCGCCAAGAGCGTTAGTCAATCTGCCGATCGGATATGAGTTTGTCAAAATTATATTAAGATCAATGCCTAGGGGGTCGATCTTAACTTTGACGCCGATAAAATTGAAAAAATAGAGGAGGGAAGGTAAATTTAGGGATTCTTAGTTGACAAGATATAACAGAGAGTGTTATTCTTTTAACAAAAATATAGACATAGAAAATAGTAGATGAGCGCTTAGATATTATAATTGTAGTAAATAAGTTATCTTGCCCACATTTTTATCTCTGCCCATATTTACTATTTTCTAAATGATTTTCAGTCAATAGGAGGTAGTAAATAATGGTCAAAGGTAAAGTCAAATGGTTCGATGGAAAAAAGGGGTATGGCTTTATTATTACGGAAGAAGGGAAGGATGTCTTCGTTCATTTTAGCCAGATTCAAGGTCAGGGCTATAAAACACTGGAGGAAGGCGACGCGGTAGAGTTAGAAGTGGAACAGGATCCTAAGGGGCTTCGAGCCAAAAACGTCGTAAAACTTTAAACGGCTTCCGGAATTTTGAAATAGACTACTTAAATTCTCTGGTCGATCAAGAGCAGCTAGACTTATTTCCCCTGTATATTTTTTAAAAATCTCAAAACAAGACTTGTCCTTCCATGCTCAATGGTTCTTTCGAAATCTTTGAGAAAAAAGTGATCATTCGGATTCACGATAGAATCTGTGAAACGACGGATGAGTTTTTGTCCAGCGACATATTTCTAAATGTCCTTAAAAGAGGGATGGATGAATTAGCAATACGAAACCCGTTTTTGTTAAATATTTTCGGGAAAAAATATATTCAGGAAAACGATATTGATAGTTTAATGCGTTTTTCACGCGAAATATTTTTGTCGGGCAAATAAGAACCCGTTTAGGCTTATTGAGACGGGAACGAAAAGGCCCGGAAGAAGCGGCACGGGAATTGCTGAAGATTATTCGCCGTTCTTAAATAAAAAGAAAACAGAAGAAAATTTTTGGGATTAATTTATAATGTAAATAGGTGTTAAACAATCGAGGCGCCATATGAAAAATTTTTTTAAGCATGTCCAAGTATACATTTTTCGAGGAATCTTGGCTTCCATCCCATTAGGTTTGTCATATTTTGTCTTGCGATTTTTTTACGTGGTGATTGATAAGCGCGTAATGAATTTGCTGTATAAGTATATTGGCTTTCGTATTCCTGGGTTGGGGATTCTTTTAATTTTGCTCATTCTTTATTTTATTGGTCTTTTGGCTAGTAATGTGATTGGACGAAGCCTTTTTACTTTAATTGAGAGAATTTTCAGTCGTATCCCCATCATTAAAACGATCTATCAAGTTGGAAAACAATTATCATCGACCCTTTCATTACCAGAAAAGCAAATTTTTAAACGAGTGGTATTGGTCGATTATTTCAATTCAGGCGCAGGGACGATAGGTTTTGTAACCGGCACCCTCGTGGATAAAAAAAGTAAAGAGAAATTTCTTAAAGTTTTTATCCCTACCGTTCCAAATCCGACGTCTGGTTTTATATTTATATTGAAAGAGTCACAGACCATCGATCCGGGATGGAGTGTTGAACAGGGCATCAAAATGGTTATCTCCGGTGGTATTATTGGGCCGGAAGAAATCGAAAATCTAAAAATTTGAGTTGATCAACTCAAATACAGAAAATAAAGGAGGGGGAAGTGAGTAAAGTGAGAAAATTGACTCAAAAAAGAAAAGGGAAGAAATCGAATGCCCTAGCCGCTCGAAAATCAAGCCAATCTTGTCGCACTGTACAATCGTCTTCGTGTTGTTCCTGTTCGTAAATGTCATTCTGATTTTTTTAATTTGTTTCTTCCCCATCTTCTCATATTTTATGGCAAATACTTTTGATAATGTCCTCATCAGAAAATTTAAATCAGAAGATAAAGAATCGGTAAGAAAAATAAGCTATGCCACTTCATTTTTAGATAATCCCCATGCCTTTCTTGATGATGAAGAATTGGTTGCCGATGCTTTAACGCTCTACTTTACGGACTATGAGCCGGAATCATGTTTTGTAGCGATTTCTCAAGAGAATGTCATTGGTTATCTTATCGGGGCAAAAAGTGACGCCTGTATGAATCGTGTTTTATTTCCTCGAATTTACCCGTATCTTTTAATGAAGGCTTTAAAGGTGGGGATGTTTTTTAGGATGAAATCACTGCAATGTTTGTTCCATTTCTTGGCTAGTTCCTTAAGGGGAGAATTTTCCACCCCTAATTTTTCTAGAGAATTTTCAGCCGTATTACATATCAATATTGATAAGAATTTTCGGGGGGCAAAAATTGGTCATAAATTGATGGAACATTATTTGGAATATCTTATGGAAAATAAAGTGGTGGGTGTCCGTGCGAGTACAGTTTCGGAGCTGGCTAAGGATTTTTTTGCCCAACTTGGGTTTAAAATTGTATTCCGATCCAGAAGGTCATACATGCGCTATCGTCTGGGGAAAGATGTCCCCTTATATATTTTGGGAAGAAGAATTTGATCCAATCACCGCTTGTGGTTTAGGTCGAAAATATATCAAAATGTCGTCCTGAAGCAAGAGAAAAATAAGTTAAGATCAAATTTCCGGTTAGTTCCATGTCCGTTAATATTCAAATCACAAATAAACCACGCATTGTTATTATCGGCGGTGGGTTCGCTGGGATTGAAATCGCCAAGGGCTTCAAAGGGGAAGAGGTGCAAGTGATTTTAGTGGATAAAAATAATTATCATACCTTTCAACCTCTTTTATATCAGGTGGCTACCGCCGCTTTGGAACCTGATTCGATTGCCTATCCGTTACGGGAAATGTTCAAACGCCAAAATAATTTTATTTTTCGTATGACGGAAGTTTTGAAGATAAAACCCGAAACGCATTTGATCGAAACCTCCATTGGGGAAATCGAATATGACTACTTGGTTATCGCGGTTGGTTCAAAAACTAATTTTTTTGGTCTGGAAGATCTTCAAAGGAATGCCGTGCCTATGAAATCGATTCCCCAGGCCATGGAGTTAAGAAATTTAATCCTGGAAAATTTTGAAAAAGCACTTTTGACGAAGGATCTGGAAAAACGCGATAGCCTGATGACGTTTGCAGTGGTTGGTGGTGGACCAACAGGGGTGGAGACCGCCGGGGCATTGGGCGAATTAAAAATGCGTGTTTTACCTCACGATTACCCTGAATTAGATTTAAACAAAATGCAAATCCACATCATTGATATGGAAGATCGATTATTAAATACTATGTCGGAGGCAGGATCCAGAAGTGCAGAGAAATTTTTAAAGAAATTCGATGTCAATTCTTGGTTAAAAACAAAAGTTTTAAGTTACGATGGAGAGATCCTGGCTCTTTCTAATGGAAAAAAATTACGGGCCCATACATTGATCTGGGCGGCGGGTGTGACGGGAGCTATTATTCCTGGCTTTAGAGAAGAGGTGATTGGGCCGGGGAATCGCATTAGAGTTGATGTCTACAATAAGGTGGTGGGTTATGAGAATATTTTTGCCATTGGGGATATTGCTTGTATGATCACGGAAAAAAATCCCAGGGGCCATCCGATGTTAGCTCCAGTGGCGATTCAACAAGCACGTTGTTTGGTTAAAAATTTAAAAAGATTGTTACGCAATAAGTCCATGCAACCATTTGCTTATTGGGATATGGGTGTGATGACAACGGTTGGGCGAAACCACGCGGTTGTGGATTTGAATTTCATCGAATTCCAAGGTATTTTTGCTTGGTTTGTGTGGTTATTTGTGCATTTAATGGCCTTGGTTGGGTTTCGCAATAAATTGGTGGCCTTCATTAATTGGGCGTGGAGTTATTTCAGTTACGATCGAGGGTTGCGTTTTATCATGAGACCTTTAAGAAATTCATAAAAAATACTTTATGAGGATCAGAGAAAAATCTTAACTTAATAATTTAGGGATTATGCCAAGGTTTATCCAAAAAGTATCCAAAAAAACGGGGTTACCCCCAGGCACTATCGTCTCGGTTGGAACACGGCCAGTAGGGAAAACTAAAATCACCGTTTTTGATTTTGATCAGAACAATTATCAAGAGAAGGAAATTTCCACTATCGAAGAATGCTTCCCGTTTAAAGATACACCAACGATCACCTGGATTAATATTGATGATCTTCAAGTTGATATCATTGAAAAAATTGATACCCATTTTGGGATTCATCCTCTTGTTTTGGAGGATATCGTTAATACTGCTCAGCGCCCCAAGATGGAGGACTTTGAGGATTATATATTTATTGTCCTGAAGATGTTGTATAAAGATCAGGATAAAGATGAGATTATTGCTGAACAGGTGAGTTTTATCCTTGGCCCGAATTATGTTATTTCTTTTCAAGAGAAACCCGGAGGAGATGTCTTTGATCCTATTCGGGATCGGATCCGAAATTACAAGGGCCGTGTTCGAAAGATGGGGGCGGATTACCTTGCTTATGTTCTGATTGATTGTGTTGTTGATCACTACTTTATCATCCTGGAAAATCTGGATGAAAAAATTGAACAGTTGGAGGAAATATTATTAAAGGATATTAAACCAGAATTCTCCCAGCGCATTCATCAATTAAAGCGCGATATAATCTTTTTATTAAAGCAGGTCTGGCCTTTGCGGGAGGTCGTTAGTGGTTTACAAAGGACAGAATCGAAATTAATTAAGAAAACGACGGTGATCTATCTTCGTGACCTTTATGACCACAGCATTCGTGTCATTGAAAATATTGAGACATTTAGAGATTTACTGGCAGGGCTTCATGACATTTATTTGTCGAGTCTCAGTAATAAAATGAATGAAATCATGAAGGTTTTAACGATCATTTCAACGATATTTATTCCTATTATGTTCATCGCCAGTGTCTATGGAATGAATTTCAAGCACATGCCGGAATTGGAATGGCCAATGGGATATTTTGTGGTCTTGGTATTTATGGGCATCATTGGTTTGAGCATGGTCATATACTTTAAGAAGAGAAAATGGATATAAGTTTTTCTACTAAGAATGTGTCCGTACCTTAAGGAACGATGTCACCTTTTAAAAAAAGACTTGCATCTCTCATATTGACTACAGCAAAAAATTATCCTATAATTACTCACTAATAATGGTTTCTACAATTGACTGTTGAACATGACCATAGCTAAACACAAAAAGATTTATTATAAGGGAAAGGAGAAGTAAAGATGAAAAAGTTTTTCTTCGTTGGACTAATGATAGGAGTAATGGGGTGGATATCGGGCGTGGTGTTTGCTCAGCAGGATCAGCCAGCCCCAATGATGAATGAGGTTGCTATTCCGCAAGGGGCCCCAGAAGTGCCGGATGTCACAACTCCGGAAGAAGCCCCAGCCGTGGAAGAGGCCCCAGTTCTGGAAGAAGCTCCGGTACCAGAAGAAGAAGCCCCTGTGGGGGAAGAGCTAAAATATTCTTTTGGGACGGTGGTGAGTGTCGGGAACAATCAAGTGACTGTCCTGGAGTATGATGATGATATGGAAAAAGAAGTAGAAGTCGTTTATAATGTCAATGCGCAAACACAGTTTAAAAATGTTAATGCTCTTGATGAATTAGCCAAAGATGACAGTATTGAACTCTTTTACAATGAAAAAGATGGCAATCGTGTTGCCTCTCAAATCATCAAAGAAATTTTAACCCAAGATACAGATACAGACGAAAATCAATAACATCATAGTCGACGTTAAAAAGAACAGAGCCTCTTGATCTTTAATCAAGAGGCTCTTCTTGTTTTAAAAATATTTATTCTTTTCGGACGGTAGAACTATTATAATGACTAAGGAGAAGTACAACGCCTTCCCAATGAATGCTCAAGTCAATCAAAGTCTAAGGTATTCCTATTATAATGGAATCTTTGCCAGCTGTATGACGGGTCTTACCCAGGAATATCTCACCCCTTTTCTTTTGTTGTTAAATGCAGCACCCAAGCATGTTGGATTCCTCAATGCTTTTCCCAATCTTTTTGCCTCTTTGGTACAGCTCAAGAGTGCCGAAGTTACAGAAAAACTTCAATCCCGTAGAAAAATGGTCTGTTTTTTTGTATTGCTTCAGGCCTTAACATTACTCCTGATGAGTTTCATGGCTTTTACGGGATTAAAGAGCCCCGCCATTTTTATTACCGTTGTGATTTTGTTTAGTTTGTTTGCGGCTATTCATACGCCGGCGTGGAGTAGTTTAATGGTTGATCTTGTCCCGGAAGATAAAAGAGGGGAATATTTTGGCTGGAGAAACAGAAATCTTGGATTTGTCGTGGTGGGGGCGACATTGGCTACCGGATTTATTCTCCAAAAGATGCAGATGATTAATGTATTTTACGGCTTTGTTATTGTCTTTGGTCTCGCCTTTTTATGTCGAATTACTTCGTGGTATTTTATAACCAAAATGTACGAACCTCCTTTAACCTTTGCCAAAGAACATTATTTTAGTTTTTTCCAATTTCTCGCTCGGTCTAAAAAAAGCAATTTCGCTAAATTTGTTTTATTTATATCTATGATGAGTTTTTCGGTTAACTTGGCTGCGCCGTTTTTTCCAGTGCTGATGTTGCAGGATCTCCATTTTAGTTATATTCTATACACAGTTACAAATATTTTCACTACATTGGCTTTACATCTGACGATGAACCGATGGGGCAGACACGCCGATCGCATGGGAAATTTAAAAATTATTCGGCTCACCGCTCCGTTGATTGGGATCATTCCTTTATTTTGGATTATTAACCGACAACCTATCTATCTATTCTTTGTACAAGTTTTTTCTGGCTTCTTATGGTCGGGGTTTAATTTATGTAGTTCCAATTACATTTATGATGCGGTCACTGCTGGAAAACGAACACGCTGTGTTGCCTATTTTAATGTCCTTAACGGTATGGCGCTCTCGGCAGGGGCGGTCTTAGGTGGATATTTAGTTACAAAATTGCCAGCACTGTTTGGATATAAAATTTTAACACTTTTTTTGATATCAGCTATACTGAGAATTGTGGTTGCTCTTATCATGCCAAGGAAATTAAAAGAAGTAAGAGCGGCGGTGGAAAAGGTCAGTAGTAATCAATTGTTTTTCAGCATGATTGGTATAAAACCAGTCTTAGGGATAGAGAGAAAAACCATCCGATTTTAAAAACGAGCTATGCCATTCACGACGATTTTAATTATTATATTAATACTTATCTTAAATGGCATCTTCGTTGCCTATGAGATGGCCTTGGCTTCCATTTCCCGAGTTAAACTTACTGTTTTGATGGCACAAAAAAGGAAGGGAGCTCCGGAGGCAGCATTTATGAAGGATCGGATAGAAGCGAGTTTAGCGGTAGCGCAAGTGGCTGTTACTCTGATGAGTGCCATTGCCGCAGCAACAGGTGGGGTTGGTGTTGCGGAATCCCTCGCCCCCTATTTAGAGAAAACGTATGGCTTTTCTCCGGCCATTGCGGATATCTTGGCGCTTATTTTTCTGATTATTCCCTTGAGTTGTTTTACGATTATTTTTGCGGAGTTAATACCCAAAATGGTCGCCTTAAATAATAAGGAATGGGTTTGCTTAACTCTAGCCCCACCGATGAAAATTCTCTTTCAGATGACCTATCCTATCATCATTGTTTTTGAAAAAATCGTGAAGATGTTTATCTATTT
>JAHFGK010000214.1 GCA_023247475.1 Candidatus Omnitrophota bacterium
GCGACAAAGACGAATTTATTTTTAAGGCCGGTCAATTCCGCTCAAGCGCCTGTGATTCCTATGGCTTCAGCAGTGCTCCTTATAAAATCACGGTTAATGGCAATATTATATCCTTTGAATCACAAACAAAAAGTCCGACTGATAGAACTATGAAATGGAAAGGAACAGTTAAAGGAAACGCAGTCGAAGGTGCCGCCACGTGGATCAAAGATGGTAAAAAACCTATTGAGCATTGGTTTAAGGGGGCATCAAAAAGCTAACATTTGTTCAGGGAGAGGCTGCTAATTTGTCTTTTTAAAAAATAGCCTCTCCCATTAATTATAAAGTATTTGCCAGGGATTTTTTCTTACCCCATTAAAATTCAAATAGGGATACAATTTAATCGTGCCCAAACTGATTACTGAACCAACACAAATCAAATCGGTTGGGAATAAACCAAAAATTATCGAAGAATTCGTGGGTAGAGTGAATTCACAGACGAAGCAAGTCAGTATTGCCCACATGAAAAGTCCCGCCGGATGGATTGAACCCGGCCAAACGCCAGAGTTTGATGAATACACCGTGGTACTTAAAGGACTGCTGCGCGTGACCTCAAAAAATGGAATCCAAGATGTCGAAGCCGGGCAGGCAGTCATTATGAAGGCGGGCGAATGGGTGCAGTACAGCTCGCCCAACCCGCAAGGCGCGGAGTATATTGCTGTGTGTCTGCCAGCGTTTTCACCCGATACCGTGCATCGAGATGTAAGTAAACACTAAAACCCACCTTTATTCCGATAATTTTCAATATTTTCGTTCCTCTAATTTTCTTTTCGCCTTCACAACCCTTTTATTCCCATCCATTAGATAAACTTTTAAAACCCTCGAGGTAGCGCTTTCTCGACGTATTTTGCGCAAAGCTAATCATTTTAAATAATAATATATACTTTAACCATAATCCCCCCTGCACAACACAACACTAACACAGATAGAAATGATAGGGAATGAAATTTAAACATCCCATAAAATTTTTTAAAAATTTTTATCCCTACGTGATTATTTCTGCCTTCCTTCTTAATCCTACTCTAGCGATGAGTTGGCCGGGGAATGGAGTAGCTCCAGCCACCCCAGATGATAAAATCTGCCAGCAACCACCACCCGATATTGGAACACTGGTAGTCAGAGGCGATTTTGATGATAGTGCTCGTCCAATCTTGGATGAAGCTATTGCCGATGGCTATCCTGGTGGGCCTATTGATGGTATTGGAAATCGCCTTAATATCAGTGACGCGATTAGGTTACTGGAATATTTATATCTTGGCGGGAATCCTCCAAAATATATGGAGGCAGCTGATGCTAATACAGACGGTAAAATTGATATATCCGATCCCAAATTTATTTTAAACTATCTCTTTCTGGGTGGACCGGCACCAAATCCAGTTTTGGTTGTTACTAAAAAATGGGATGCCACCTTCGATTACTTCCCATTTGGGACCTATTTAACAACCATTGAAAATGCTAATAATGCTTCGATTGTTGTGACCGCTGATGGCCGACAATGGCGACCATTTAAAGTGTCCTACCGAAGAATTGGGGGGCCAGAAGATCCTGAAGGCCTGGAACAGACACCTCCATTTGTCATTGAGATTTTAGGGCCATCCAAGAATATCTATTCTTATGGATATTATCCATTTCACACCGTATGCGATCCTGATGTCCCTGATGGTACAGCTCATACTTTTTCCTTCTTTTTACCCGAAGGTTCTTTTGCGATTGTTGGTATGTTTGGGGATTCGGAAACGAGTACAACCGCTCAACCAACGATTCTTACTTATGCTGGATACAAAGTTTTAAGAGAGAATAATGTGATTTCTCAAACGCCAGACGGGGGGGGTGGTTGTGTGAATTGCAATGGTAACAACGGTGGAGTAGAAGTTCATAGCATTCCCCGTCCTGATGATTTATGTGCAGACCCTCCCCCCATCGACTGGAAAAAAGAGCTAGTAAAGAAGCTAGGGAACCCTGATAGCGAGCCCCAACATTGTCCTCTCCCCGACCCGCCACCTGATTGGCTTACTAATGCCCAAAAGGCTCTAGATTCTGTGGCTAATGCAGTTCCAGGACTTCACGTTTCCTTTGGAACTGACGGGAACGGAAATCCTTGGTGTGGACTTGGTCTTGATGGACAAGGAGCTGCAATGGCTGCTGGAGCGGTTGCTGTAGGGACTTATGAGGCGTGTAAATGCAGTTTTTATGCTTGTAAAGATGTCGCAAATTTTCTTGCCGATCAGGGTAAGAAAGGAATCGACAAGGCAGTCGATGCAATCATTGATGCTGTCGATGCCGTACAGGATTTGATAGCAGAAACAGGTTTTTTTCAGTAACTCTAAACGACTGCGAAAACGATACTAGAGAAAGGGGCAGGCTACTTTTTAAAAAGTAGCCCGCCCTTTCTTATTTGATCACATCATTAATAACTCTTCACAAACCCCAGTACTTCTTCGTTGTGCCCCTGCGGTTTGACTTTCGCAAAAACCTTCGCAATTTTTCCTTCCTTATCAATGACAAAGCTCTTTAATTTTCATGTTGTGAATACTCTTGTTTATACTCGGTTAAACTTCCCCATTAACTATAACAAGAAAGCGTTTTCTCATTTCCCATCCATTGCTTTTAACATTTTAAAATGGCATACTTTAACCAGATTCTCATTTATCTCCCTACATTGATCTTGAAGGTAAAAATATGAAAAAATTCTATCCTTGCTCTATATTACTGATTTTGATTATTGCCCTATCCATCACTCCTGTCCACGCCCTGCAGATTGATACAATTCAACTCTTCCGTATCGGAGATGTCAATAAGAGTGGGCAAATCGACATTTCTGATCCATTGGCCTTGCTTGGTGATTTATTTGTGGGTAAACCATTACCGGAAGGCGGAAAAGATCTGGCGGATACCAACGGCGATGGGCGAGTGGATATCAGCGATGCTGTTACGATCCTTAAATATCTATTTTTAGCGGATCAAGTTTCTGCGGATTCCCGAGTCGATTCAGTGGCACCGGTCAAAGAATTGCCAGAAGCGATAAACAATGCGGATATTGTTATTATCAACACAAAAAAGGGTGAGGACACTATTTCTTACGGCAACTTAGAAGGGTTTGACAGTCTGGCTTATGAGATTATTCCTTGTCCCAATCCGACCAATAATCCCAGACTAGCTCTATTGGCCACAGGCTTTAAGATATTTATTAAAAAGGAGGAAAAAGATAGTAAGGAATGGATTAAAGTTTTAGACCTCATTCAAGAAGACTCCAGCGAGCAAGTACAAACGCAAAATTTAACTCCTCCGAAGGATACGGATTCTTCCTACGCAAGGGCCATTTATGCGCTGGATATGGCGCAGAAGGAAGCCGTAAAACAAGGTATGGCCGCGCAATCTGACTTAGTACAGCAGAAAACCTACGCCGACTCCATTACGCCAGGCCTCATAACAGCTAAATTAACAGACTTGCAAAGGGACTTAATTCAAAAGGGAGAAAGTATTCGTTTTGAACCTATCACGCTGATTAATAGTAATGAAGAGCCTGAACGCAGTGCAGAATTTAATTTTAGATACAAAGTTTATGAACTTAAATCTTTACCGGAGGGCCAAGATTCTATAGAAATTTCGATCCCCAAGCAAATGGATGATATCCTTAAATCTTTTATTAATGGTGAATTAGAACCGTTAAAGTTAGACAAAAAAATACAAGACTATGAACTCCGCGAAGAAGACGAAGGCCGTATTGTATGCGCCACGTTAATCAATCCTGC
>JAHFGK010000038.1 GCA_023247475.1 Candidatus Omnitrophota bacterium
TTTGACTGTTAATCAGACCGGATTACAGTTTTATCTATCGATTTTGGCGGATTATTATAATGATTTTACGGCGAGGGCGGGTAAATCTCTTTTTCAGATATTTCATATCCCGGTGAATGTTGATGGAACAATGACCGAGGGAGGAGGATTCTTTTTCAATAGTTATTCACCTAAATTTAGGATTCATGAAGATTTTTCTTTCTTGGGTTTGATCGGCCCTCTGGGAATAGTGTTAATTGTTTGTACCTTAGGAAAAATAATGATGAATTTGATCCAAAGAAAAAAAAATCAGGATCAAGATTACCTTCCTTTTTCTTTAATCCCGATCATTTATTCCTTAAGTTTGTTTTATGTTCAACGTTGGCATCCGTGGGAGAGCCGTTTTATGATGTTGATGGCAGCCATCGGGATGCCTTTATTGTCTTTGATTTTTAGAAGCGATCGCTGGTTATTAAAAAGGTTAACCGCCTTTATGATCCTTTATGAAGTTATTTTTTTGATTCCCACTACCTTTATGAATGATTTTAAACCGTTGGTTCCTTATAAACTTGATTTGGGCGGACTTAGATATGCGCCCCGCAAAAGTCCAGGATATCAAGAAGGGATCATGCCCTATGTGAAGGGAGTTGGCTGGTCTCATTTAATCGTCAATAAAGATCGATTAGGATTACGGCATTTGATGCGCCCTTATAAGGAAATGTTTTTACGAAGATATGAATCCATGGTCCCCCCCTATTCTACGGTCGGGGTCATTTTACATTTTCGTCAATGGGATTACGTGTTATTTGGAAAAGGGTTTACCAGAAAAATTATTCCTTTGAATCATGAGAATATGAGGGAGATCGAAGATAGGGTTTTTGATTATATTGTCGCGACTGAAACAGAACTTGCTTTGAATCCGGATTTAAAAAAGATCATTGATCAATATTATCTTGAACGCGGGTATTTAGACCGGACTTTTCCAGGAAATTGGCCTAAGATTTATTCGCGAAAAGAATAAGAATTCACAATGAAGAGACGAATTTCGACAATTTTTTCAGATATGAAGTTCAATTTAAATTTTTTAAAGAGGAATATTTTAATCGTTTCCGTTGCTTTGCTATTTTTAGGGCAATATTTATATCAAGCGATCAGCGGAAAAATTTATCAAATGATTTACGGCAATGGGTCGATGATCGAGAACCGGTTTTATGAAGATCAGATCATGTATCCCGTCCAATCACCGCAGCAGACTTATATAGAACATCTTCAGGTGATTACGCCAACGATTCTAATTGTGGTGATGATGGGATTGTTGATGAGGGTGGCAGGAACAAGAAAGATCATTAAGATGACGCTGAAGGCGGCGGGCCTGTTGATGGGATTCAATCTTTTGCTCACTTTTTATATCGATGCGAGACAGTTTTTGATTTTGGTGTTGCCAATGACCTGCGCATATGTAATCGCCAGTAAGTTTTGTAAGACCGATGATGTGATCGATAAGGCGAATATGATGTTGATTGTTTTAATGAGCGAGATTGTATTGGTGACGGAAGTGTTGTCGTTGATGAAGAGACTTGAGGCGAATTATTTTTTGATGGGAGTGGGAATAATCTTTATTGGGAGTATGTGGCGATGGGGAAAAGGGGTGGGAGAAGCAATAAGGAAAGATGGGGAAAGGATCGAGTCAGGATGCAAGAGGGTTATGGAGGCAGTTGAGGGGAATAAATTGTTGAAGGTTTTTTTGGCATCGGTGTTGATTTCGATGGTGTGGCGGATGGTGCTGATTGTGTACTGGCCGCCGAATAATTCGGACAGTATGCATTATCATTTATCGAGAGTGGCGTATTGGCTGCAGCATGGATCAATGGGATATTTTTATAGTCATAATATGAGACAGGTGTGTTTTCCGTTCAACGCGGAGATCATGCTGATGTGGACGATGATTTCATCGAAGCTGGATTATTTGTGCGGGTATATGCAGTTTATGTGTTATGTGTTAAGCGCAGGGGTGTTGTATCAATGTTTGCGAAGATATTTAAAGGTCGGAATCGAGTCGAGTGTGGCGGTTGTGCTGGTGTGGTCTTCGTTGCCGGCGGTTGTGTTGGAGAGTACAACAACGCAGAATGATTTGGTGGTGGGGTATTTGATCATGTTGAGTTTGGTGTATTTTTTGTTAGGGGTGAGAGAGAATAAGCAATATTTCCTGTGGTCTGGGGTGGGATTGGGTTTGGCGTTAGGAACCAAAACGTTGACGATCTTTTATGGAGTGGCGTTGGGGGTGTGTGTGGTGGGGATGTTGGCCAGGCGGGAAGTTTTGTTAAAAGAGGTGGGGAGATGGGGGGGGATGGTTTTCCTCTCATTTTTTTTATTAGGCTCTTATAGTTATATCCAGAATTATGTCAATACCGGGAATGTTTTTGGTCCCCAAGAATTGGTGGACTATCATCAGGTATCCCACCCTTCGCTGAAGACATGGATATCGATTTTTAGTGAGAATATGTTCAATTTGACTGTTAATCAGACCGGATTACAGTTTTATCTATCGATTTTGGCGGATTATTATAATGATTTTACGGCGAGGGCGGGTAAATCTCTTTTTCAGATATTTCATATCCCGGTGAATGTCCAAGGTTCATTTGAAGAGGGAAAATTCTTTTTTAATAATTGGAACCATAAATTTAGAATTCATGAAAGTTTTGCTTTCTTTGGAATCGTTGGGGGAATACTGATCTTCCTCTGGATTTATGTCCTAAGCTTAGAACTCAGAAAAAAGATCGTGATATCCAAAATTCCCAAGAAGCAACATGCCTCTCTTTTTGTTTTATTAGCTCTTTTCTATTTTACGATTTGTTCTTATTTCAAGTCTTGGGATCCTTGGTTTAGTCGTTTGATGATGACCATGATATTCATCAGTATGCCATTGATGGCCATGGTCTTTGAAATAAAATTTCCGTGGTCAGAATACGTAAGGTCTTTTTTAATTATATATATGATTATTTTTTTAATCCCAACAACTTTTATGAACAATTTAAAACCTTTGACGCCTTATAAAGATGATATTTTTGGTCTAAGATATTTAGGTTATCTAACGCAACAACCATCTTCGCTTTCTGAAGGTTGGATGGATTATAGACAGGGCGTTGGGTGGTCATTGATGTCAGCGAATCAAGATCGGCTAGGATTGCGACATTTGCTGCGCCCTCAGGATGAAGAATGTATCAGGACATTCGATCGTATTGTCCCGAGAGAGGAGAGGGTAGGTATTATTTTTACATTTTATCAATGGGATTTTCCTTTATTTGGTCCCGATCTTACTAGAACAATTGTTCCTTTAAATATCAATATTATCAAAAATGAAAAGTTTAATTACATTGTTGCCAGTGATAGAGCCTTGGAGCTTAATCCACCATTAAAAGATTCTTTAATGAAAAATTATGTGGTCGAGCAATATTTGGGTTGGATGTTCTCTGGTGGAAATGTCAGATTATATAGACCCAAAATCCATAAACCCGCAACCAGTGGTTAAGCGATCAAAATAAGGATGAAAATACGATATATACTTATTTCTGGTTCTGTTTTCTTGACCGTTGTTATGATCGGTATTCTTTATCATTTTTTTGGTCATAGTTTGATTGAAATTGTTTATAAGAAAGAAATTTCTTGTCTTAATTGGATCACTCCCGGGAGAAATACCCATTCTGTCGAATATTTTGAGAGGCGATTTGATGGTTTAATGCGTTTGTGGGCTGGCCTGGCTATTGTTGTCAATTTTCTCTATATTATTTCTGATTATTGGAAGTTAAGAATAGGAATAAGGAAGCTCATGGGAGGATGGATTATCATTTTAATGGTTATTGAAGTAAGTTTTGTTATTTTTCTTCACCATCCATCATTATTGAAATATACACCTTCTTTTTTGAAACATCATATAAAAAATCTTTATACGAATTTTGATGCAAACTGTATTCAGCTTGAAGAGTCTTGTATACGATATGACCCCTCCTTAGGTTATCGATTAAAAAGCGGCAGATGCGTTTTCTTCAATACGGAGTTCCATAATGAGTTTCTTATAAATAGCCAAGGGCTTCGTGATGATGAAGATTCTTTAAAAGCGCCGGATATCATTATCCTGGGAGATTCGCATGTTATGGGGTGGGGGGTCAATCAAGAAGAAACATTTGCTCAGATTCTTGAGAAAGAAACTCATCTTAAGGTTTTAAATGCCGGGATTTCTTCCTTCGGGACCGTGAGAGAGATGCGTCTCTTGGAGCAACTCGATACCAGTAGTTTAAAATATTTGATTATCCAATACTGTAGTAATGATGATGATGAGAACAAGGAGTTTTATAAGAAAAACAATAAATTAAATATTATGGACCAAAGATCATACGAGAAAACGCTTAAGAATTATAAGAAATCGCAACATTATTATCCGGCGAGATATATCATTTTAAGCTGTAGAATTATTTTAGAAGAGATCTTAAATTTTCTTAATGCCGTTCCCCAATTTGTCCCGCCATCCGTTAGCGTATCCATGTTTCTTAACGCATTAATGTCCGCAGGGCACAGCGACTTAAATCGCATGACAATCATTGTCATTAAAATCGACAATTATGTTTACCGAGAAATACCTTTTATCCCAGAGCTGCAAAAGCAGATTTTTTCTCAAGATTATTCGGATTTTATAAAAAGTTTGGTCTTAGTCGACGTTCAAAAAGATTTAGATGACTTGAAATATTATTACCCTTTGGATGGGCATCTCAATGCTCAGGGACATCGCGCGATATCTTATGATCTTATTAAAACAATCCAGGATTTGGAACATCGTGAAAAAAGGAAAAGATAGGTGAACAAAAGAAATCGTTTGGTCCGATTAGGGATCTGGATCGTTGCCTTAAGCTTTTTGTTAAGCTTCTTTTTCAATCCGACCATTAAAGAAATAATTTTGGTTTTTCTCTATGGAGATGGTTCTTCGGGAATCATTGCTAGATCGTGGGATAAGACTCCGCTGGATAATTATTTTTGGGAACATCTTAAAATCATACGTTTGACCGTGGTCGTTATCAGTCTCATTGCCTGTTTCATGTTAGTCTATGGAGTGAATCGATGGCTAAAGATGATCTTAAAGTTAATACTTATTTTTTGGGGGATCATGACTCTTTTTATTATTTTGGTAGATTGGAAGCAGGCGCTAATTATTATTTTTCCAATCTTGTCTTCTTTTTTATGGGTTTCCCGAATGACTCATAAGGAGATCAGTTTAATTGATAAGATCAATATCACGTTTTTAATTTTATGCGTTCAAATTATTCTGATGACAGAAATTTTATCTTTGTTGAATGGCATCAATGCCACTAATTTCTTATTAACGAATAGTCTCTGGCTTATCATCACTTTAAGATATACGAAAGACATGAAAGCCTGTATTTCGGCGGATATTCAACAACTTCGATTTTCTTACGATCAGTTGTTAGAAAGAATTTCAGCGCATAGGCTCATCGTATTATTTTTGTGTGCAATTCTTATGTCTTTTTTATGGAGGATGATTTTGATTGCTTATTGGCCTGCAAATTACTCGGATAGCATGGAATATCATTTATCCAGAGTAGCATATTGGATGCAAAATCATTCTTTGAAGGTTTTTTATACGCCTAATCTACGTCAGGTATGTTTTCCATTTAATAGTGAGATTTTATTTTTGTGGACAATGATCAGTAGTCGAATGGATTATCTGTGCGGATTTGTGATGTTCATATCTTATGTATTAGCAGGGAGTCTTCTTTACAAATGTTGTCGTGAATATATGAAGGCTGATGTTATCCCTTCGTTATTGGTTATGCTGGTTTGGTATTGTTTACCCCAGCCTGTTCTGGCGAGCACCTCAACCGGAAATGATCTCTTGGTGGGATATCTGATTATGTTTAGCCTGGTTTATTTTCTGGCAGGGATAAAACAGGGGAGAGGGGTCTTGATGTTATCCGCCCTAGCCTTAGCGATGGCGATTGGCACAAAAGCGACCGCTTTATTCTATTGTTTCCCATTTTTTTTCTTAATCATTTTATATTTTGTTAAGAAAGCGATAAGGTCAGAACAGATCGTTTTGTGGATTTTGATGTTTGCTGTTTCCTGGCTAGCCGTTGGCTCGTATAGCTTTATTCAGAATTATATTGAGTTTAGCAATATTTTTGGACCGGACCCCTTGATTCATTATCATAAGATATCGCATCCTTCCCTAAAGAGTTGTCTTTCTAATTTCTCCCAGACTGTATTTAATCTATTGACCAATCATGCCGGAGCTAATTTTTATATTTATAGGCTTGCGGGTGTTTATAACCAGTGGGCGGCAAAAATTGGAAAAGTTATTTTTAAATTTTTTCATATCCCCGTGAATGTCCCGGGAGCATTTATGCCAGATGATATTGATGTTTGTATTTTTCCCAGAGGTCCGGGAGGGAATTTTCTCTTTAGTCGTTTGCGCCATAAATTTTCTTTAGATGAGTATTACGCATTTTTTGGGGTTATTGGAATGATCCTCTTTTTTTTAATGATCGATGTTCTTTTTAGGAAAATTTTAAGTTCGTTGTTAAAAAAAGGGGGGAATTATGACAATAAGTATTTTTCATTCGCGTTTCTGGGATTCGTATATTTGATTTTATTGTCTTATTTTAAGATCTGGGACTTAGGGATTAGTCGATTTTTAGTTCCTATGGTACTTATCAGTATGCCTTTGCTATTAATAATATTCCAAAATAATAGTTATCTTGCTCGAGGAGTTATCGTGTTTATGATCGTCTATTTTATCCTGTTGTTAATCCCTTCTACTTTTTTGAATCGCGATAAACCGTTAACAATGTTTTATTTTGATGATCATGGTTATCGGGTTACACTCTTGAATAAAGATAGAATTGGATTGAGATATTTGAAACGGTTTGAAGCTGAAAGATTTATAAGAAAATATTATTCCATCGTTCCATCAGGCAGCAGGGTAGGGACTATTCTCTCTTTCTGGGAATGGGATTATCCGTTGTTTGGTGAGGGGTTAACAAGAACAATAATTCCTTTGGATGCTCAGATTACAAAAAAGCAAGAATTCGATTTTATCCTCGTTGACCAAAAAACGTTAGACCATAGTCTCAAACTAAAAGAACTCATTTTAAATGATTATAGCGAGGCTGTTTTCTTGGGCAAGACAGTCAGTTCTAATAAAATGGTGTTATACAAGAGAAATGTTTTATGAAGCTATTTCATAACCTCGAAAACGTTTTTTATGAATGTTTATAAGAGAAATAATAAGAAATTCACTCTAATCCTTTGGGCAATTTTGCTCTTAGTCATCGGGGAAATGATATACATTCTTGGGGGGGATCAAATCCATAAGATTCTGTATGGCGATGGCGCTCAGATTATTAAGAATCGTACTTATGAAGATCAGGTTATGTATCCCCTCATATCTCCAAAGGCAACTTACCTCGAGCATATTAAAATCGTATCTCCAACATTTAGTATTGTTCTTTTACTCGGATTTTTAATATGGGCAATTAAACCTGTCCGGTTTATTAATCTGGCTTTGATTTTAATCTTGAGTCTTTTGGTCCTAGTTTTCTTTATTACTTTTTATATCTGCCCATCTCAGTTTCTTATTCTCTTGCTTCCGCTGATTTCTTCTTATTATTTTGTATCTTTTTCATCTCGGGAAGAAGATCTTCTGGATAAATTTAATATTTTCTTTCTTTATTTGTGTATTCAGATTATTTCCATCACAGAGTTGTTGTCTCTAGGGCATAGCATTACTTTCCAGAGTTTTTTAATTGCTGAAATGTTGATCCTTCTGATCAGCTTATGTTTCAGAAGAAAAACCAGTAGTGATCTTTCCCATGATTGCGAACGCCTCAAGATTTATCATCAACAATTATGTCAGTACGCTAAGGTCAATAAATTATTATCTATTTTCTTGTGCGCCTTAATTGCCTCTATCCTCTGGAGAATAATATTAATTATCTATATTCCTCCCAATAACGCAGATAGTATGAGTTATCACTTATCTAGGGTAGCCTATTGGATGCAGAACCGATCACTGGATTATTATTTTTCATATAATATGCGGCAGATCATCTTTCCATTTAACGCTTCGATCCTATTTTTATGGACTATGGCCGCTTCAAAATTGGATTATTTATGTGGTTTTATCCAGTTTGTGTGTTATTTGTTATCCGGAATATTGCTTTATAAATCTCTTCGACGATTTTTAAAATGTGATTCTACATCAGCATTCATGATTATTCTGATATGGTATTCTCTTCCTGAGAACGTCTTAATCAGTACATCAACTCAGAATGATTTTTTTCTAGCCTATTTCATTATGTTTAGTTTGTATCATTTTTTATTAGGACTAGAAGAAGGAAACAATAGAAATATAATCTTTTCGGCCTTAGCGCTTGGTATGGCCATAGGAACTAAAATAACAGCTTTTTTTTATCTGGGACCTTTTGTGTTGTTGTTGATATTCTTATATTTTAAAAAACAAATGAACGCAAAACAGTTGATCGTATGGGGCGTTTCCGCTTTCTTCTCTTTTGTCAGTCTATCTTCCTATGGTTTTATCCAGAATTATATAAAATTTCGGAGTTTTTTCCCAAAAGAGCAGCTTGAGATGGTCTATGGTGGTATCCCGTCTTGGCAAGATTGGATATCGGTTTTAGCACAAAATATATTTAATTTAGTAAGCAGTCAGAACGGTTTGCAGTTTTATCTTTCAATAGCCACTGATTTCTATAACGATCTTATCGCTAAAATCGGCCAAATCATATTTGGTATTTTTCATATAGAAGTCAATCGGCCCATGACCTTTAGTCGGACGCCATTTTATTTTTATGATTGGTTACAAAAGTTTTCTTTATATGAATACTTTGCTTTTTTTGGCATTATTGGAGCGGTTATTATTTTCTTAGTGTTTTACGTTTTTCTGACAGTGTTATTAAATCGGTTCACTCAGGCTAAGCAATTTAATCGTTTTTATGTTATTTTTGCCTTTCTAACGTTTGGGTATTTGTTATTTCTATCATATTTTAAAGACTGGGATCCATGGCTAAGCCGTTATTTTATTGTCATGGTTCTCACCGGAACGCCGCTGTTAGCTTTATTATTTAATCATCAATCAAAGTTTATAAAAAAGTTTAATTCTTTCGTTTGTATTTATTCTATTGTTTTACTAATCCCATCGACCTTCATGAGTGACTTGAAACCCGTAATCCCTTATAAATTAGATAGGTATGGTTTACAATATTCTCCTTTAAATCGTCCAGAATCTTTATTCTTGCCTTACTGGTATCAAGGAACCGTAGAACAAAAATCGCGGGTTAACGGGATCGGGTGGTCATATTTGTCGCATAACAAAGATAAATTAGGCTGGAGGTGTTTACTGCGGCCTTGGACCGAAGCTTGGGTGCGTAAATATGAATCATGGGTTCCCTTAAAAAGTAAAGTAGGGGTTGTTTTAAATTTTTGGCAATGGGATTATTTGCTTTTTGGGGAAAGATTAGAGAGAACGATTATTGCGGTGAATCTAGACAATATTAATAAGGAAAGGTTTGACTTTATCGTTGTGAGTGTGGATGAATTGCAAAAACATCAAGAATTAGAAAATTTAATCAGGAAAGATTTTGTCAAGTTTAAGAAATTAGGGCGTGATTCTATGGGAGGGGTGATGGATTTGTATATCCCACGAAGGAATCAACAGCCGATAGGCCAATAAAATAAGATGATATGAAAAAATTATGTCGCGTTTGGGCGATCGCCCATGTATTGGGTCTTTTATTTAGTCTGTCAGATTTATTTTTTCTTTTCAGATCAGAGGAAAACTATCTCACCGGCCAGGCACTATCTTTATGGGGCAAATTAACTTTTTTTATCTTAAATTTTTATATTTATACTTTTCTTTGTTTCATCTTAATTATTCTCTCCCGTATTAAGCTTTTTTCCCCCAACTCCCCAAGGACGCTTAGTAGAGGTGAACAAAGATTATTATCCTGGTTTGATCGATTCATTTTTAGTTCTATCTGTATATTTTATTTAATAAGTTGGAAACTGTTTTTGATGTTTAATCAGTTTCTCAATTTAGAAGGGATTAAATTCTTTCTTCAGAATCCTGTCCAAATCATCTTGCATGTCATTGAAGTTGGTGTCTCCCCGATCATTTTCTTAATCAGTGTTTTCCTTATCACCCCTTGTGTTATTTCCCCTTTATTTCGTAAACTAATTTCTTACTTTAATGGACTCAAGATCCCCGAGAATTTTATTGGGAGATTATGTGTTTTAAGCTTGGGGGCGTTTGTTGTTTGTTTCAGTCTGGTCTTAAGCGGGAAAATACTTAAAGATAAAGAGAATTTACGTATCTTTAAGTATAAATTATCTCCTCAGATAACTTTGTTTACAAGTTTAATTCCTAGTCCAATAGACTACGATTTAAAAGAGCATAGTGATTTATTAGCTATCTGGCATAAACAAATTGATTTAGATCATTTTGTCAAGGATTTAATCCCTGAGATAAAGAAAATACCGATTATTTTTATCATTGTCGAATCTTTGAGAAGTGATGTCCTGAAGGATAATAAGGTTATGCCTAATCTATTTCAATTAAAGGAACAAGGATTATTTTTCCAAAATACATTTTCTGATAGTTCTGTCTCTGATGCTGCTGATCCCGTGATCGTTTCTTCTCATTACCCATTGCGTTCTCCGCTACGACATCTTTATCCTAAAAAAATTTGGTATCCTCGGATTTTGTTTTATGATTTGCTTAAAAAGACCGGATTTGCCACAGGTTTCTTTTCCGCTCAAAATTTATCTTGGATGCATATGCGGTTTTATCTTAAGACCCCCAATTTAGATATCTTTTTGGATGCTTCTTCCAAATCCAAATCAATACAAGATTTTTTATATACGCCTCAAGAAGATGAATATTTTGTTGCCTGGCAGAAAAGGTGGAAAACCGCCGGAAAGTTAGATGATACGGTTGTTACGGATCGAGCGATCCGATGGATTTCCAAAATTCAAAGGAAAGATTTCTTTTTGTGGGTGGATTTTCAAAGATCTCATTTCCCTTACACTTGGCCTGAGTCTTATGCCCCCAAATTCATCCCCTATGAGATCAATTTTCCGGTTTCATTCTTAAATTATCCCAAAGACAAAGTAGAGGTCATGAAAAATCGTTATTGGAATTCCTTATCTTTTATTGATACTCAAATCGGGAAATTGATAGCTTTTCTAAAAGCTAACAACCTTTATGATGAAAGTATTATTGTTGTCACGGGAGATACGGGTCAAGCGTTCTATGAGCATGGACTGGTCACGCATGGGGGTTTTTTATATAATGAGGTAGTTTTAGTGCCTACTGTTATTAAAACACCTTTTAAGAATATTATTGAGCTTCCTTCTGATAAACAAAACTCTCAATCTCTCGCTGGCGAGATCGACGTTGGCGAGAGATTGAGAGTTAGAAAAGAAAAGCTCAATAAAGGGTTTCATCCAGAATTTATCCAACATGGTGATATTCCCCCGACCGTTTGTGGGTTGCTCGGCATTCATGATCACCCTTTTTTTCAAGGACAGGACCTGTTAGAATTTGATTCTTTAAATAGAAAACCTGTTTTCATAACAAATCAGCTGCCGTTTTCCACCCAGGATGTCATTATTCTGGGACAATGGAAATTTATTAAAGATTATTATCAAGATAAAGAGTATTTATATGATCTAAAAAACGATTTTGCTGAGAGAGTTAATTTAGTTCACCAAAGAAAGGACATTGTCGATATATTACGAAATCAATTATTATCATGGCGTAAGATACAAATTGAGTTTTATACAAGAAAAAATTTTTATTCACAATATTATCCACCACAGTATCTATCCACTGAAAAGGCTTTAGATAAGCTGTCGGACTAAGCAATATGATATCAAATGAAGAAATAGCCCAATATTATGATGAGTGCGAATTCCAGTATAGGCTACATTGGAATTTAGATCAGAGTCTTGCTATGCATTATGGATATTGGGATTCTTCCACGACCAATTTTCATGAAGCGTTAGTCAATATTAACAAGATTCTGGCTCGGCGGGCTGATATTAAACCAACGGATTTGGTTTTGGATGCGGGTTGTGGGGTTGGAGGCTCCGCCATTTATCTTGCTCAAACTTTTGGATGTAATGTCATTGGCATTACTTTAAGTGAGAAACAAGTGAAGACGGCTAGAAATAATGCCTGCTATTATAAAGTGGACAATCTTGCCCAATTTGAGAAAAAGGATTTTATTGATACGGGGTTTAAAGGCGAATCTTTTCATGTGGTCTGGGCGATTGAGAGTGTTTGTCATGCAAATGATAAAAAAATTTTTTTGCAGGAGACTTATCGAGTCTTAAGAAAAAATGGAGTATTGATTATGGCAGATTTTTTTAAAGTGGATCTGATTAATCAGATGAAGGATGAGAATATTCTAGAAAAATGGACGCATGCTTGGGCTATCCCGGATTTTTCCACCATTGAAACATTTCATCATGATATGGAATCGATCGGTTTTAAGAATATTCAGATCACGGATGCCACACATAATATTGCTCCTTCTGCCCGAAGACTTTATTTAAGGTTTTTGGGGGGGATTTGGGGAGGAATGCTTTATCAGTTCCTGGGACGCTCTGACCGTATGATCAATAATAATGTTTGGAGTGCTTATCTGCAATATAAAGCGTTTAGAAGAAATCTTTGGAAGTATAAAATTGTATTTGCTCAAAAATAAAATTTTTGTGATCAATATCGAGATATTCGAGATATATATGCGAAGAATTTTTATTGTTATTTTCTGCCTGTTCTGTGGATGTTCAATCCATGAAGATAGATTGCGGATTGTTCGGTCAGCAGACCGAGGTTTATTGAATAAAGTAGAAAATTTTCGATTGTTAGATGACGAAGGTAAATCGCATGAGTTGTATTATTATTCGGACATGAAGGCGGTGGTGCTGATCTGGCAGGGGAATGGATGCCCAATCGTCAGACAGAGTATTGGTGAAATCATGAAATTGAAAGAAGAATACGAAAAAGAAGGGGTCGTTTTTTTCATGGTCAATGCAAACCCGCAGGATGATCGATTCAGTATTCAGCAGGAAGCGAAAGAATATGGAATCGGGATACCGATCCTGGAAGATGATGCTCAAATCGTAACCACGGGATTAGGGGTAACAAGGACAGGGACAGTAATTGTGGTGGATGTGAAGAAGGGGTGGAAAATTGTGTATGAAGGAGCGATTAATGACCAGTTCGGGTATGAGAGTCAAAAGCCGGGTCTGGGAAGGGAGTATGTGCGAGAGGCGATTGAGAGTATTTTCAAGGAGACGGAGGCAAAAGAGAATACGAGTGAAGTGAAAGGATGTTTAATAAATTTAGAAGGGATGAATAAGAAGGTCACGTATGTTCATGATGTAGCCCCGATTTTGATTAAGAAGTGTTTAGAGTGTCATTCGGCCGGAGGAGTAGGCCCATGGGAGATGAAGAATTATGAGGAGCTAAAGGGTTGGGGACCGATGATTAGAGAAGTCGTAATGACCAAACGGATGCCACCGTGGAATCCTGATCCGTATTATGGAAAGTTTAAATATGATATTGCGTTGAGGCCAGAAGAAGTGCGAAAGATTGTTTATTGGGTTGAGAGAGGGATGGAACGGGGTGAAGGAGACGATCCTTTAAAGAAAGAACCACAACCAGACCACGATAAATGGGAATTAGGGCAACCAGATATGATCTTTTCTCATCCAGAAGAGCATCTGATTTCAGCTACGGGAGTGGTTCCTTATTATTATGTGGAGGCGGAGAAAATCGTTGATCAAGATATATGGTTACGCGCTTCCGAAGTAAAGCCATCTAATCCTAAAGTGGTTCATCATATTAATATCCTAGCAATTCCTCCGGGAGAATTTTTTGATAAAAAGCCGCCTTTCTTTTTTAATTATAATAACGAGCATCTTAGAACAGATTTTTTTATTGCTGGTTTTGGGACAGGAAAGAGGAAATTTGAATTTTCCGAGAACGTCGGAAAATTTATTCCTAAAGGATCTAAGATTATCTTTCAAATTCATTATGAATCTGTAGGAAAACCAGAAAAATGTAAGATTGAGTTAGGTTTGTATATTCATAAAAATCCTCCAGAACATCAAATCCTCATTGGACGGGCTGCGAATAGATTTTTTGAAATTCCTCCCTTAGTTAAAAACTATAAATTATCCATGTCTCAAGTTTTTAGAAATGATGTGTTAGTTTATATTTTGGTCCCTCATATGCATTATCGTGGGAAAAGTATGAAATTTATTGCCGTATATCCTGATCAGAAGCAAGAAATCCTTTTATCAATTCCTCACTATCAATTCCAATGGGAGAATATGTATTATTATGATGAACCGAAGAAATTACCGGCAGGGACAAAAGTTATATGTGAGGCATTATATGACAATTCTCCGCAGAATTTATATAACCCAGATCCTTTTAAAAAAGTAGGATGGGGACTTCATAAAGAGGATGAAATGTGTGTGTGTAATGTTATTTATACAGAATTGAAGGATAAAAAAGATGAGAAAAATTAAGCAAAACTTGGTCAATGTTTTTTTCTTAATAGCAATTATGATCTGTATAACACCTTACAACGCGCAGGCTGAACTAAAAAGACAGAATGTGGTTTATAGGCACGGGAATATAGTTCTCGAAGGATATCTAGTTTATGATAATTCTGGGCCGATGAAACGTCCTGGTGTCCTCGTTGTTCACGAATGGAAGGGGATAAACTCTCATGTTAAAGGGAGTGCTGATAAACTGGCACAGTTAGGATATGTTGCTTTTGCGATTGATATGTACGGGAAAGGGATTAGACCAAAAACCGATGAAGAGGCTAAAAAGATCGTCTCGGTTTTCAAGAATGATCGTTTATTGATGCGTGAGCGTGTTAAGGCTGGATTAATGGAACTTAAAAGGCATCCTTGGGTTGATGCAGAGAACATAGCGGCGATTGGTTACTGTTTTGGTGGCTCAGCCGTTTTAGAGTTGGCACGAAGCGGAGCAGATGTGAGAGGAGTGGTGAGTTTTCATGGAGGACTGAATACGCCTCATCCAGCCGACGCTAATAATATTAAGGCAAAAATTCTAGTTTTGCATGGTGCTCAGGATCCTTATGTCCCTGAAACAGACGTAAAACTTTTTGAAACAGAAATGAAAAATGCTCATGTCTATTATAAGTTAATTAAATATCCCGGTGTCGTTCATAGTTTCACTAATCCTGCGTCTGGTAATGATCCTAAGAAAGGCATTGCTTATGATAAGAAGGCGGCTCAGGAATCATGGGAAGAAATGAAAATATTTTTAGAGCAGATATTCACAGAAAAATGAATATGGGTTTTTTAAAGAAATTCTTTAAATTTTTAGTTTTAATGAGTATTCCTTTGGACTCAGGATGTTTATCTATGGATTCTAGAGTGGAACAATCTTTTATAGAAGATCGTTCTTTAGATAAAACAGTAGAGAATTTCCGATTATTAGATCACGAAGGAAAATCGCATGAGCTGTATTATTATTCGGATATGAAAGCGGTGGTGTTGATCTGGCAGGGGAATGGGTGTCCGATCGTCAGACAAAGTG
>JAHFGK010000215.1 GCA_023247475.1 Candidatus Omnitrophota bacterium
GTTTGTTACCAGCTTGGTTATTTCCTCCTTTTCGAGGAATCGTAAACGTTGATTATTTTCTTTAAAAAGCTTGATACCCTTGACCGGATTCTTACCGGAGAATTTTCCCCAATTGATTGCCTTGTTGAAAATACTTTTAAGACAGGTTAATTGACGATTGACTGTTGCGGGAGTGACTTCTTGCGCTCTTTGGGCTTTGTATTGCTGGACTTTATGCGACGTTATTTCATCGAGGGTATAGCCGGAGAAAAATCCTTTTAACTTTTTGATATTGTGCCGGTCTGCCGTTTTCCATGACTTTGTGTTATTAACCTTACAATGCAATTCAAGGTATTCTTCGGCAAACACTTCAAATTTAATTTTTTCCTCTCTGGCCTTGTCGAGGTATTTATTCTCTGCAATCTCAACTTTTCGTTTTTGTAAAACTGTTTCGGCAAGGACTCTACTTGGGCCGATCTTTTCCCGCTTCCTTTTACCGCTGACGTAAAATTCAATAAAATAATTCCCTTCTCTTTCTTTGATCTTCACCGGCTGACCGCATTTGTGGCAGTCAATAATCCGAATACGGTCACTATAAACGTTATGAGGTCTTTTGCAATTGGGGCAGTATACACGGTTAAAAACAGCCATTATTTTTTTCCTTGCTGATCTTTAATCCTGGAAAATTCTTTTGCAGTAATAATATATTGATGGCCTACCTTCTCGGCCTTGATAAAGCCTCGCCATATTCTACGGACGATTTCTTGACGGGAAACGCCTAAAATTTCGGCAAGTTCGGAGGCGGAATATAGGGATTTTTTAAGTGTCATTTGTAATTGACAGTAGTCTAGCATAGTTTTTTAACGATTCAATTAAAATTTTTCTTAGAATACACACATTCTTTATCTTTAGCCCATGAATCAACACGCCTAATATCAAACCGGAGCGATTTTCCAAATTTAACAAAAGGGATTTTTCCTCGAATGGCCCATTTTCTTATGGTGTCTTCGGATAATCCAAGATAGAACGAAATTTCTACCGCTGTAAAAAATCGCTTTTCCATTATTGCCAATCAGTAACTTTCTGATAACCTCTTAGAACTTTTCCGTCGAACATATCCGCTGTTTCCTTTGCTTCTATTGGTGGATTGTCGTCTTCAACGTTCCTGTCATAGAAACGATAGAACTGAGGTTTGAAATAAATTTCTACCGGCCCGGTTTGACCATTTCTATTTTTTGCCACAATCATTACATATTTAAACTTTTCTTCCGTTTTCTCATAAGCATAGGGATAGTGTAAAAGAATCACCTTGTCTGCATGTTCCTCAAGAAAGCCCGAATCCTTTAAATGATGTAGACCGGGAACTTTCTCTTTAGAATCAATGCCGGCACGATTTACCTGGCTGCATAGAATGGCGGTAAAATTGTATTCAATGGCCATTTGCCTGAATTGTCGGATGTATTCGTCAATTGCCTCCCGTTTTTCAAGCCCAACTCCCTTTATACATTGGATATAATCAAGAATGATTACTTTCGGTTTAGTCGATATTTGATCTAATAAATATTGAATATCTTTCCAAGTTTTTCCTATTCCTTCGGACAAGACCAGAGGCATTGACGCTACCTGAGCGTGAAATTCTCCCCATTCCTTTGCGTGATCTTTAAATCTTCCGGTAAGTAATTTTTCATTATTTACCTCGCAACTCATGCAAAACAGTCTTTCAACCATTTCCTCAATGGTCATTTCTAAACTGATAAATAACACTTCGTGCTTTTGTAATGCTAAATCCCAAGCGATTTGTAAAACGAGGGAACTTTTTCCCTGACTTGTTCTCGCCCCGATCACATATAACTTTTTCGGTTGTATACCCCAGATCATCCGGTTGAGAACTGGCAATGTCTTGAGTCCGTATTGTGGTTCCGTTCCACGCTGTGACAGTTCTTCGCCAACGGAAAGAAGGCTGTCACGAATTAGAAAAATTTTTGAGCCAGTTAAGTTTATAGATTCGCTGACACTCATTCAGTTCCCTTTCCAAATTGATAATTGTTTCGTGATACAATTTTGAGCGTTCGGAAAAAATGTCATTTAAATATGATTTTTTAAAAAATTTGATCGTATCCTTGAGCCATAGAATTTCTTTCGCATCTTCATCTTGCCATTCGGGGGGCGGTTTCTCGCTCTCATACAAAAAAGCCATATCATTAACCGATTATCTGTAAAGGTTCCCCGTATGTTTGCTGTTCACTTTTTGATTTAGCCTGCCGGAAGTCCGGCAATTTTTTGATTACAGTTTCCAGCGTCCAGTTATAACCTTGCTCTTTAACCCAATCAATTGCCTGTTTCCAATCATCGGGGGCCATTTCAAACAAAGATTTAGCGGCTGAAACATAGCGGCGGAAATGATGCTTATCCCAATCAGATTGCTTATCGTAACCGTTTATCTTTTTGTAATACTCTACGACGGTTTGAATGTTGCTGTCCCTGAAGCCAGTATTTTTATTTTTTTCATTCTTATCATTCTTGTTTATAGTGTGGCGAGTCTGTGGTTTTCTTGTGGTTCTCGTCTCGTTTTCTGTGTGGCTATCGTAGTTTTCAGGATTTTGATATTTATCATAATTACAAATGGTTATAACCATTCCGCGTGTGGTTTTCCGTGTGGTTATCATTGTGGCTTTCTTTAGCCATTTCATTGCCGTTTCGCATTGGTCTTTTGTGTACCGGTGACAACGCCATCCCACATACCATTTCAAGGCTTCCTGAATATTCTTATATGACCGCACCAATTGCCCCCGTTCACATACTTTTGTGTTGGCATGGTTCGCCTCTCTAAGTAAATAATCCCAAATTTCCCGCACGTGAGGAGGAGCCAGAGAAATTTTACTTTCTCGAATACATCGAGCCTTCATATAATAGCCACCCGGAATATAAAAACCGGTGTCCATCGGTTCCATCATTTCCCTTCGTTCAATGCATCTCTTAGCCTGTTTAGGCTTTGATTGTACCGGTAAACATCGACCCTGGCCTGCCGGTTAATAAACTGCGCGGTGATTTCCCTAACATCGTTTTCGTAGCAAGCCGGATAAATAATCTTTATCTTTTTTTTGAGGGAATTTCCCGCCAGGGCGGTTTCAAAGCTACTGTCCACGATCTCGGCCAGTAAGAGAGCCGCCAGCTTCAATTCGATGGTTTCGTAGGAAGCAATTTTATGAGTAATGGTCTTCACGTTAATTTTCACCTTCTCCCCAACAAATAATTTGTTAATTGCTCCGTAGACATATTCTTATAAACGGAATCAGTTTGATGGTTCTTGGGTAAAATTATGTCCATGAGTTCATCATTTGTCATGTCTTCGAGAGGTTTTCCATATGCTTTAATTTGCTCCGTCCTGCTCATCCGATGCCCCTGCCTTTCCTTTATTATTTGATTTTCCAGTTTAGTAACTTTTGCCGAAATTTTTGTTAATACCATCGGGATTATCGACTTTACATGTTCAGGTTCACCCATGTTTTCTTGTATACCCCATTTCGTTTAGAATTTTCGCCCCTTCCAATGTCCCAGAATCTATGCTATCGAATAACTTTCCCCTCGAAAAAATCCATATAGCACGAATGACGCCGACAACTTTACCGTCCTTGAAATAAACATCCGGCCCAGTCCAGCGGTATCCATAAGCTAACGGCACATAAGATTTCTCTGAAATCAGTAAATTATCCTCCAGCTTCTTAATTCGATTGTGATGATTCATACTTTGCTCTCCCTCGTCAAATGATCTTCTATTGTTTC
>JAHFGK010000216.1 GCA_023247475.1 Candidatus Omnitrophota bacterium
AAAATCACTCGAGCCGCTAATGACAGCGATCTTGGAAAATCGGGATGCTCGCACTCTTGTCGCTTGGGGGGAGCATGTTTATTGGCCTTTTGTCAATGGGTTGGTCTTGACTGGAAAAAATAAAGAGGCCAAGAAATATCTCGAGCAGGCGATTTCCGTGTTGGAAAAAGGCAAATATAAAGATATTTCTGATCACGCTAAACTGATGAGGGCCCAATTGGATTTAAAGTTGGTTTGGATAGGTGAAAAAAATGGGGTGAGTAGGGGGCTGGAGAAATATTTTGCATTGAATAATCACCCGCGTTATTTTCGATTAATGCCGGAAGTTGAACCTCCTCGACCGGAAGGACCATTAGATCTGAGTGGGTTTAAATTTAATCCCCATAGAGAAGAAGGTCAATTTGCATTCGGTGTCCCTCAAGGAAACCCCAGTTTGAGCGGTCTATCAGTGTCCGTGAATCGTAAAGGAGAAATTGTTTTTGTGAGCGGCCAGACGTCCACGCCATCGATACAGAAGAAAAGTTTTTTGTGCCCGTTCGTAGCCAATCAGAAGACAACCGTCCTCCTGGACTTATTCGTTCTCCGGATGAAGCAGCCCCCATTCACGAAAATTTTTTGATCGATGGAAACCAGATTTATTTTATTAAAGAGAATTATGCGACTTTAGACATTTATGAATTAAAACCCTTTGAAGCGAAGGGCTATTTGATGGGGAAAGCTTCCACTCCGCCCCAATCGTCAAATTTTTATCCCACGGCCACTGCTGTCAGTGAGGATCACATTTTTATTGGGACACAACATGGATTAATTGTCGCTCGTAAAGGAACAGGGAAACTCTTGGAAGGACAGGCGCTATCGCAACTCTCTCAATATGAAGCTTATCCGATGAGCTCACGACTCACACCATCTTATCCTAAACTCGAGGCTGATGAGGTTTCTCCACTTCAGATCCACAATGAAGAGAATGGGTTTCCTGACAATAACATCTTGGCGTTGGCTTACCACCAGGGGAAACTTTATGTGGGTACCGGCCCATCCAAGAAAAATGAATTGGGATATGCTGGAAAATCGGGATTGTCGATTTTTGATGTGAAAACAAAAAATTATGAAATTCTCGCTTCGAGCAATGCTTTAACACCCCAAAATCCACTCGACGGCGGGGAAAGTTATCAGATATCATCCATCCTCATCGATGAAAAAAGGCAGTGCTTATGGATTTCGATTAAAGGAAATTCTGAGCGCAAAGGGATTTGGAAGTATGATTTCAACTCTAAAAGGTTTCAACATGTTGTCAAAGAGAATTCCTCTATTGAAAAAATGATTTGGACTGATAAAGAGATTTTATGTTATCTTTTTAAATCGGGATTGGTGTTATTTGATCCGGATCAGTCTAAAGTCACGTGGTTGATGGGCTATCAGTCTTCGGGTTTTACCGGATTTGATCGTCCTCAACCTCCTGTGGGTTATCAGAAGGAACCTCTTATGGGACATCCTCAAACCCGGTTATGGCCCGCTGTCAAAAAGGGACATCATGTTTTTACGTTAGATTGGAATGGGGTGGTGAATTTGCATCAGGAAAAACCTGCGGCTGGACCAAATTCAATTTATGAAATTGACCAAAGCTATGGTGGAGCCGTTGAATATATTGGTCAAAATGAATATGGTCTCTGGATCATTGGTGAAAATGGTCGACTTTACTTAGCACAGTCACGCCGTTGATGATAAAAGGGGAATGTTTGTGACAATGAAAATCTGGATTTTAATCTTAGGAATTTTTTGGGCAGGATTTTCTATCCCGACACAAGCCCAATCCATTGATCAAGCTATTTCTGTGAAGTTCATCCCCCAGGATGCTATAGATCTACAAGAAGAAACGGAATATCATTATCAAGGCGGACAGGAAATTCAGCTGTCTTTTTTGATTGAATATCCTCAAGAGAAGCCATTAGAATTACAGGGAGAAGTCAATCAGGTGGGTTTTTCGATGCAAATCCCGAATATTTTAGAAGTAAAAATTCAAGAGACAGGCCGTAAGTCTCAGAGAATCGCTATTATTGATCTGCCTGAAGTTAAACGAGAGACAGTTTTTGAATTGATTCTGAAAGCAAAGTCGGAACCTGAATCAGAATGGGTAGAGTCAGCGAGGGCAAAGATTTATATTTATCCATTGGATATTCTAAAATCGCTTCAAGAATGGTCACAAGGGGTTCAATTACGCATGGATGATCGTGAAGGAAATTTAAAAATTTTTTTTGATGATCATAAAGTTCAATACGTCGATTTAAAGGCGGCTTTGCCTTTAAAAGAGGATCAAAAAATAGTAACCATCATTGTCGCCGATCTTTCGCCGGCAGTCCTTCAAGACCGGCAAAGTCACCCCGATGAGACACTCATTATTTTTCGGGAACAAAAAAAATCCTTGCCGAAAATTGTTGTTCGGCCATTTCGGAAAGGACAATTGATTGATGTTTCGATGGTTTTAATCAAGAATTTATCTACACAGCCCATTGAGCAGAAAATGTTTTTAGAAATTATGCAGATGTCCAACTCTTTAAAACAGGAGGTACCCGATGATGAAACTTTTTAAACAAATGTGTTGGCTATGGATCATGGCTATGGGAATTCTCGGCTCATCCCTAGGATTCGCCCAGGAAATTCAAGCCCAGAATGAAAAAAATCAACCGTCTTATACCGTCGCTGTACTTTTGTTTCAACCCAGTGGTGAAGAATTAAAGGAAGTGGCGCAAGAAGCGACATTGCTTATTAACACCTATCTTTCTAGTCAAGAAGGAATCAGTCTTGTTGAGCGGACGGAACTGGATAAGGCCATTTCTGAAATGGGGTTAGGATTATCAGGCATCATCTCTCCAGAAAGTGCTACCAAAATAGGTCAAATCGTGGGTGCCCAGATTCTAATTACCGGACGAGTGTTTGCTATTCAAAATGAATTATTTATTACCGCCAAAATTATTGGCACGGAAACAAGCCAGATGTTTGGTGAAATAGTCAGCATTCCTTTAAAAGATTCTTATAATGAGGCGGTTAAAAATTTGGCCAATCAAATTGCAGAGACAATTTTAGCCAAAGGGGATGTGTTAGTTTCCAAACAAAAACAAGGGGCCAATTTTTTAGAAGATCTTAAAGATATGTTGGAAGGAAAAGAAAACCTTCCTTCCGTTGGGATTATCATCTCTGAGCGGCATATTGGCCGGCCAGCTTTGGATCCGGCGGCGGAAACGGAATTGAATTTAGCTTTTTCGACATTGGGTTTTCCTTTAGTTGATGTAGCAATGGCCGCAGAACCGCCGCAGATTGAAATCCGAGGGGAGGCCTTTAGCGAATTCGGCATGAGAAATGGGAATCTTGTCTCGTGCAAAGGGCGTGTCGAATTAAAAGCTGTTGAGCGCTCAACAGGAAGGATTATCGCGACGGATCGTCAAGTTGAAGTGGCTGTTGATTTGTCGGAACAAATTGCTGGGAAAGCGGCGATTCAAAAAGCGGCCAATGAGGTGGCGGTCCGAATCATTTCTAAAGTTGTTGAAGCGGTCTCAAGCGAGAAGGCAGTTATTGCAAAGTAATTATACCTTATCGGGTATTTATTTTACTAATCCTTTTAGGGCATGGTGATATACCATAAAGTGTGTAAATTGATTTTAAAGTTGTAAAAAAGGCGTATCTTTCTGTTTGGAAACATCAACCAGGGATGACCCATGTCAGCCCAGAACAGAAAGGATACGCCATG
>JAHFGK010000217.1 GCA_023247475.1 Candidatus Omnitrophota bacterium
TATTTAGAGATTTTTATCTTATTTCTTGTTATCTCATTTTATACCGCTTTTGAGCCTCGTGTATTAGCACCCCATTAGCACGGAAATTTATCTTTTTCTATATCTTGTTGACCGTCCCAACCCGATACGCTCAATCTTTTTTAAGCGCATCAATTTACCCAATACTTGATTGACCGTTGGACGCGCAACCTTGGCATTTTTAGCAATCTCTGCCGGGGCTGCCTCTTCAACAGACATTAAATACTTCCAAACGGATACTTGTTTTGGTGAGAATATCTTTTCGACGTTTTCCTCTGAAAGTAATCCAATAGCCATTTCAGTTTGGCTTTGAACAATCGTTAAAAAGAAATCCAACCATGGAACAATATCAGCCTTTTTTGATCTCATTGTTTTCTGACTCTTACGCAATGCCAGATAGTAATCCGCCTTATTATCTTCTACTAACTTTTCGTGGGAAACATACGGAGTATATTCATATCCATTTTGAAGCAAAAGTAGATTAGTTAAAATCCGGGAAATCCGGCCATTGCCGTCTTGGAAAGGATGAATCAGTAAAAACTCAACCAAAAAATTACCGATAATTAACAGTGCCGGAAATCTCTTTTCCTTAAACGCTTTTTGAGTCGCCTCAACCAACTCCAACATTTCTTTTGATGTTAAATAGGCCGGTGTTGTATCAAAAAGAATCCCAACCGACTGGCCCGCGGTATCAATCATATGAACCTTATTTTCCGTTCTTTTATAATCACCTCGATGAAGTTTATCTTTTTCAACATACTTTAAAAGCTCTTTATGAAAATGTTTGATCGTGCCTTCTGAAAAACGAATTGTCTCCCACGCTTCAAAGACATTTTGCAAAAGCTCGTAATATCCTTTTACTTCTTGTTTGTCCCGATCAGCAATCTTTTGAACCGAAATCCCTCGCATTAACTTTTCGACATCCTCGTCCGATAACTTAGCCCCTTCAATACGCGTGGACGCACCGGTGGAGGTCACAAGGACAGACCGCTTCAACCGTCCCAAAATTTGAGGATTGAGCTTCACCCCAGAAACCCACTGTCCTTTTAATTCATCAATTTTAATGATTTTGGACCAGATTTCCGGAGGCAATTTTTCTAAACGCTGGATAAATAATGTACTCATAGGCACCTTATATTTCAGATATATGAGATTATATAAGATTATATGAGATTGTCAAGGTGGGAGTCTATGACTTGGTGATAAACCTATGGGCTTATTGCTCTATTCAGTTTAAATAATCTTAAAAATCGAACTTTCCGAACCATATTATTTACATTTATCGACGATAGCTTATACCGAACCATCCTCATGGTTCGGAAATTATCGCTTCACATTTTGAAGCGATTAAGACCCCTATTCGCTTCATAATTAGGACAAAACAGGCTTTAGAATCTCCTCAGAGTTATTTGAAGGATTATTCACAGCCGTTGAAATTGGATAAGCCTTCATCTTATCCGCTTGATAAGAATGAAGCAATTTCATTACTCGCTCTGGGTCTTCTCCCTTAAGCCACTCTTTCTCATCATGGCCATCTAAAATTACCGGCATTCGGTCGTGGATCGTAGATAAAAGTTTATTGGGTGAGATTGTAATAATGGTGCAACTGGTGATTTTCTTTCCTTCTTTTTCCCACACATCCCACAGTCCAGCAAAGGCAAACAGATCGTCACTTTTTAACATAATCCGATAAGGAACTTTTTTGCCATCGGTCTTTTTCCACTCATAAAAAGAATCCGCAATCACCAAGCACCGCCGGTTTTTGACCAGTCTTTTGTAGGCTGGCTTCTCAAGCAACGTCTCGGCTCGGGCATTGATCATACTGTAAGTGGATTTCTCTTCCTTCGACCAAGACGGAACAAGTCCCCAACGCGCAACCGTGACTTCATCCGGCGACTCATTTAAAATAACCGGGACATCTAAGTCCGGCGCGATGTTAAATAAGGGCATCACCTCGTCGGCAACCTTTTTAACATTAAACCGCTTCTTGATGTCCTGCTTTGATTTGGTTTGACTGAATCGTCCGCACATTTTATTTCCCTAGGCTTATTGCTATAAAGATGACTGTGATTGGCATTAAAAGCACAATCCATCCCAATATGGCAACAATAACTCCCGGCGAAGTTTGATTAATGAGTGGACCAAATGTTCCAGACCATCCTTTATATCCCCCCATCTCTTCACTAAAAAAGATACAAAATAAAGGAAGAAGTAAAAACGTTAACATTTTGAAAAACAATTCCGGACTTCGCATATATGCAATAATTAAATAAACCATAGCGATAAAAACTGCTAAGGCCTTACTTTTATTATTTAATGCCCATTCAATTATTTTGAAATTCTTCATACCCTTAAATCTTTACCTCCAACAACTCATCCCACCTCGTCGTAAACCGCTTGGATTTGTGGGCTTGTTTCATATACCACGGCTTGCCCAGGCCTTCGGCGGCTAAAAAAAGTTTACTGGAATTGGATTGGCGATTGTATCGATCCATAACTTCCATCAATCTCTGACGGGAACTGCCTTGATATTTCTCATCAAACAAATATTCTTGTTCGTTTGTTTGAGCAGTAAAATCCATCAAAATCACACCACATGCTTTATACCTCAACCCTTCCCGGTAAATACGCTTTAAAAGCCCTTTGGCAATATCAATCAGGTGAGGCGTGTACGCCGTAGGTGGGTTGATCTTCATTCCGGCAGAGTTGCGATAAAAAGGCGTATCTTTAAAAGGATTGGTCTCCACATACACTTGAATGTGTCCGGCCAAGGATTTCTGCCGGCGCAATTTCTCCGCCGAGCGGCTGACATACGCGGCAACCGCCTCTTCCATTTCCTCCATGCGGCTGACTTCGTAGCCGAATGTACGCGTTGTAGCAATGGCCTTTTTATTGGGGCTGACCTCTTCTAAAGACAAACACGAAATCCCGCGCAGCTCCCAGACCGTCCGCAGCGTCACAACGGTCAAATACTTCTTTATCCATTCATCGGGCGCGTTCTTTAATTCAAAAGCGTTATGGATACCGTTTCTCTCCAAGAAAATGGCCTTCTCTTTACCGATTCCCCAAATCTCTCTCACCTGAGTCTTAGCCAAATAATGATTAATATCTTTCTCTTCCATCAAACAAAATGTCCCTTGTGTTTCCGGGTGATCTTTGGCGTAATGGTTGGCGACTTTGGCCAGAGTCTTCGTCGGAGCGACGCCAATGGAGACCGGAAGCCCGGTTTGCTTATAAACACTTGAACGAATTTTGCGCGCGTAACTTTCTAAACCCAGTTGTTCAAATCCTTGAAGTGATAAGAAAGCCTCATCGATAGAATAGACTTCCAGATTCGGCGTAAACTGACCCAATACAGCCATCACCCTGTTGGACATATCCCCGTAAAGGACAAAATTCGCTGAGAAAACTTCGACGCCATATTTTTTGACCAAGTCCTGGCATTTAAAAATCGGCGCGCCCATAGCAATACCGGCCGCTTTGGCTTCCTGTGAGCGGGAAATGGCGCAGCCGTCATTATTGGAGAGGACTACCACCGGCTTATTTCTGACAGAAGGATTAAAAACGCGCTCGCAGGAAACGTAAAAACAGTTGCAATCAACTAAGGCAAAGATTTTGTCCATAATTACACCGAATGAATAACATGAAGCACAACACCCCAAATCTCAAAATCCATATCGCCTTTAATTTCTATCGGCTCATAGTTGTCATTTTCAGAG
>JAHFGK010000218.1 GCA_023247475.1 Candidatus Omnitrophota bacterium
CACACCACAGATCATCGTTAACGGAACCCATGCCTTCAATGGTTTCCGTTATGATTTATTGCAAGCGGTGACAGAACAATTTCTGACTCTACCCGCCACTGCCGGAATCAAGATCAATTTACAAAAAAAAGAAGGGAATCAATTCCAGTTGAATTACGAAACCCAGGATGCTCCCAAGGACAGCTTACTTAATATTGCTGTTGTGGAGAGAAATTTAACTACACCGATCAACGCAGGAGAAAACGTAGGACGAATACTCCATTATGATAATGTGGTTCGTTTATTTCAGACGGTAAATTTAACCCACCCCAGCGGAGAAGTGACGCTGAAATTACCTAATCTCAAATCACAGAACAGTTCCGTCATCGTTTATCTCCAGGACCCAAAATCCATGATTGTGCTGGGAGCGGGAAGTGTTGATTTATGGGAATAAATATTTGACCCCTCAGGGAGTTTTCACTGTCGCTTCCCTCCTTAATATGACAAGTCGTACAACTCCCTAAGCCGTCAAATATATTAGCCCGAAATAGACATCCGAAATCATCTATGTTATACATTTATTATGAAACTCTTATGGGTTTTAATAATTTTCTTTAGTGTAGTTATTTTCATCCCATTTTCAGCCCGAGCTGACATGGTCAGTTATATTGATGAAAAAGGAAAAGTCCATTACGTCAACACCGAACACGCCAAAGTTCCGGAGCGTTACCAAAATCAAATTTTTCCTAAACCTAAAAGAAATCTGAATCAAGAAGAAGGAAGAGAAGAAGAAAAAGTAGAGAGTGAAACTCCCGCACTGGGAAACATTCTTATTCCGGTAACAGCACCCGAAGAACCTGCGAACCAAAATGCCAATATTTCCAACTATGATTTGGCAGAAATATTAGTCTCCGAAGATTGCAGCGATTGTTCTAATCTGGAATTATTCTTAAATGCCAACAAGGTTCGCTTTGTAAAGTATGATATTTCGGAAAAGACCGGTCAGCAGAAATATCAAGAAGTCGGTGAAGGAGAATTGCCTATCACAATCCTAGGTGAGAAAGTCATTAAAGGATTTCAAATCAAAACCATTTACGATACTTTAGTGAAAGACAAAAAAATAACACAGCCTCAGAAATCCAATGAGGGAGTTGAACAAAAAGGATAGGGATTGGCACTGATCCTTTCTTCCTCATTCTTATCATCATCGGTTATGAAAGTTAATAAAAACGGTTTTACTTTAATTGAGATTCTCATTACAGCTGGGATCATAGCCTTATTAGCAGCGATCGCTATCCCTAATTTACTTAGGGCCAAAATTGACTCCAATGAAGCTATGGCTCAAGCCACACTAAAATCCATTTCCTCTGCGTTAGAAAATTATATGAGCATTAACCAGGTTTATCCGACCAATACCGATGATTTGACCAATGTGACTCCGCCGTATCTGAATCAAAATTATTTTACCGGAAACTACAACGGTTACACTTACAGCTCTGTTCTCACGGATTACACATATTCCATCACAGCGCAACCCGTCAATAGTTCTCAAGGGATTCATAGTTATACGATTTCAAGCGGAGGGGTTCTGACAAAAAACCCTTAAAATTCCGCAGTTTTGAGCGGGGATTATTCAGGAAAAATTACCAAATAATTATCCAAAAACTCATAGTCTTTTTTATGGCTTAACTTTATTATAGGAATCAGCACGAGGATACATTTACCAAGCCTTAAGTATTAAGGGTGAGGATGTTGGGTAAATCTGAGAAACTCGGTTTATTTTCGACACGTCACAGAAAGGGGATTTAAAAATGAATCATAGAAATATTTGTAACATTATGCTCCTGGGAAGCTGTATGGTTTTATTAATTAATCAATTTGTTTTTGCAGAAACAGAGCTAAAAAAATATATTGATGCCACGTATGGATTTTCCATTGAATACCCTTCAAACTGGGATAAAAGAGAACAGGCAGGCCGTGCTGCTGTTGCCTTTATTTCTCCTTTGACAGATTCTAATGATGATTGGCCAGAGAATTGTAGTGTTATTGTTGAAAAGTTAAATGAAAAGGATGCTGAAAATTATCTTAAACAAAATCTATTCCAGATAAAAAATTTAACTGGGTATAAAGAGTTTTCTCTCAAGAATACCACCAATTCTTTAGAAATTGTATACTCTGCCAAAGGTGGCATAAAGAATTTTAAAAGGGCTAAAGTCATACAAAAGTTGATTTCTGATAAAAATATGGGGTATGTTGTTACCTGTGGCAGCACCCCAAAAAATTTTTCAAGTTATGAAGAGTTGTTTCATAAGATTATCAACAGTTTGACTTTACATAATTAAACAATTTGAAGAAAACAAAACCTATGACAATAAAACCAAAAGCCAATCCCTCAACTTCGCTCAAGATTGATGCTGAGACTACGCTCAGCATCAATAACCTTCAATCTACATCGCTGCAACGACAAAAAGAATTTGGACAACCCTGACCAAAGACGAGAAAAGTCAAAAATATTTTTTTGGCCGGAAGGTGGAGTCAACATGGAAAATGGAGGATGTGGGGATTGATTATACTAAATACGATCATCCGAAATAAAGTGTAAACGCTTTGGCAATTCAACAAATCCTTTAACCCTCAACAGAAAGGAAAACATGAATATCTTACGATATTCCCTCATAGCATTAATCATGTCATTGTTTACTCCTGCCGATTTCTGTTTCGCTGATGAAAATCCTTTTTATGTGAAATTTAACGGCAGATACAGCCCCAGCGTTGATGTCAAGGATCAAGATGGAGAAATTGAATATTCCAAGATTTCATTAAGGCTGGGATTTCATAAAACACTGGACAATGGACTTCCATTTTACGTCAATATCGGGCCGGATCATTACATATTCAAAGAGAGCGACATAAATATCTTACCACCCGATGCGAAATCCCGAGGACTCCGGCTGGGGACGGAATTTCATCTACCGTTTGTAGAGGATGACCGCTACTCCCTGGGGATAGAACTGAATCCCACCTTTCAATCGGCAAAGGAAGTGGGCTTTGACGGTGATGCGTTTCGATTTAATTTCAGCACTTTTATAAAATTCCGTACCGAGAATGATTTTGTTTGGGTACTCGGCGCCAATATTAGGCCACAATATGATATGGTGGCCTTGCCGATTGTTGGATTTAATTACCGGGTCAATGATAAACTGTCATTTAATTTGGTTTCCGATGCCCCGAATATTTCTTACGAGGTAACGGAAAAGACAAAATTGCTTTGGGAATTCGATTACACATTCGATGAGTTTGAACAGGTCGGAGGGGGTCGTGACGGCTCTATCCTTCAGGTCCAAGATTTCGCAACCGGGTTAGGGATTGAACATAAATTTAACGATCACATATCTTCATCCGTTGGCATGGGTGGGGATTTCGATAGAATCATAAAATATCAGGATGAGAATGGGAAAGTCGTGCCAGAAAACGGTGTATATTTTAAGGTTAAAGTGAATGCCAGTTTCTAAATGGGTTCCCTCGTTTTGATTTGTTCCGTTAATAACAAATCAGTGAGAAAAGAAAGGAACTCAAATGAATATTACCTGGGATAGAACCACTGAGGAAAAATTTCAGCAGTTAATCAAAAAGATACCGGTTTTCCTACGCGGTATTGCCGAAGAAAAAGTATCCAAAAGAGCGGAACGTATCGTCCAAGAAAAAAACCGCTCGGAAGTTTTTGAAAA
>JAHFGK010000039.1 GCA_023247475.1 Candidatus Omnitrophota bacterium
TCAACCAAACAATCGAGATCTAATTGACTGGCTACTTGGCTCAAGTGCTTTAATTGGTCATCTTCCAAAATCGCCGCGATTAAAAGGACCGCACTGGCCCCACACGCGTAAGCTTCATAAATCTGTCCTTCATCAAGGATAAAATCTTTTGTGAGAATCGGAATACTAAACTGTTCGCTAAGGACACGAACATAATCTGGTTTGCCTAAAAAAAACTTGTCTTCGGTTAAAACCGAGAGAGCCACAGCGCCATTGTCGACGTAAATTTTCGCAAACCGTAAAATATCAAAATCCTGGCAAATCATTCCTTGGGAGGGAGAGGCTTTCTTTATTTCCGCAATCAAATTCAGTGGACCGGGTTTGGAAATAGCCACTTTAAATAAATGATAACGTGAAAATTTGTTGCGCTTAACTTTTTGCTTAAAGGAATCGTAATACGTTCGTTTCCTTTTGATGAGACCGCGTTTATAGTTAAGAATTTTTTCTAAAAAATCCAACACAGCTTAATCCTTCTTTTGCGTGAAACGTTTCAGTTTTTCTAATTTTGCGGAGGCTTTGCCAGAATCAATCGATTCTATCGCTAATTTTATTCCGTCGGGGATATTTTTAACTTTCTCGGCTACATAAAGTGCGTAAGCGGCATTAAGGATAACGATGTCGCGTTTAGCTCCCTTTTTACCTGCTAAAATGCCATGAACAATTTCGACGTTCGTCTTAAGATCTCCTCCTTTTAGATCTTTTATCATAACACGTTTCATACCGAGTTGTTCTGGATCGATATCATAGAAATGAATCTTGCGACCGTCAAATTCACCGGCAAAAGTTTTCCCAGTGGTGGTGATTTCATCCAAACCATCCGAACCATGTACCACTAAAGCACGCTTTAATCCCAAATTTTTTAAAACATGAATCATCAGTTCCACCAAATCATGTCTATAAACGCCGATGATTTGATGCGTTGCTCGGGCGGGGTTCGATAACGGACCAAGAATATTAAAAATAGTCTCCACACCTAATTCTTTACGAATGGAAGCGACGTTCTTCATGGCTGGGTGCAACTTCTGGGCGAATAGAAAAGCAAGTCTCACATTTTTCAAGCATTCTTCTAAGCGCTCGACCTCCATAGCAATATTAACCCCTAAGGCCTCTAAAATATCGGCACTGCCACAGCGACTAGAAACCGAACGATTGCCGTGTTTGGCGACCACCACCCCAGCACCCGCAACGACAAAGGCGGTCACCGTGGAAATGTTAAAGGTTCCCTTTTTATCTCCGCCTGTTCCACAGGTGTCGAGCAGCACTGTGTGATTCGTCTTTATCGGAATGCAAAATTGTCTTAAAGTTTTGGCGGCCCCGGTAATCTCCGCAATACTAAAACCTTTTTCATTTAAAGACAATAAAAAATCACGAATATCCTCAGGCGAGGCCTTTCCCTCCATAATGGAATGCATAACCTTTTCGATTTCGCTTTCAGAAAGATCTTTTCTGTTGCGGATCTTAGCAATATATTGTTTCATCGAAGAGCTAAAAAATTCTTTAAAATGTTTAATCCGGATTTGGTGAGGATCGATTCGGGATGGAATTGGACGCCCCATAAGGAGAAATCTTTATGTCGGACGGCCATAATCTCATTGTCTTCACTGGTGGCCGTGATTTCCAAACATTCGGGCAATGTTTTAGAATCAATAACCAGAGAATGATAACGCGTGGCTTCAAAAGGATTTTCAATGCCGGCAAACAATTCTTTTTGGTTACGCTTAATCATCGATGTTTTCCCGTGCATGAGTCTTTTCGCCTGAATAATATTCCCACCGTAGGCAAACCCAATCGCCTGGTGTCCTAAGCAGACACCTAAAATGGGTATCTGCCCAGCCAATTGTTTGATAATGTCTACAGAAATCCCCGCATCTTCTGGTCGGCCGGGACCCGGGGAAATAACAATCCGTTCGGGCTTCAGCTTTTTAACTTCACCTATTGTTAAGGCATCATTTCGGTAAACCTTTAACAGTGCATTGAGCTGACCGAAATATTGGACCAAGTTATAGGTAAACGAATCATAGTTATCAATGACAAGGAGCATATCCTATTCCTTCTCCCGATAAATCTTAGCCCCTAATTTCACAAGTTTCTCCTCGAGATTCTCATAACCGCGCTCTAAATGGTAGATACGATGAATTTCTGTTTTCCCCTTCGCTGCCAAACCAGCAATCACGAGTGCGGCTGAGGCCCGCAAATCCGAGGCCATGACAGGAGCACCATATAATGTTTTAATCCCTTGGATAATCGCACTATTTCCGTCCCGTCTGATATTGGCCCCCATACGATTCAGTTCGGCAATGTGCATAAACCGATCAGGAAAAACTTTATCGGTGATGATACTGACTCCGGGTGTCATCGCCATAAGAGTTGTGAATTGAGCCTGTAAATCAGTTGGAAATCCCGGGTAAGGATACGTTGTAATGCTCGTGGGCTTCAAATTTCTTTGACATTTCACTTTCAGCCATCCGTCCGCATGTTGAAACTTCAACCCCGCCTCTTGCAATTTATCGATCAGGGCCAGTATATGCGTATAATCCAAACCAGTTAAAGTGATATTGCTTTTTGTTGCCGCCGCCAGCAAAACAAAGGTCCCGGCTTCAATGCGATCCGAGCAAATTGAAAAATTTGCTCCATGCAACTTCTTAACCCCATTAACCGTTATACGTGAGGTTCCCTTCCCTTTAATTTTTGCCCCCATCGCCATAAGAAAATCGGCTAACGCCTCTACCTCCGGTTCACAGGCCGCCGAATCAATAATCGTTTCTCCTCGAGCGAGTACCGCCGCCATCATTACATTGGCGGTGGCGAGAACCGAGGAACCGAAATCACCTCCCAGATAAACATAATTACCTTTGAGGGAATTGGTCTTCCCCATCACATAACCTGCTTCAAACTCAAATTTCGCTCCTAAATTCTTTAATCCTTTTAAATGCAAATCGACCGGTCTAATCCCGATGACACATCCGCCCGGCAAAGAAACTTTAGCCCTTTTTAACTTCGCCAAAAGAGGCCCTAGAACGCAAAACGACCCGCGCATCGTCGAAACCAATTTATAATCGGCTAAATAATTCAATGATCCTTTTGAGGAAACCCTAACTTCATTCTCGTTAAACTCAACGGTTTTCCCTAAAGATTTCAAAAGCTTAATCATCGTCATCGTATCCCGTAACCGCGGAACATTACGAATCGTACACGGCTCGTCCGTCATTAATGTGGCGGCTAAAATCGGTAACGTCGCATTTTTAGAACCACTGATCCTGACCTCGCCGAGTAAGGGTCCTCCCCCTTCAATAACTAATTTGTCCATAGATCACTTTCCTCTTTTAAAATGTGGCTTTAGTTCGGTTGATTCTCATTAGTTACTTTTGCTACCAGAACTCTATCGATTCCACAATAATCTTTATAAAAATTAATTTCTTGATACCCCGGTGAATTTGCTAACAATTCTTCTAAAACTACTTTTTGTCCGTCGCCCAGTTCCAAAACTAGGTATCCTCCTCTTTTAAGAATAAATGGCGCTCGCTCAATAATCGAGCGATAAAAATGCAAGCCATCTTCACCTCCATCTAAGGCGATGCGTGGTTCGCACTGGACATCTTTCGGCAATCGATGAATCTGAGCACAAGGAATATACGGGGGATTCGAAACAAGAATATCAAACGGTTCCTCTTCTGCCCGATAATGTGATAAGTACTCGATCATATCCGTATGGATAAAATTTATTTTGGACGCTACCGAATGATTCTTCACATTCATTTTAGCTAACTCAATGGCCTCTGGAGATATATCGATTGCAGTCACGGAAGATGAATCAATAAATTTCGCCAAGCTAATTGCAATATTACCAGATCCTGTTCCTAGGTCAAGAATTCTCAAATGAGGTGACCGCAATTGTTGGGCCAGGGTTAAAACACGTTCAAGCAAAATTTCTGTTTCGGGACGAGGGATCAGCACTCGCGAGTCAACGACGAAATTCAATCCCATAAACTCAACCGAACCAACAATATATTGTAGGGGTTCCCCTTGCCGGCGCCTTAGCTGCATTTGGATGAGCTTCTTTTCCTGTCTTAAGGAAAGCGGTTTCGGATCCACATACAGGTCGATACGTCGGCAATCCAACAAAGACGATAACATCAATTCTTCTTCGGTCATAATTTCTAAATATTTAGTAAAATTATTTTCTCAATTTTAATTCTACCTCATGCTCGGCGTGCAACAAAGCCTCAATTAATTCATCCAAGTCCCCGTCTAACATATTCATTAATTGATGGGACGTAAATCCAATGCGATGGTCTGTCACCCGTCGATCGGGGAAATTATAGGTGCGAATTTTTTCGCTACGATCTCCCGATCCGATTTGTTCCTTGCGGTCCTGCGAGGTTTTTTCAAAATGATCACGTTGAATTTTATCTAATAACCTTGCGCGCAAAACACGCATGGCCTTCATTTTATTTTTCAATTGTGACCGCTCATCCTGACAAACGACCACCATCCCCGTGGGTAAATGAGTAATCCGCACCGCCGAATCCGTTGTATTGACACTTTGTCCTCCCGGCCCCGAAGAGCGAAAGACATCAATTTTTAAATCTTTAGGGTCGACCTTAATTTCGACTTCTTCCGGTTCAAATAAAACAGCCACCGTAGCCGCCGAGGTATGAATACGACCCGATGCCTCGGTCACCGGAACACGCTGAACGCGATGCGTGCCACTTTCCCATTTTAACCGGCGGGAAGCTTCGTTTCCACTAATACTAAAGATAACTTCCTTAAACCCGCCTGTCTCGGAAACATGCGTACTCATGACCTCCGCCTTCCACCCTTTTCGATCCGCATACTTGGTGTACATTCGATAAAGATCTCCGGCAAATAGGCTCGCTTCTTGGCCTCCTGTTCCCGCGCGAATTTCAATGATAACATCTCGTTCCTTTTCTTGTTTGGCGGGATTCGCGATGTCATTCAACTGCTTGATTAAATCTTCTTCTCGAATTTCCAAATCTTTTAATTCGGATCTCGCCAAGGCCTCAAATTCTTTATCATGTTTTTCTTTTAACATGGTATTTAGTTCCTTAATTTCCCCGATCGTCTTTTCATATTCCCGCAGTATATTCGCAATCGGAGCAATATCGGCGTACTCCTTCGCGAATCTTTGATACCGGTTCTTATCCGCAATGACTTGCGGGTCTGCCAGTAACTTCTCTAATTCAAAAAAGCGCTGTTGAGTCTTTTTAAATTTTTCAACAATAGACACAGTCATCTCTCATACTTATCCTAAATGTTCTTAAATGATTATTTACTGACTTCTCTATAATATAATTAATGGTAGTCAGTACTGGCCCCCGATCGTCTACAATAATTTGAATAAGGGTTCTATTATTTATGCGAAGGACTGTAATTAAAGAAGTTTTCGATCAAGGATGGAAACTAAATTAGGATTTACCCGGTTTCTTATAACGCTTGGTAAAACGTTCAATCCTTCCCGCCGAATCAACATATTTTTTGTCGCCGGTAAAAAACGGATGACATTGAGAACAGATCTCGACGCGAATATTCTTTTTCGTTGAGCGTGTATGAATGACCTCTCCACACGCGCAGGTGATTGTTGTTTCTTCATAAGCTGGATGTATCTGAGCTTTCATTATTTCTTCTTCCTTTCTAAAGCCAACTGTCGTTAATATTATTTTTACTTGTTTAAATTCTCCAAAAATTCTTTATTGGTCTTATACTTTGCAATTCTATCAATCAATAATTCCATCGCCTCCGCGGAGTTTAAATCGTTAATGGCCTTCCTTAACAACCAAATCCGCTGTAATTCATCCTTCTCCAAGAGAAGTTCTTCATGTCGGGTATTGGAGCGCTTGATATCAATCGCGGGATAGATCCTTCGCTGAAATAGCGAGCGATCCATTTGCAATTCCATATTGCCTGTTCCTTTAAATTCTTCGAAGATGACTTCATCCATCCGGCTTCCGGTATCCACCAAAGACGTGGCGATGATGGTCAAACTTCCTCCTTCTTCCACTGCCCGCGCCGCACCAAAAAATCGTTTTGGTTTATGCAGCGCATTCGAATCCACACCACCCGAGAGGATTTTTCCACTATGTGGTACCACCGTATTATACGCCCGCGCCAGACGGGTAATACTATCCAAGAGAATCACCACATCGCGTTTATGTTCTACCAAACGCTTTGCCTTTTCCAGAACAATTTCCGAAACTTGCACATGGCGTTCCGCCGGTTCATCAAAGGTCGAAGAAATTACTTCTCCCTTGACGCTACGTTGCATATCCGTGACCTCTTCCGGTCGCTCATCAATTAAAAGAACGATTAAGATAACATCCGGATTATTCGTCGTGATGGAATTAGCAATCTTTTGTAACAGCACCGTTTTCCCACTGTAAGGGGGAGCCACAATCAAAGCCCGTTGCCCTTTACCAATTGGCGTCAGAAGATCCATAATCCGCATAGAGACTTCATTGGGCATTGTCTCTAGAACAATCCTCTCCTTCGGATAAAGAGGCGTTAAGTTATCAAATAGGATTTTCTCTTTACATTTTTCCGGGTTTTCATAGTTAACGGCTTCCACTTTTAAAAGGGCAAAATATTTTTCGCCTTCTTTGGGAGGACGAATATGGCCACTGACATTATCACCCGTCTTTAAATCGAAACGACGGATTTGCGAAGGGGAGATATAAATATCATCCGGACAAGGAAGATAATTGTAATTGGCGCTGCGCAGAAAGCCAAATCCTTCAGATAAAATTTCGAGGGTCCCTTCGCCAAACATAAGGCCCTCTTTTTCCGCCTGGCCCTGCAAGATTTTAAATATTAAATCCTGCTTGCGGATTCCGCTGATGCCGTTAATATTCATTTCTCGAGCAACCTTCGTCAGTTCATTCATTTTCATGTCCTTGAGCTTACTTATGTCGAGGCGCTCAGTTTCTTTGCCCTCTCCCAGGCCAGAATTCTTAGATGCGTCCTTAAAATTGTTTTCACTGGACTTGAGAGCCTCCTTGTCCTGCGATTGCTTATCCATCGCGACGGATGACTTCTCCATATTCTTTTCCCCCTCATTATTTACTTTTTGTTTTTCTCTTGTGTTAGTCTTTGCCATAGTTTTTCTACCTGTTTTTTTGTTTTGGTTAAACTTCCTGTATTATCTATAATCACATCCGCCAAGCGGATTTTCTCTTTTAAAGGCATTTGCGCCTTAATTCTTTTAGATGCCTCCCCCTCAGTTAAAAAAATTCGCTTTCTTATGCGTTCAATCTGCTGCCTTTGATGCGCTTTGACAACAACCGTCAAATCCACCCAACGATCCAGTCCCGACTCAAAGAGTAAGGGAACATCTAAAACAACCACTGATGTTCGCCCCTGTTTTTGATAAACCGCAATTTTTCGCTTTATTTCCTCCTTTACTTTAGGATGTATAATGCGAATAAGTTTCTGTAACTGCTTCGAATGATTAAATACAATTGTAGCTAATTTTTTGCGATCAACATAACCATTGGTCAAGATGACACGACCAAAATCTTGGACAATCCGCTTAAAATATACAGAACCCGGATGCATAACCTGGTGAGCAATTTTGTCTGCATCAATCACCTTCGCTCCCAAATCCGCCAACATCGATGCAATCGTTGTCTTGCCTGAACCTAGACTCCCTGTTATGCCAATGATGCGCATTTAAACATCACACCAAGTCATTCTTAATTATGATTTGATAAACATTGTTCATATAACGCTATATATTGTTTGGCTGAATCCTTCCAGGAAAATCGGAATTGAAACGCTCTTTGTACTAGTTTCGAAAAAATTTTTTTATCTTTATATGCTTTAACGGCTGCCTTCACCGCATCCACAAAAGATTCTTTGTCATATTTCGTAAAAACAAAACCATTTCCCTGCCCATCCGCGGAATCGAAGGAAGTGATGGTGTCCGCTAGTCCTCCGGTCTTAAATACCAAAGGAATCGTCCCGTATCTTAGGCTGATCATCTGACTTAAACCACACGGTTCATACACCGAGGGCATCAAAAATAGATCACTTCCAGCATAAACCATATGCGCCATTCGCTCATCATACTTCAGGTGAACCGCAATTTTTTGAGAATAGCGAGAAGCCATGTCTTTTATAAGCTTGTGATATTTTTTTTCACCAACACCCAAGAAAACTAGTTGTAAATCCATGCGGCCTATTTCATCGATGGCTTCACACACTAAATCCAATCCTTTCTGATACGATAACCGGCCCACAAAACCAAAAAGTGGAGCTTCTTTTTGATTGGGAAATTTAAAATATTCTTGTAAATAATTTTTATTGGTGTATTTACCTTCAATATCTTCCCATGAAAAATTTTTTTCGATCCATGGATCATTTTGGGGATCCCAAACCTCATAATCAATTCCATTTAATATACCCACCACCAAATCTTTCCGAGAACGCAGAACTCCATCGAGGCTACACCCTAACTTTTGCGTTTGGATTTCCCGGGCATATTGCTTACTGACCGTAGTCACTCGATCGCTATAAATAATTCCCCCTTTTAACAAATTAATTTGGTCGTAAAATTCAAACCCTTCACGTTCAAATAACTTGCGGTCTAATTTTAACTTCGGGAATTCTGTTTTTGGAAAAATCCCTTGATACGCTAAATTATGGACGGTAAAAACCGTTTTCATCTCCTGGTAAAATCCATCCCCTTTCAAAGGAAACGTCAAATACGCCGGAATAAGAGCAGTCTGCCAATCATGACAATGAACGATATCGACTTTGCTATCCACTTGCTTGAGTATTTTCAATGCCTGCCAGCAAAAATATTGAAATCGTTCTAAGTTATCAGAAAAATCGCCTTTATTGTCGCCATAAAGTCCATCGCGTTCAAAATACACGGGGTGATCTATAAAATAAACTTGAACGGACTTACCAATCTTTGTCGTTGAACAATGTTCATTAATCTTTTTAATACCGTATTTTTTGCTGTCAATGCCTCTATAAAAAGGCAGAATAATAATAATTTGCTGCCCTAATTGCTCGAGCGCTAGAGGAAGAGTCCCGCACACATCTGCCATACCACCAGTCTTCGCGAAGGGTATCACTTCCGAGGAACAAAATGCTATTTTCATAAGAGTTGACTTTCCTCGTATATCAAATCTCCACGGTCTCGAGCCAATTTCTTCCTACTTTAACACTGACCTTAATGGGGACGGACAATTTCAAAGCCCCTTCCATTTGCTGACGAATCAAATCGGCCATCTTGTCTTTTTCTTTTTGCGGGACATCAAAAACCAATTCATCATGCACGGTGATGATCATGGAAGACTTTAATTTTTGCTTCTCCAATTCCCTCTGGATTTGAATCATCGCTAACTTCATCAAATCTGCGGCGGAACCTTGCACTGGAGTATTAATGGCTTGGCGTTCGGCAAATTGTCGAATCGAAATATTAGCACTATTGATTTCCGGAATATATCGACGCCGATTAAGCAAAGTAACAACATATCCCTTTTCTTGACATAAAAGGATTTGGTCCTCCATAAACTTTTTGACTTTCGGATACCGTAGGAAATACTTATCGATAAATTCCGCAGCTGCTTCTTGAGGAATTCCTAAATCCTTTGCTAAACCAAAAGCACTCATGCCATAAATAATCCCAAAGTTAACTCGTTTGGCCGTATCTCTCATCTCTGGTAAGACGTCTTCTTCTTTCACATCAAAGATTAAAGCAGCTGTAAATCGATGAATATCCTGATCCTGTTTAAAGGCCTCGGTAAGATTCTCGTCTTGGGACAAATGAGCTAAAATTCTTAATTCAATCTGGGAATAATCCGCAGCAATAATCAAATAATCTTTTTGCGAGGGAATAAATGCTTGTCTTATCCGACGGCCTAAATCAGTGCGAATCGGAATATTCTGTAAATTAGGATGATTGGAACTAAGCCTTCCAGTCTCAGTCCCAGCTTGGTTAAAAGAAGCATGCACACGCCCTGTTTTAGGATTAATTAATTTAGGTAAGGCATCGATGTACGTCGATTTCAATTTGGCCAATTGCCGATATTCCAAAATCAACCGCGGGACTTCATGCTGTTCAGCGAGCTTCGTTAAAACACCTTCATCCGTTGAAAAGCCTGTCTTGGTTCTTTTAATCGTCGGTAATTTTAACTTCTCAAATAAAAGCTGACTCAGTTGTTTTGGCGAGTTAAAATTGAATTCTTCACCAGCCAATTGAAATAACTTCTTCGTTAGGGCATTAATTTTCTCTTCGCAGTCCTCGGACATTTGCTTTAAAAGTTGTGTATCTAAATTTACCCCGCGCTGTTCCATCCTGAACAAGACATGAGCCAAAGGAATTTCGATTTCTTCAAACAATTTTAAAAGAGATTTTTCCTTCAGTTGCTCAAATAAAATCGTATAAAGTTCGTGGACCAATAATACCCCTTTCGCCAAAGATTCTTCTGTCGAGATAGACTTCTTTAAATAATTCCAGGCTAAGGTGTCCAGATCATATGCATTTTGGGAAGGAAACAAAAGATAACCCGCTAACATCACATCAAAAATTTTCCCTTTGAGCTCACAATTTAAAATTTCCAATGCCTTCATTGTATTTTTACTATCGTGCGTAATCTGGATCGTGTCTTTTGCTTCCAATATCGCTTTGAGATCTTGAAAAAATTGTGGAGCAATGTCATAGGCTTCCTGACCGTCGAAAGAAAGCGCGATGTTCGAACACCCAGAAAATAAATTTTCACCTTCTTCGTTTTTGTCTGTCAGAAATGCAAAACGCCCCTTTTTAAGAATTTGTGCGACAATGGCCTTGATATCCGATGTTTTATCAATCGTTTTCGCCCTAATTTTTTCCGGTTCGCTGACTTCTTTCGACAACTCTTCGGAAAACTTTTTAAACTCTAATTCCTTAAAAAGAAAGAACAAACGATTATGATCCGGATTTTTAACCTTCATATCCTGCAAATCGAACTCAATAGGAACATTGGTTTCCAATAGCGCTAATTCTTTACTTAACTGAGCTAATTCTTTTTGTGCTTTAATTTTTTCTTGAACTTTAAGAGGAGCCACACGGTCAAGATGATTTAAAATATTCTCTAAATTCCCATACTCTTGAATCAGATTCTTAGCGGTGACATCTCCGATCCCATGCACACCTGGGATATTATCCACGCCATCACCAGCCAAACCGATATAATCCGGCATTTGCTGGGGCTCGATACCAAATCGTTTCTTCACCTCATCATGATCCAATATGGTATCCTGACGCACACTAAACAATTTTACTTTCTTATTGGCTAACTGATACATATCCTTATCTTCACTTACAATCACCACCTCGACATTGTCCTTTTTAGAAACTCTTTGTGTGATGGTGGCAATGATATCATCGGCCTCAAAACCTTCTTTTTCATAAACAGCTAGATTATATGCCGAAACAATATCCTTGATAATGGGGATTTGACTTATCAGATTATCCGGCATGGATGGTCGTTGAATTTTATATTCGGCAAATTTTTCTTGGCGGTATGTTTTTTTTCCAACATCAAAACAAACGGCTAAATAATCCGGATGATAATCACGCAAAATTTTTCTTAAAGTATTAACAAATCCGTAAACCGCATTCGTGGCCTGTCCCTTACTGGTAGCTAATCCCTTGATAGCAAAATAGGAACGATAACAGAGGGCATGGGCATCAATGAGAAATAATCGAGCATCGGACATGAGCGAACCTTAAAAACAAAAACTTTAATACATGACTAAATATTTATTCGGATATTTGAATAGATTCTTTGGGAATAGTGGTGAGTATCTTACGAAATTCTTCTTTTGCAGAAATGACATCACCTACTTCTAATAAATCCACTGCCTTCTCAGAATGCTGCCGTATTTCTTCTACGGTTTGTTTAAATAGGGCCCACTGTTTACCCTTAATAATTTTAGGATTATCGGGAGTTATCGCTAAAGCCCGGTTAAATTGGTCGATGGCCTCAGAAAACTTCTTATCCTCTACCAACAAACAGCCTCTTTGATAATGATCCGTCGCCCGGCTAATCTGCAGGGAAAATTCATCCCGGACTTTACGTGCTTGTTCTGCTAATCGCTCTGCTTCTCGATCCTGAAGTTCTTTTTGATACTCCGGGCTGATCTCTAAAAGTTCTCTTTTTGCTTTTTCTGCCCAAGGGTCGTCTTGGATAGCCCGCCTGAGTCGTTCTTTAAAGTATTGACTAGCTTTAGGGATATCTCCCCTTTGCTTATAAAAGTAAGCAATATTCATATAGGGGGGGAGATACTTCGGGTCTTGCTTTATAGCTTTAAGATAAAATTCTTCCGCCTTATTGAACAACCCTAGCTGTTCATAGACAACAGCCATGTCATTATAAATAACAGCACTCTCGTATCCTAATGTTAGGGCTTTGATATAATAAATGAGGGCTTCATCAAAATTACCTTTTTGCTGTTCCTTATAACCACTAACACGGTAGGTTTCCGCTATTTGGTCTTTGGTTTCTGCGAGAACGTTTTTGTGAAAGGTAAATAATGAGATGATTAGGATAAGAATTGAGGCACTTGTACGACCTGCGATTTTTACCTTATACCTGGAAATAAGCATAATACATAATTTTTAGTTTAGCAAGTAAAATTTTGTTTGATCCTGAGAGAATATTAAACTTTAAACAAACTTAAGCTACCATCATCCTCGATGCAATTATACACTCGTATTTTCAACCGACTGCGAATTTTGTTCCCCCAAAAGATGCCCTAATTCCGCCCCCTTAATTTTTCGCTCAATGAACCCTTTAATTTGTTCCTGCTCTTGTTGTGGGACATTAATTAAAATGGCACCCGCCAACATTTCCTCTTTAATTAAAAATTTTTTATACACGCATGTTAAAGGGTCCCACTGAACGCATTTCTGGAATGGTTCTGGCGGATTCGTTTGCCCGATGAATTGAATTAATAAATCATGAAGGCGACCCCCACGCACACAAAGTACTGTCGCACTGCTCAATTGTTCCTGCCCTAATAGAGAATTTCCGACCCTAACTCCTTGTTGAATCAATCCTGTCCCATCAATTTCAAAATCTCCTTGCTGAGCTTCGCTTAATTCAGAGACTTCATCTAAGGCATAAACGTTTTGTAGATTAGTCCGAAAAAAATGATCAACACAAATTTTTTCATTAATTTTCAAAGGGGTATCGGTAAAAAATCTAAAATTAACTTTTGTGTGATCGAAAATCACTATTTCGGTGGCGATTACTTTCTTCGATTTTAATCGAACGGCTTTGACCTCCCCATTCCCTAAAATCTCAACAATATCATTTTCCGGATAAACACGAATTCCTTTTTCTTCTAAAGATCGCAAGATCGTACCAACGACCTGAGGATCAAGTTGAGCAAGTACTTGGTGATCCTGAGGAATAACCAGTATCACTTCCTTGCCCCTTTGTTGAAAAGCCCCAGCCATTTTTATCCCTGACCACAGGGTCGAACGGATAACAATGGTATCAACGAAGGAAAGCTGATTAATAATTTGATTGACTTCGGTAAATGTCTTAATACCAAAGGCGCCAAATTTATTGACGCCTTTTATATCGGGGAATTTATATTCCCCTGTTTCTGTAATCACCAAAATATCGTAATTTAACTGCTCATTTTCTTCCATAACGATGAGACTCTTACGGAAATTAATTCTGGAAATTTTTTTATTGGAAATAAGATTAACGTGATGGTCTTTATAAAAGCTACTAGGTTTACTCAATATCTCTTCATACGTACGACTTTTAGTAACAAATTCGGGGAATAAATGTCGCTGATAAGGCAAATGTTCTTCGAACGTGACGAGAGAAAACTCACTAGTTTGATCAACAGCCCGAACGGTTTCGATGACTTTGGCCACCGCAGAGGAACAGCCTAAAATAACAATCTTTTTCATACCTTAACTTTACTTTTTGTTTGTAGTTTAAATGCCTCGATCCCATTACGCATCAGCATCACCACCGTCACTGGTCCTACGCCCCCTGGCACCGGGGTGATATAAGACGCTTTCTTTTGCGCTACCTCAAATTCCACATCCCCGACGATTTTATCACCCACCTGATTAATTCCCACATCAATCACAATGGCCCCTTGTTTAATCCACTCGCCCTTAATAAGAGCAGGTTTTCCTACAGCCACCACCAAGACATCGGCTCGACGGACATGTTCCATAAGTTTTCCTGCTTCGCTGGTTGCGATATGACAAACCGTAACCGTGGCGTATTCTTCCAGAAGAAGAAGATTTAAAGGTTTTCCCACGATTTCACTATGCCCGACAATCACAACCTCCTTACCTCGTAAAGGAACACGGGTCGAGTGCAGATGTTCCATCACGGCCGCTGGTGTACACGGAATAAGCTTAGTTTCTTGGACAATCAATTTACCGATGTTGGCAACATTAATCCCTTCTAAATCTTTTGTGATATCCACATAATTGGCTACCACACGATACTGAATATGCGTTGGAACAGGTTTATGAATCATAATGCCATGAATGTGCTCATCGCGATTAAACCGCTTGATATGATCAATTAAATCTTGTTGAGAAATATTATGAGGTAATGTCACTAATTCGTATTGAATACCAATTTGTTCGGCCACCCTTTTTTGCGAATTGGCATAAGCACAGGAGCCATGATCATTGCCTAACATAATATTCACTAATCGTGGGACCTGTCCTGTTGATGCGCGCAGTTGGTCCACCTCGCGTTTTAGCTTTTCCTTAATCTGCGCTGCTAATGATTTTCCGTCTAACAATTTCGCTGACATCATTTCTTCCTGGATCATACTTGATTAACTTTGATATTGATAACTGCCGCCTTAAATGCAGCTAGTAACAATTCAACGGCCACTGCAATATCACTGATCAAATTTTTATTCCCATACTTAACAAGCGGTGGTGTCAATTGGATCGCTGAATAACATAATTGACAGACTTCGCGAGGCACGAGCTGCGCATGTTTTAAAGCAGCCTTTCGAATAGGTGCTTTTGCTTTTCGGGTCTTAACTACCTGCAAATAGGCTTGGGCATCTTCGTCAACTAATTTTAAGAGTCGGTTCTGGAGTCTCTCATTTTTTTCCAAAATCTCTTTTATTTTTTTCTCAACAGACTTACGTGGACTTTTCCCAACTGAATAATGAGCAACCATGGAAATAAGGGCCACTCCCAGTGCTGCGGTTAACGCCGCGGCCGAACCGCCACCCGGAACAGGATTCCTTGCCGCCAAGGCATCC
>JAHFGK010000040.1 GCA_023247475.1 Candidatus Omnitrophota bacterium
TTAGGAAGTAAACTCGTTGAGGTAAACCCGGGGATAGTATTTATCTCCAGAATATAGGAGTGCCCATATTCATCCAGCATCATATCCACGCGAGAAAAATCTCGACATCCTAAAACCTGATGAGCTTTCAGCGCCGTTTGTCCCATTTGCTTGGCAACTTTGTCCGGGATTTCCGCCGGGATAATATATTCCGTCATACCCGTTTGATATTTTGCCTTAAAATCAAAAAAGGAATTCTTAGGTCTGATCTCAATGACAGGCAAAAACGAATCTCCTAAAATCCCTACCGTTAATTCTCTTCCCTTAATATATTGCTCAATCAAAACCTCCGGACCATATTGAAAAGCGGCATCCAAAGCCTCTGGAAATTGTTGCGGAGTACGAACAACCGTTACTCCAATACTCGAACCTTCACTCGTGGGTTTAACAACGATGGGTAACTCGCCCAACTGATTCATCACACTTTCCAGACTAAATTTATTATCTTGAGACAAGATGATGTGTTTCGGAACCAGTAAATTATTTTGTTTAAATATCCACTGCGCTAAAGATTTATTCAATGCTAATTGACTTGCTTTGACTCCCGATCCTGTATAAGGGATCTTAAGATGTCCTAAAATCGCTTGAATGATTCCGTCTTCTCCTAGCCGACCATGAAGAGCAATAAAGGCGACATCGATCTTAGCTTGATCAATAAATTGAGCAATTTCGTTTTCGTCTTTAACGATGATGTCTAAGGCACTGACATGACATCCACTTTGTTTAAAAGCCTCAAACACGGCTGTCCCGGATTTAAGAGAAATGGGACGCTCCGATGAATATCCTCCCATTAAAACACCGATATGACCTAAATCAGTTGTATTGATATCCATCACATCACTTACTTTATGGATCGGGTCTGGGTCGGTTGGTAACTTTGCGTTAATTTCTTTACCAACTCATCCGAAATATTAGTAATATCTCCCGCCCCCAGCGTTAATACCAGATCCCCAGGACGAACCATATCCAAAAGATGCGGGATAATCTCCTCTTTTTTAAGATAAACGACTGGCGGTGACTTTAAATCTTTTATACGCTGATATAAATTTTCGGCCGAGACACCTTCAATAGGCTTTTCACTAGCCGAATAAATGTCCGTGATAATTAAATAATCGCTGAGTGTTAAATTCTTAACAAAATCTTCCAACAAATATTTTGTCCGGGTATAGCGATGAGGCTGAAAGACCGTAATCAAACGCGGCCTCTTGAGGGATTTGGCTGTCTCCAATGTTGCCCTTATTTCCGTAGGGTGATGCCCATAATCATCCACCACAATGATATCATTCAGATGTCCTTTGACTTGGAATCTGCGTCGGACACCACGGAATTCTTTTAAGGCATCTCTTACCACATTCAATTCGATGGAAAGCTCTAAGCCCAGTCCAATACAGGCGAGAGCATTTGTGACATTGTGGCTGCCGGGGACAATAAGTTTGAAACGGCCCAAGTCTTTGCCTTGATAGATGCAATTAAAATGCGAAGTATATCCTTCTAAATTAATAGCGCGGGCAAAAATTTCGTTTTGGGTGGTGAGCCCATACGTTAAACAATTCCGATTAGCCTCAGAAGCAACCTGGCGCAGCCTAAGATCATCTCCACAAAGGATAACAGTACCATCGGGTTGACTTTGTTGGATAAATTGTTTATAGGCTTTCAAAATATTTTCCCAATTATGGTAATAATCGACATGTTCAAAATCAATGTTGGTGACAATCGAATATTTAGGATGAAAATACAAGAATGACCCATCGCTTTCATCCACCTCTGCCACAAAATATTTTCCTTGTCCCATACTGGCCTGCCAGGTAGAACCATTGAGGATCCCACCTATCGCAGCGGTAGGATTCAACCCCGCCTTCATCAAAAGACTCGAGACCATCGAGGTGGTTGTCGTCTTGCCGTGAGCTCCGGCAATGGTGATCCCAATCTGACCTTTCATCAATTCCGCCAACAGTTGCGCTCTTTGGAGAATATTTTTGTGTTGCGTTTTCGCGGCCTTCATCTCAGGATTGTCTTCACTAATCGCCGAGGAGAAGACAACAAAATCCGCTCCTGCAATATTGTGTTCCTGATGGCCAATATAAATTTTCACACCTTCCCCTCGCAATTTTGTGGTCATATCGTTTTCTTTAACATCCGATCCACTCACCTGATGCCCTTGCGCAATCATCAAATGGGCAATCGCTCCCATCCCAATCCCACCAATTCCGATAAAATGATAATGCTGTCCCATGCGATCTCCTTGGGGTCTTAAATGACTATATACACTTCCCAGTTGATTTATTTGCCATGATTATCTTTCAAATTTTTTAACCAAGCCGCATTGAGATCATCTATACTCTCAAATCGAATATACGTAAGCTGAAGGGCGTTATCAAATTTCTGCCCACTTTGTAAATTCCGGCAAAGACTAACAAATCGGAATTGTCCCAATTCTGTGATCATAAAATAAACGACACTCGCTGCCTCGGCGTAATAGAGATTCACTAAATTTTTATCAGTGTTACTGGTCAACAGGGTATGAGAAAGTTCTTTTAAAGGAATGAATTTTCCTTCTGCGATTGCCTTTTGGACAGCTTTACGAGCTCCCCATCGTTTGGCCTTTTCCTGATACATAGCCACCCCTTCTTCAAACCAAAGAGGAATGTCTGCCAAAGGCCCCACAAACTCGCGAAAAATAATATGCCCTAATTCGTGCGGGAGAGTAGAATCAAAAAAACCGTGCGCCGATGGAAAGGTGCGAATCGTCTTTGTTTTTGTATTCGCCGCTCCGTGGGACCAGTGAAGTTCTCTTGCCGATTTGATATAATCGTCTTGATCGTCATAAATATAAATTTTGGCTCGTTCATCAAATGTCCACGTTGTAAAACGACGAAATCCGAGATTATCGGTAATCTCTTGATAATAATATTCCGCCTGTTGTTCAACCGTCTTCACAAAATCCTGGGGAACGTTTTTATAGTAAATAATAAAATGGTTCGCTCGATACTCATTCCACTGTTCTTGACCTTCCACCGAAGTAATCATCCCCGCCAAGGCTAACATCATAGTCAAAAATATCTTAAATTTCATCTCAATAATGAATTATTTTAGGCACAATAAAAACTTCTTATCAAATACTTTATCCTTTAGCTAAACAGATAATTTCCGCAGCCACGTTTTGAGCAGCATCAGGACAATAGATCTCCTGTAATCTATTCCGAACTTCGTTCGGTTCCATTTTTTTATTCACCCAGGCCAAAATTGCCTTTTTTAATTTTTCCGAAGTTAACTCTTGGTCATCAATCACCGTTGCCATATTGACATCACAGAGGACATGCGCATTTTCTTTTTGATGTCCTCCGGCAAAGGGATAAGGAATCAACACCGATGGCAATCCAAATGCGACAATCTCGCTAATGGTCACGGCACCAGCCCGAGCAACAACAACATCCGCCGCACTATACACAGATATCATATCATCCAAAAAAGAAAATAAACGATACACAACGTTTAACGTCTTATATTGTTGATCCAAATAGCCGTAATCCTGTTGTCCCGTAAGATGAATGATCTGAAAATCGATCATCTCTTTTAACAATTGAGCGGTCTTAACGAATTCCACATTAATCCGGTGACTCCCTTGACTCCCTCCGAGGATTAGTATCGTTACTTTATTAGGTTGAAGTTGAAATCTTGCCAATGCCTCACCCTTGGTCAAGGTAGGTAATCGACCGTAACAAGGACAACCAGTTAAGACTGCTTTAGGGGACTTAAAAAATTGCTCACTTTTTTTAAAACTAATTGCAATTTGATCCACCAACTTAGCCAGAATCGCATTAGCCCGCCCAGGAATGACATTTTGTTCATGAATCATCACTGGGTATCCTAAAAATTTCGCCGCCAGAACAACCGAAAAAGATGCATACCCACCAAAACCACAGACTACCTCGGGTTTAAATTTTTTGATTAACCTTATCGATTCTATAAACGCTTTACTCATACAATAACTCGAGGCCAAAACTGACATTAGGCTATTGAATGTTAATCCCTTGGCGCTCAAATGAGCAATTTTAAATCCTTTCTGCCTAATTTTATCTTCAACTTTATTTAAGACACCAATAAACAGGATTTCATGTCCCTTTTCTTTCAAAATATTCGCCACATGAAGCGCCGGGAATATATGCCCTCCTGTCCCACCCGTTGCCAAAAGAATTTTCATAAGGAATATATAATCCCAATGAATTATTGATCTTGAATACGCGATATATTAAGAAGTAATCCCACCGCCATCATATTCACCACCAATGCCGAACCACCATAACTGATAAATGGAAGTGGTAATCCCTTTGTTGGCAATGCACCAATGCTGACACCAACATTGATCACAGCCTGAAGTCCAAGTAAACTCACAATGCCAACGCTTAAAAAATAACCAAAAGGATCCGTCACCCTATTGGCGATTCTGGCTCCTTGCCATATGAACACCATAAATAACACGATAATGGTAAAGACGCCTACAAATCCCATTTCTTCACCAATGATGGAAAGAATAAAATCCGTATGTGCCGCCGGAAGATAATAAAGTTTTTGGACACTGTGTCCCAGCCCGACCCCAAAGAATCCTCCTGACCCTAAAGCAATTTGGGACTGGGTCAGCTGAAATCCCGCCCCCTGACTATCTTCCCAAGGATTTAAAAAAGTCATGATACGAATCAACCGATACGGGACCTTCACCACCAAAAGATAAAGGGCCGGCAAGGCTAATACACAAAGCGCTCCCATATGGTGGAGCTGTGCCCCCGCCATAAACATCATCGTAAAAACAATAACCGCCATCAAGACCGCATTGCCTAAATCCGGCTGTTTTAAAATCAATAAACAAAAGCCCCCTAATATGGAAACGAGTGGTAAAAATCCTTCCCGAAAATCTTTTATCTTATTTTGCTTGCGTGCTAAAAAATCCGCGACGTAAACTAACACGGCCAGTTTCGCAAATTCGGATGGCTGAATACTAAAAACCCCTATCTTAAACCACCGTCGGGCACCATAACTGGCCTTGCCAATGCCAGGGATAAGAACCAAAATAAGTGTTAGTAGGGAAAATAAGAGGATTGGTTTTGCCCAACGTCTCAAATCACGATAATCCGATGACATGACCACCATAGTCATGATAAATCCGACAAAGAGAAATAATAAATGTCTTTTTAAATAAAAAAGACTATCCCCCAATTGTTGCAGGGCATAGATACCACTCGCAGAATAAATCATAATGGTCCCCACGCAAAGAAGAACAATCACAATACTTGTTAGAGAAGTTCGGATTTCTCGCATAAAAAATTATTTGATATATTTACGGTTTCAATCGATGGACAATTTCTTTGAATACTTCGCCTCTTTCTTCGTAATTTTTAAACATATCAAAGCTGGTACACATCGGACTTAAAACCACACAGTCCCCTGGGGCTGCACTGTTTAGTGCACGAGAAACCGCCTGCTCTAATCCATCACATTCTTCTAGCGGAACCACATTGCCAAAAACATCCTTTAATTTCTGTCGGGCCTCACCAATCACAATCATTTTTTTGACTTTCTTTTTGACGAGATCTCTTAACACCGTAAAATCGATGTTTTTGTCTCTGCCACCACAAATCATGATCATAGGTCGAGTCATATTTTCCATCGCCCACCGTCCAGCCTCAGCTGTTGTCGACTTTGAATCGTTAATAAAATCAACACCCTTAATCGTTCGAACCCATTCTAGACGATGTTTAACGCCTTTAAATTCCTCAAAAACTTCCTGACACACTTGCTCGGAAATCCCTAAAATCTTCGCTGCTTCTTGAGCCGCCAAATAATTGGGATTCTGTATTCTGCCCCCGTCCTTTGAGGCTGGGGAATTAAAAAATCTCACTTGCGCACGAATTTGAGTGGCCAACTCCTTCACCATCGGATCTCGTTCATTTAAAACAGCGTAATCACTTTCATTCTGATTCATGAATATTCTCTTTTTGGCATCGAAATATTCTTGGAGATCCTTATGCCGATCAAGATGATTTTGACTAAAATTTAAGAACACCGCAATAAAGGGCTTAAAATAAACGATGGATTCCAACTGAAACGAACTAATCTCCAGTACTACGTAACCATTCGAATCCAAGTCTAGAACAAAATCGGCAAAAGGAAAACCTATATTCCCACACAATGAGACATTCATACCGGCCTTTTTTATAATCTCACTGATTAAAGTCGAAACCGTAGTTTTGCCATTACTTCCCGTCACGGCAATCACCGGCCGAGGACAGAATTGATAAGCCAATTCGACTTCTCCCATCACTGGAATTCCTTTTTCCTTTGCCCACTGAATAGGCAATGCGTCGTACCGCACACCTGGACTTAAAACCAAAAGATCGCTGTGTTCTATAAATAAACGCGTATGGCCATTAAATTCCATCTTCACATAATGTTGGGAAGCCCACTCTTTAAAATCAAAAGGGATACAATTTTCGGAACTCTGTTCAGAGATTTTCGCTTTTCCATGAAGGCGGGTGATCAGTCGAGCAGACGCCAGACCACTGCGTGCAGCACCGATAATCGTGACAGTTTTATCCGTCAAATCCATTTTTTTCTTCTCGGTATGAAAAATTTCTTGCTGAGAATTTTTCACGCCCCCTCCTTTAAGATAAAGTAAAAATGATGATCAATATTATCTAATCTTCAACGTTGTTAGGGTTAAAAGGGCTAAGATAATCCCGACAATCCAGAACCGAACAATAATCTTGGATTCATTCCAGCCGGATAATTGTAAATGGTGATGCAGTGGAGACACTTTGAATAATCGTTTCCTCGTCATTTTAAATGAAAAAATTTGTAAGATTACGGAAAGCGCCTCAATCACAAAAATACCTCCCAACAAAACAAGAAGCAATTCTTTTTTAATGAAAACAGAAATAATACCGATCGTTCCGCCTAAAGCGAGCGACCCAACATCACCCATAAAAACAGTTGCAGGATATCCATTAAACCACAAAAATCCTAACCCAGCGCCGACGATCGCGGCACAAAAAACGGTCAACTCTCCCGTCCCCGGAATATAAGGAATAAAAAGATATTCACTTAACTTAAGATGTCCAGTCACATAACTAAGAAGCGCCAATGTCAGACTAACAATGGCAACACTACCAACCGCCAAACCATCTAATCCGTCGGTGAAATTCACGGCATTTGCTGTTCCTACCACAACAAGAGCCACAAATGGGATATATAAAAACCCAAAATCAATAATAAATTTTTTCAAAAAAGGAAAATCCAATTGCGTGGATGTGCCGGGATAACAATAGATGTATGTTCCAATAAAAATTCCAAGTATAATTTCCCATATCAATTTTGTCCGTGCTTGTAAACCGCGTACACTCTTAAGTCCTTTGTGATTTTTTTGAGTTAGTTTCACATAATCATCAATCCCTCCCAACATACCTAAGTAAATACAAGTGAAAATAGTCAATAAAATAAATGGATTACTTAAATCCGCCCACAGTAAAACAGATAAAAGAATACTGCCAACGATAAAAATTCCCCCCATAGTCGGGGTTCCTTCTTTTGCTGTTTGAAACTGATCAAGCGCCGGACAATCCTCGCGTTTGGCTTTCTCGCCGAGGCTGCGCTTTTTAAAATGTTTTATGAAAATAGGTCCTAAAATAAGACACAAAACAAACGTCGTCACCGCCGCCATACCGGCGCGAAAAGTAATGTACTTGAAAATATTTAAAAACGAAATGACGTCACGAAATTCCGATAGATAATAAAACATCGTTAATCCTTTTTAAGAATGATTAGAGCTATTAGATATAAAATTTTTGTTTAAGAAATCCACCGTCCTTTCCATATGCATTCCCCGCGATCCCTTCACCAGAATCGCATCCCCAGGACGACAAAAATTTTTTAATCGATGATGCACCTGATTGATCGATCGGCAGTGATAGGCCACGAGTCGTGGATCTTTATCTTGGGCCGTTTGCGCAATAAGTTTGGCATACTCTCCAAAGGTTAAGAGAAGATCAAAGTTAAGCTCTGCTACCTCTTTTCCAACCGATCGATGCAGGACTCTTGCTTGTGATCCCAACTCGAGCATATCCGCACACACCAAAATCCGACGGCCCTTAACTTTTAAATCCGCAAGCGTTCTTAAAGCGCTTCTTAGAGAAATAGGATTTGCATTATACGTATCATCAATAATCCAATAGGGGCCTTTCTTTTGAATTGTCTGTCGACCGCATGGAAATTCAAATCGGCGTAAAGCTTTTTTTATCTCATTATAAGGGATATGAAACAAGCGACCACAACTGATCGCCACTAAAGCATTATAAACATTATGCGCGCTTGGTGTTCGTAAAATCCAATTTTTTTGCTGATTGACAGAGAAGGAAATCTTTTGATTATTCACCAATTGAATTTGCGAGGCATGATAATCTGTTTTATCCTCATAACCAAAACTTATTAATTTTTGTTTTTTATTCAGATCAGGAATTTTTTTCAAGCACCGATCGTCATTATTAAGAATAATCGTGTCATCGGATGTCATATATTTGGTAAGCCCATATTTTTCATGAAAAACACCTTCGAGTGTTTTTAGCCCTTCTAAATGTGATTCTCCAATATTTGTAAATATAACAACATTGGGACGAGCAACATCTGCAAGCCAAGGGATATCGCCAAAACGATTCGTCCCACATTCAAGAATGACCGCTTCATGATCCTTATTTAATTTCAAAAGTGTCATGGGCACGCCAATATGATTGTTTTGTGTGCCCACATTTTTTAAAACTTTATACCGCGTTTCTAAGACACACGCCACCAGCTCTTTGGTGGTTGTTTTTCCGGTACTTCCCGTGATCGCAATCACCGGAATCTTCGCCCGAGTCCTTACAAATCGAGCCAAATGACCTAACGCAACAATGGTATCTTTAACGAGGATAACCGGAATATCTTTGTTGATAACTACATTACCTTTCGCGATCATGACCGAGGACGCCCTCTTTTCGATCGCGACATTGATAAAATCATGACCATCAAAATTATTTCCTTTAATCGCAATAAATAAATCTCCTGCTTTAAAAGTCCTGGAATCAATCGATATCCCCTTGACCTTAATTGCACTTTTGCCTTTGAGTAATTTCCCTTTCGAAGCTTTTAAGATTTCCTGGATGGTTAACATTACAATAAAATCCCTTGATCAATGTTTGATACTAGGACTATGTTCTCTTCGTTTTAACAAGAAATCACGGACAACCTGACGGTCATCAAAATGAATGGTTTTATCTTTAAAAATTTGATAATCCTCATGTCCCTTACCCGCGACCACCACCACATTTCCACTCCCCGCAATTTGTAAAGCCTCTTCAATCGCTTCCTTACGATCCAAGATGACTTTGTAGTTATTTTTCTCACAACCGGCAACAATCTGTTCAACAATTGTTTTAGGATCTTCGCTTCTGGGATTGTCAGTTGTGAGCATCACGAAATCGGCCAGTTCACTGGCCGTCTTCCCCATTTTGGGACGCTTACTTTTATCGCGATCCCCTCCACAACCAAAGACCAAAATAATTTTTGCCGGACAAACATTGCGGATACTTTGAAGAATATTTTTTAAAGCATCTTCCGTGTGGGCATAATCGACAAATACATGAAAATCTTGTCCCTCGTTAATAGCCTCTAAACGACCAGGGACACACCCAACTGCCTCAATTCCTCTTTTGATTAAATCCGCATTGATCCCCTCAAAAAGTCCTACCGTCACCGCAGCGAGAATATTGTAGATATTGTGGAATCCAATCAGCGGGGTGTTAAACTTGATAGTTCCCCAAGGACTTTTCAAAGTAAAACGGGAACCAGTCAAATTTAAAGTCACGTCCTCTACGGTGATATCAGATTTATTCTTGATCCCATAGGTAAAAATCTTGGCTGGGATTAAGTGTTGCAATTTTGGGCTGTACTCATCATCATTATTAATCACGGCTATTCCTTTTGGAGAAATTTGCTGGAATAATTTTGCTTTGGCGGCAAAATAATCTTCTCGATCCTTATGATAATCTAAATGATCGCTGGTCAAATTTGTGAAAATAGCCGCTTGAAAATCAATCAACCCCACGCGTCTCTGATCCAACGCATGAGAAGAAACCTCCATCACACAATAGCCGATTTTTTCTCTCATGAGTTCTGACAAAAATTCCTGATTATCGACAATCCCGGGGGTGGTGTTGTGGGAAGCAAAAATTTTGTCTCCATAACGGTAATTGATTGTGCCGACCACCCCACATCTTAGGCCAGCAGATTTAAGGATGGATTCAATGAGGTAGGACACGGTGGTTTTCCCGTTGGTTCCGGTGATGCCAATGACCTTGACCTTATCGGAGAGTTTACCGTAAAAGCGTAATAAAATATCGCAGAGAGCTTTGTGTGTATCTTCCACGGTTAAAATACCTGCATTATTATTTCTATTAATAGAATATGCTAACTCCTCGGATTTAATAATCACCTGCGCTCCCTTATCCAGGGCCTCCTGAATAAAATCCGCCCCATCGCATTTGGTGCCTTTAAGCGCAATGAATAGACTATTATTCTGAACTCTACGCGAGTCCACGGATATAGCTTTAATATCGAGTTGTTCAATTTGTTTTGGAACCCGAATTTTAACAATATCTTTGAGTAGGTCTTTAGCTAACATAATATAATACCCTCAATGAATATTTATATTCTCTTCATTAGTGGCAAGATATTTTAAGGCATTCTCCACGACTTCCTTAAATACTGGTGCCGATACCGTCCCCCCAAAATGGCTGGGATGAGGTTCATCAAAAACAACAGCCACCGCTAATTTAGCATCTTCAACCGGCGCAAATCCAATAAAGGAAGCAAAAAATCTATTTTGAGAATATTGCCCTCCAATGACTTTTTGTGCGGTTCCTGTTTTACCCGCGACCTTGATCCCTTCAATTTTAGCCAACTTCCCCGTACCATCATCAACAACACCCGTAAGAATATCTTTCATGCGCTTCGCTGTTTCCACACTGATCACATGGTCCACTTCTTGGGACTCAAATGATTTGATTAATTCGTCGTGATTGTCTTTGATATATTTTACCACAAAAGGTTTCATATATACTCCATCATTCGCGATGGCAGCGATGGCACAAACCAGTTGTAATGCCGTGACCGTAACTTCCTGACCAATGGGAATTGCGCCAATCGATGTTTTGGACCAAAGCGATGGTGGTTTAAGGACTCCTTGCACCTCACCAGTCAGGTCAATGCCTGTTCTCATGCCAAAACGAAATCTTCGTGCATATTTATAGATCAAATGAGGGCCCAATTTTTGCGCGACTTTCGTTGTCCCAATATTACTGGATTGCTCTATAATCCCACGCAGTGTCAAAATGCCATGAGGTTGATGATCATGAAGGATATGGTTAGCAACTCTATACGTTCCGTATTCACAAAAAAATTTATCCGTTTCTTTAACTAAGTCTTCCTCTAAAGCTGCGGCCAAGGTTACGATCTTAAAAACAGATCCAGGTTCATACACATAAACTAATGTTCGGTTAGTACGGCTTTCTGGTTGACTATTGGAGGATTCTTCCAGATTATAAGTAGGCCTATTGGCCAAGGCCAATATTTCCCCTGTCTTGGGATTCATAACGATAATACTTGCCGCTTTGGCGTTGTGTTTGACAAACGCTTTTTCTAACGCTCGTTCCGCAATAAACTGAATTGTTTCATCAATCGTCAAAACTAAATTAAAACCGTCACGGGGTGGAATAAAGCCTTTTTCAATTAACAACTCCCTTTGTCTGGCATCCCTTAATATTTGTGTCCAACCGGGTTGCCCTTGCAAATAATGATCGAATTGTAATTCCAACCCTTCGAGACCGTTATTATCTATCCCAGCAAATCCAATCACATGACTCGCTAACGATTTGTTAGGGTAATATCGTTTGCTCTCCTTAATAAAACTTAATCCCCTAATGTTATAAGATTTGATTTGGTCAACGACTTCCATCGGTATTTTACGGACAAGCCACACAAAATATTTATTTTGACTGAGACGTTCAAGAATAAAATCCAAATTTAAATTCAGCAAAGAAGATAAATATTGGGCGGCCTCCCTTTTATCTTCCTCCGTCATGATCCGAGGATTGGCATAAAGAGAATAAACAGCCAAATTGATCGCCAAAGGTCTTAATCGACAATCGAAGATGGTCCCGCGGACGGGCTCTAACTTTATATAATAATTATGTTGTTTTTCAGCAAGAGTGGTCAAGTGGGAAGCACGAAATACCTGGATTAGGATCAACTTAATAGAAAAGAATATAAGACAGAAGATAAGAAAAAGAAATATGAAGCTAAATCGAAGGGAATACTTTCTAATTTGCAATTTGAACCGCTTTGGTTTAAATCAATATCGAGTTTAACTTAGTTGACCAATGAGTACTGTTAGGATGAAAACAATTACGTGGCACAGATCATGTGGAATTGATCTCTTTAATATTTTTTATCCTTCTCGACCTGTTTTGCTTCCGCTTGAGACCGCAAAGACAAAAAATTTAGCCAGGAATTCGGTTGTTTTACCAAATTTTTCTGAGTGTTTAGATTATTCGTTGCTACTAATCTTTCTGGACTCGCGATACGTACAATTTTGTCATTATCCATGAATTTCATAGAGGAATCTTCTTTTAATAGCTTAATTCCTAAATTAGTCGAGGATTTTAACGAGAGGATATTATACCTGATCCGACCATTTTTATCTGCTAGTTCCTGAATCTTCTTCTCTTTAATCTTACCCTGATAAGCTAAATCAAATATCTGCATTTGGAGGTGAGTATAAATTAAAGCGAGGCTAGTAACCATTAACACCCATTTAACAAATTTTAATAGTTTCATTCGATTCCCTTCCCCTCTTGTATTTATTCAATTCATTAGAATTTATATCTTCTCGGCTACTCTTAATCGTGCACTTCTTGATCGCAGGTTACTTTTCATTTCCTCATTGCTGGGTCGTAAAGGTTTTTTAACAATGAGTTTTAGCTTGCCCAATCTTGCGAATGTACGAAACTTTTGCTTAACGATCCTGTCTTCCAAAGAATGGAAAGAAAGAACACATATTCTCCCACCACATTTTAAGCAATCAATACATATGGATAATGTCTTTTCCAAAGCTTCTAATTCACGGTTAACCGCTATACGTATGGCTTGAAAAGTTCTTGTGGCAGGATGAATCTTCTGTCCCTTATAACGTGAGGCAACGGCTTTCAAAACAATCTCGGTTAACTTTTTGGTTGACTCGATCGGGTGCTTGACACGCTCAGCCACCAAATAGCGAGCTACTCGATAGTGCCAACGTTCCTCTCCAAAATTCTTTAAAATAGATGAAATCTCATGTTCCGATAACGAATTCACTAGATCATATGCCGAGATATAACTATCTTTGTCCATCCGCATGTCTAACGGTCCATCCACATGAAAACTAAAACCCCTTTGTGGATTTTCTAGTTGGTAACTGGAGATTCCCAAATCAAACAGAATCCCATCGACCTCCTGAATACCCAATTTTTCCAAAATCTTATCAAGGTTACGAAAATCGTCGTGGACAAACTCGTATTGGCAAGGATACTTTTGTAACCTTCCTTGCGCTTGAGCTAAAGATTCACTATCACGGTCAATACCAACAACACGACCTTCTGGTCCAATATTTTGGGCTATTAATTGAGCATGTCCTCCCAAGCCCAAAGTACAATCTACAATAACAGCTTTTGGTTTTAGCCTTAAATGCTCAATCACTTCTTGAGACATGACCGGGATGTGTAAATTCTTTTGGTCCATTGGAATATCAATCGGTTGTGTTATGGTTGTGGTCATTCGAGAATCCATGGGATTTAAATATTCTCTCCATTTGTTAATGTACTAAAATAAGGGATGGTTTTTTCTGTAACGGCGTTAGAGAACTTTTGTCTGATCGCACTGCATTGTTCTACATCTTTAATCTCATCCCACGTGCCCCGTAGGGCATTACGAAAATAAATCCTTTCTTCTCGATTAAAAATGAGGAATAATCTTCTTCGGCCTGTTGATTGCTCTTGTGTAGAACAAAAAATACAATCGCTTTTAGGGAGCCTCACTAAGCACCTAAAGATGATATTGTGATTGTTATTTTGAGGCATATACCCACCATAAATTCTTTATACATTCAAAATATTCTCGGCTATCTGTTCAAAACCTGCACTCGAGGTAGCATAGAAATCTTTCCAAGTTTTACTGTCCCAAATCTCAACTCTATTCGAGATTCCAATGATAACTGTCTCTTTTTTAATATTGCTATAATCTTTTAAAAATTGCGGAATAATAAATCGCCCTTGTTTGTCGGGCACAACATCGATGGCCCCGGAAAAAAATAAACGATTAAAATTTCTCGATTCCTGCTTCGTAAACGGCATAGTTTTAAATTTTTGTTCCTGTAGGCGCCACTCTTCTTCCGTGAACATAAAAATACACTTATCTAAGCCACGGGTGATGAAAAATTTTTCTATACCGTTTTCCTTACAAACATCACGAAAACGCGATGGGAGAATAATACGCCCTTTACGGTCAATGCTGTGATAGTATTCCCCATAAAACATTGGTATACCTTTTTACCAAGACAAGACGTTAGTAGGAATTTCAATAATATTCTTAAAACCACTTTACTCCACTTTACTCCACTATATGTCCCAGTATAACAATTTTATGATCCTTGTCAACACTAAAATCATCTTATTTTCCTGATATACAATAAGTTGTATCAATTTTCTAAAAAATCCTATATTTAGTAGTTATTAAAAGAGTGTTTTAGCGTAACAACATTTTAAATTTAAAAATTAAGAGAAGAAGAATAAAGAGACACAAATAATAAGAGCGGATCCAGTGGGAATCATACGTAAAATGGGAAGGGTGATTGGAAGGCCAATGTGAGGATCTACAATTGATTCATTTTCTTAAACAATGCTCTTGCTTTTTTCTCATCATGAATGAGTTGGACAATCAAATCATTTTTGGATTTGAAGACTTTTTCCTCTCGTATCTTTTGAATAAATTCGATGATGATCTCTTGGCCATAAATATTTTCATTAAAATCAAAAATGTATACCTCAAGATTAATCCGAAAATTTGATTTGTAAAAGGAAGGTCTTAGTCCAATATTGGACATCCCTTGATAAATTTTATTTTTATAAACAACAT
>JAHFGK010000041.1 GCA_023247475.1 Candidatus Omnitrophota bacterium
CCGGCCACCGTGTGCGGGTATTCTCCGCGTTTGCGTCTTGACCTAACGGTCAATATTTTAACCAATCACGCTATTAGCCGAGGCCGCATCACTATTTATGGGGGAGAACAGAAGAGACCTAATATTCATATTGAAGATATAACGGATTTATATGTGCAGGCACTGGAATACCCAACAGAAAAAATTACTGGCAAGATTTTTAATGTCGGTTATGAAAATCATAAAATGAAAGAGATTGCGCACATTGTTAAGAAGACTTTGAATAGAAAAGATCTGCAAGTCGAATTTACGGAATCAGATGATAAACGTTCCTATAGCATTTCCTCAGAGAAAATAAAACGAGAATTAGCCTTTATCCCACGGCATACCATTGAAGAAGCCGTGATGGATTTAAAGGTAGCGTTTGAAGATGGTTGTATTATCGATCCAAGGAACAATATTAAGTATTACAATATAAAAATGATGCAGCAACTACTTTCCGAAAATAAGTTGTCTATAGAAGGTTCAATGTTAACCCCAGTTAAAGTCTAACAAGATCGATTGTATAATCACTGTGTCCACTATATTGCGATGGGCGAGATTAATTTATTAGAAAACTATCCCAGGTCGAAAAGAAATCCCCAAGAACGACAAAATAAGAAAACTCCGGAAATTCAGAGGATCGCTCGTCAATTTGGGAAAGAATTCTTCGATGGGGATCGTATGTATGGTTATGGCGGTTATTCGTATCATCCGCGTTTTTGGCAACCTGTTGTTCCGACATTCCAAAAGAATTATGGGCTTTCCAGTCAAAGTCGGATTTTAGATGTGGGATGTGCCAAAGGTTTTATGCTGCATGATTTCATCCAACTTATCCCTGGGATTACAGTGTGTGGTATGGATATTTCCCAATATGCGATTGAGAACGCCGTTGAGTCGATAAAACCATTTGTATTTGTGGCCGATGCTAAAGTACTACCATTTCCCGATCATTATTTTGATCTCGTTATTTCCATCAATACGGTTCATAATCTCCCTTTAAAAGATTGTAAACAAGCGTTGCGGGAGATTCAGCGAGTCACCAAAAAACATGCTTTTGTCACGGTGGATGCCTATCGTAACGATGAGGAAAAGACGCTTATGGATATGTGGAATTTAACGGCACAATCGTATATGCACGTGAATGATTGGGTGAAATTGTTTAAGGAAGTCGGGTATAAGGGAGATTATTATTGGTTCGTACCGTAAATTTTTCATGGAAAAATTTACGGCACGCCCTGAGCCGAAGGCGAAGGGTTACCTTATAAATATCTTTAGTAACCCCTGCTCCGGCTGTGCCGTCGCGGGGCGATTGCGCACTTTTCTAGATTAAGGCGATTCGTTCAAATTGCGGACGAATCGAAAGGTAGTGCTCATCGTGAAAACCAAAGCAGCCATTTTATACAAGCTCAATTCGCCTCTTATTATTGATGAGGTTGAGATTCCTTCCTTAAAACGTGGACAAGTCCTTGTCCGCATTTTGTACAGTGGTGTTTGTCGAGCTCAATATAATGAAATAATCGGGCTTAAAGGGCCCGATCGTTATTTACCTCATTTGTTGGGTCACGAAGGTTCTGGTATTGTGAAAGAAATCGGTCCCGGTGTGAGTAAAGTGAAAAAAGGGGATTATGTTGTTCTTTCCTGGATTAAAGGCAATGGGCTGGATGCTCTTCCAAAGCAGTATCATCGAGGTAAAGAAATCATTAACGCGGGAGCCGTGACAACATTCAGTCATTACTCGGTCGTTTCCGAAAACCGTGTCACAAAAATTTCTAAGAAAATGCCAGCCGATAAGGCGGCCGTCATCGGCTGTGCGATGGCTACAGGAGGAGGCATTGTTAATAATACTCTTAATGTTAAAAAAAATAGTTCTATTGCGATTTTTGGGGTCGGAGGAATTGGGGCCAGCGCCATTCTAGCGGCGAAATTAAGGCGGTGTTCAAAAATTATAGCCATTGATATTCATCAAAAGAAACTTGCGTTCGCCAAAAAGTTAGGGGCCAGCCATGGAATTCTTGTTAATGGCAAGAATATTTTTTCCCAAATTCAGAAAGTAGCGCCAGGAGGAGTTGATTATGCTATTGATGCCTCGGGAGCAAAGGTGGCAATGGAAACAGCCTTCGAGGCCATTAATTATACCGGGACCTTAGTCATTGCCGGAAATTTAGCAAAAGATGAAAAAATTTGCCTTCATCCCTTTGAGCTCATTAAGGGTAAGCAAATCCGTGGTACGTGGGGTGGCGAAACTGTTCCGCAAAGAGACTTCCCTAAGTATATCCACGCTTATTGTTCGGGTCAATTGCCTCTCGATAAACTGATTACCCATTATTTTAAATTGGAAGATATTAACCATGCATTTGATCTTTTACGTAATGGTGGTGCCGGAAGAATTATAATTGAGATGACCGAAAATAAAATGAGGGGAAATTCAAACCCAATTTTAATTTAACCAGAGAGGACATTGCCAAGAAATGAAAATTTTGATTACGGGCGTGGCCGGATTTATTGGGAGTAATCTTGCTGATCATCTTTTAAGGGAATATAGACATCATAGAAGGGGAACACAAAATTCTCCTTTAAAAATTATCGGGATCGATAATCTTTCTTATGGGGCCAGAGAACAAATTCCCAAAGATGTGGAATTCTATAAGATGGATATACGCTCCAAAGATATTTATCCATTATTTGTGGGTGTCGATTATGTTTTTCATCTAGCGGCTAAAAATTGTCTTAGCGATTGCCAAGATGATCCGGTACAGACAGCGGATATTAATGTGACCGGAACCGTGAATGTCTTTGAAGCGGCCAAAATGGCTAAGGTAAAGAAGGTCATTTATGCGGAAACGTCGGCTCTTTATGAGGGGAGTCGTAAATTCCCGACTCCGGAATCGGAGATTAAACCAGAAAGTGTTTATGCCAACAGCAAAGTGGCCTCCATGTACTTTGCCGAAGCCTATAAAAAATTTTTCAAGATGAAGTTTACGGCATTGCGCTATTTCAACGTCTATGGCCCAAGGCAAGATTATCGAAGAACCATCCCTCCCATCATGAGTGCTTTTATTATTAGGCTATTAGCGCATCAGCCTCCTATTATTTATGGGACAGGAGAAAAGAAGCGGGATTTTGTTTACGTGGATGATGTCAATGATTTCCACATTTTATGTATAAAAAATTCGAGTACGGATGGAAAGGTTTTTAATGTCGGTTCCGGGCAATGTTATTCCATCCTAGATATTTACAATTTTGTGTGCGATTTTTTAGGAGTGAAAATTTCCCCTGTTTATAAAGAGAACTTAGTTTGGGAAGCTGAAGATACGCTTGCCAACATAACACAGGCAAAAAAATTAGGCTGGAAACCTAAAACAGATATTCGTGAGGGGCTTACTCGTATGATTTCCTACATCCAAGATGAGATAAGAAAAGGGAATATCCGATTGAACAAATACAAAATGAGTGAGGTATGATAGAGAATTCACAAAATGATCCAGTCTTGCTTTCGATTGTTATTCCTGCCTACAATGAGGAAAAAAAAATCTGTGAGGATTTATCGCAAGTGTACAATTTTCTCAACAGGCAGTCCTACGGTTATGAGGTATTAATGGTCGATGATGGGAGTAAAGATAAAACATATGAGATTGGGAAATCATTGGAATCAAAATACAAGAATCTGCGGTGTATTCGCTATGAAAAAAATCGGGGGAAGGGATATGCGGTCAAAACCGGTATTTTGCAGGCAAAAGGAGAATATATTCTCTTCTCTGATGCAGGGACATGTGTGCCTTATCAAGAAGTAGAACGTGGTTTACACTTACTGCAAGACGGATATGATGTAGCGATTGGTTCGAGAATATTACCGGAATCGAAGATTATTCTTAAACAACCGTTGTACCGTCAGTTGGGTTCCAAGGGATTTAATTTCATCATCCGTTGGTTTATGGGAATCCGTATGCGAGATACCCAATGCGGGTTCAAAGTTTTTAAAAGGGAAGCAGCCCATCAAATTTTTAGCAAGAACAGAATCGACCGTATGATGTTTGATATCGAAACGATTTTTAACGCCACAAAATTAGGTTTCAAAATGAAAGAATTCCCCGTAACCTGGAAAAATGATCCCGATACAAGATTTAATCCCTTTTGGGGAAGTATAGTAAATTTAAAGGAATTATTCATTATAAAATTTGGGAAATGATAGGATCTCCCTAATATTTAGAAGATAGGGTATCTTTTAGCAAATGACGCTGCCCCATTATCGATGTCCCGTTTGTGACCGTCCTGACTTAAGGAAAGTATTAAGTCGGAAACAGTATCAACTTTTTCAATGTCGGCATTGTCGCATTATTTTTATCCCAGAACAGTATTACCGTGATTACAATTTACGCAGCCAATATACCAATGATGCGACATCCTCCAGTAAATATTACTCAAAGACAGAAGAGGTGGACTCCTGTCATTTTTCGTTCATCTTTAATCAAGTAGAAAAGTTTGTATCACCCGGACGTCTATTAGATGTGGGATGTAGTGTTGGTCACGCGCTCACGGTTGCTAGATCTCGGGGATGGGAAATTATGGGCATTGAGCCCAATCCCGTGTCTGCTGACATTGCCCGGGAAAAAGGTTTCGCTGTTTATAATGATTTTTTTGATGATTGCTCACAGATATTTTTACCAGCTTCATTTGACGCGATTCTCTTAGGGGATGTACTGGAACATGTGGCGAATCCAGTTGCTATGCTCAAGCAAGCATACAATTTAATTTCACCGAAAGGTGTTGTCGTTATTATAACGATCAATATGGAAAATTTTCTTTGTCGTAGATATCAAATTAAACCCCAAGAGCATCTTGTTTACTTTACACCGCAATCATTAGGCTACTGTTTGGAGAAGGCTGGATTTGAAGTTAAATTTTGTGCTCCGTATGCCAGAGAACGTAATTTAACTCAAGTAGCCGACAATAGTTCCACTTCTTTAGGTAGATTTGAGAAAATTTTGACCAACACTTTTAATATCTGCCCTCCTTTAAACTTTATCGCACGAAAAATTTTGAAGATGATTGGTAAGGATGAGCTTTTGGCGATTGGTCTCAAGGTATAGTTGGGAATTGTCAATTTTTTGGAAAGAAACCGATGAAAGCTTTTGTTCTAGCGGCAGGTAAGGGAGAGCGGTTAAAGAATTTGACTGTAACAACCCCTAAGCCTATGTTGACGGTCAAAGGTGAGATTATTCTCGAACATAATTTGAAGTGGCTTAAAAAAAATGGGTTCGATGAGGTTTATATCAACTTGCATTATCTTGCCGATGTGATTAGGAATTATTTTGGAGATGGTAGCCGTTGGGGAGTAAAAATTACCTATTCTTATGAACAGGAGATTTTAGGAACTGCTGGAGCGGTCAAAAAAATCGTTAGCGATTATTTGCGTCAGGACAAGGGAGAGGATTATCTAATCATTTATGGCGATAATTTTTATCCTTTTGATTATAATCTAACAGGGATGGTCGATTTTCACAAAAAAAAAGAGAATCTGGTTTCTGTGGGGTTGTATCCTCAGGTGAATAAGCAAGACATTGTTAAATGTGGGGTTGCCTTGATTGATCAGAATAATTTAATTACTGATTTTATAGAAAAACCGAGAATAGGGCATACTGATTTAAGGGGTGGGGGGATAATGAAAAAATTTATCGATCAAGGATATCTCAATGCCGCGATTTATGTGTTGAATAAAAAAATTGTTAAGTATATTCCACAAGGATTTTTCGATTTTGGGAAAGATATTTTTCCGGAACTTATGAAAAATGGAATTCCTCTTTATGGGTATGTTTTTGATAAGCCTTTGATTACAATTGATACGGTTGATCTTTATAAACAAGCCAATTCAACAATAAATTAGTTTAGGGGCTGCTGTCCCATCATGGAAGGATTCTTATTATGATTATCACCCGAACACCTTTTAGAATTACTTTGGGCGGTGGCGGTACAGATCTACCTGCGTATTATTCAAGATATGGGGGTTTTGCTTTCTCTGCGGGTATTGATAAATATATGTTTATTAATGTGAACCGTCCTATTGTGGATGACTTGGTACGGGTTAAATATACTAAATCAGAAATCGTAAATCATCGTGATGAATTGCAACATGACATTGCCCGGGAGGCTATGCGTATGTTAAGGATTGAAAGTGCTTTGGAAATTATATCGCTTGCGGATGTCCCAGCTGGGACGGGTCTGGGTTCATCCAGTTGTTATGCGGTGGGTTTATTAAATGCATTGCATTCTTTAAAACGAGAATATACACCGCTGGAACAATTAGCGCGAGAGGCCTGTCGTCTTGAGGTTGATATCTTAAAAAGAACCATTGGAAAGCAAGATCAATATATGGCAGCCTTTGGGGGATTGACTGTTTTAGAAATTGATAAAGAGGGCAAGGTCGGTGTCAGGGCAGCTAATGTATCCGACGAAACAGTCGATAATCTTAATCGAAATCTTCTTCTTTATTATACCCAAATTCAGCGAAATGCTGATGAAATACTTATGGAACAAAGTAAAGGGATTCGGAAAAAAAAGAAAAATGTCATTGAGAGCATGCACTATCTTAAAGAAGTAGGATATAAAATGTTAGAAGCGATAGAAGGGGGCAATGTAACAGATGTGGGATTGTTATTAGACAAACACTGGCAGTATAAAAGGAAAATTTCCGCAAAGATATCGAATCGGTATATTGATGAAATTTATAAAGAAGCTAAGCAGAGTGGTGCCTTAGGGGGGAAGATTTCCGGTGCCGGTGGAGGAGGCTTCTTTTTATTTTATGTTGAGAAGAATCACTCAAAAGTGCGATCTGCGATGAAAAAACTCGGTCTACGGGAGATGCGCTATCGCTTTGATTACGAAGGGACAAAAGTCTTGGTCAATATTTAAGATCAAGTGGGCGCTTAATGGAACCCCCTAAGAATAATCATGGGATTGAGTCAAAATTTGAATAGATTGAGCGAAGAAAAATTTTTTTTTAACTCAATACCTAGAGAGATTTTAAATGTCCTGTTCATCTCCATTATCTCCATTCTCTTAGGATTTCAAGTTCTCGTATTTTTTGTTTTAATTTTTAGACACTTCCCGGTAACGTCAACCTTAAGTGCTGTGATATTGCGCGATTGGGCTCATTTAGTGCAGCCAGAACGAGAAATTTTTTTTTATCGGCTTTTAATTATTTTAGTCTGTATTTTTCAAATATTATTTGTCCTTTTATTTCAACGACATATAGGGTCAGCCGATCTTTTCAAGCGACTCTATCGATATACGCTTGTTGAATTATTGTCCACTGCAACTATCGCTTGGACCTTGTTTAAAATAGTTGTCTATGGTGAAAATTTGATGTTGAGATATTTTCTGTATGGTTCACTCGTTTTTTCAGGAATCATAAAGGTATTTTGGTTTAAGATAGATGGTTTGGTTTATAGTTTTTATGTGTGGCTCAGTAGTGAAGACCATATTCCGATTGTTGAGAAATTTTTTGATATATTTATTCCCATTTTTATTATTTTCACAGTGTATATCCCCGATCGAACTGGAATATTGGCAAAAATTTTTGCTGTGGATAACCTTTTTGCCATGGATGCGGATTTAGTTGCTCCTGCCTGGGCCTTTTTTAAGGGTTGTTTACTCAATGTCGAGATTGAAAGCCGTTATGGCATGGGAATGCCTATCTTAGCAGCCACATTCTGTAAAATGCTTGGTCATTTTAGTTATGAAAATATTTATCTTTTTATTAATCTAATGACCATGGTTTATTTGGTTGCTTGTTACTATTTCCTTCGTTATTGGCTTTCCGATGTCTTGCTCGCGGTGGTAGGCATCGTTTTTATTTTAAGATTTAAATTTGATTTTTTAATTGGGATGATTATTCATCCCGGCGGATCGGCCCTAAGACATTTCTTTGATATTTTCTTCTTTTATTTCCTTTGGTTACATCTTAACAAGCAACGTTTTCGTTACCTCTTGATAGCAATAGTCATGACGGCACTCGCCTTCTTTGGGATGGTTGATAGTGGAGTTTATCAATCATTGACACTCTATTGCTATTTGGTGTTGCTTTTGATGATGCCGGCCACGCGACAATTATTTTTTAAATTCGGTAAACAGCGGTCTTCCATTCTTTATCAGCTAGCCTGGTATCTCAGCAGTTTTATTTTACCATTGGGCTTGGCTGGTTTTTTGTTGGGCTATTTTTCCGGTAATCATTTCATACAATTTTTACAGAATACTTTTGCTTTTAGTGCCTTATTTCGTCAAGGATTCTCCAATAACCCCATCTGGGAAAACATTGGGAATGTGATTCCCTTTTGGACAGGAATCTTGATTCCCACCATTTATTTACTGACCGTTTGCCTCGTGGGAACGCGTTGTTACCGCCAGAGCCTTAATTACGAAAATCTCTTAGTGATTATGTTTGCCATTTATGGTCTTTTATCCTGGAATTATTATATTTGCCGAGCCTATTGGGGAAGTTTGATTTACTTTTGTATTCCTTTTATTTTTGTCTGTTGTTATTGGGTTGACCAGATGTTGAAATTTGTAGAGCCATCCACAAGAAAGAACATTCTTTTCGCCATGTTGGTGATGGCTGTTTTTATCTTAGTGACGGCGGACAATTTTATAAAATCTCCCAATATTTTCAACATTACGCGTGATGATATGGTGAAAGACAAACAGTCCATGCAAGAAAAATTTATTTCTCTCCAAGATACCCAATTAATTACCCAATTTACTGGCCCCGAGGAGAAAGTGTGTCTCATCAGCAGTTTTGATACCGCTCTTTTGATATCGGCCAATCGGAAACCATTTTTTTATTATTCACCTCTGTTACAAAATGCCCCTGCTAACACACCGAACTTTTATGCCATGAATCTTTTTACGAAAACACGATTTGAACAAACTCTTAACGAATTAAAAAAAGCCCGTCCCCAGTATGTTTTTATGGAAAAGAAAATATATGAACGGAAAATTCGGGAGCATGCGCCTTATATGTTTGAACCAATGTTTCTTTTACAGGAAAGGTACTTCAATAACTATACGCTCATAACTGCCGGGAAACATTTGCTTGTTTTAAGAAAAAATGAACAATTCTAGTCCAACAGAATCATTAATTTCAACTCCGGTTCTGAAGGAGCGAACCAGAGAGACCGTAAACATTATCCTATTAGCATGGATAGCTGTTGTTGAAAGTTTTTATATTGTGATTATCCTTGCCGTGATTCTTAACTTTTTCCCACCGCAGTCTCATGCAGATCTTTTTCGTTGTTTTAATATCATGTTATATCCTAACCGACAATTATTGCTTTACCAAATATTTATCATCGGGGGAGTAATTATTCAGGTCACAGGATGGTTCCTTTTAAAGAATCAATTGAAAGATAAGGAATTAAGCGAATCGCTCAGCAGATTTTTGATTGTAGATTTCACTTGTTTACTTATTTTATTTTTTGTTATTTTCAAAATGTTTGTCTATGAATTTCCATCTTTGACTAAATATCTTTTTTACCTAACGTTGGGGATGAGTTGTCTATTAAAAATATTTTGGTGGAAGATTAATAGTTGGATCCCGAAGATCGAAGAGTGGTTGAGATCTCCACCATCGATGGGGATATTAACTCGATTTTCGGATGTATTTTTACCAATATTTATTTTTGTCATTATTTTTATACCCGATCGGCAAGGAGTTGTTGCTCAAATTTTTTCTCAAGATCGATTCCATCATTTCGATACCTTTGCCATGTCGCCGGCTTGGGCTTTTTTTAAGAATAATATCTTATATATGGATACTGATAGTCAATATGGCTTTGGTATGCCGGTCCTGATAAGTATCTTAAGTCGAATTGTAGGCGGAATCAGTTATGAAAATATTTTATTGGTTTTGATAGGATTAGCCATTATTTACATGATTTTATGTTATTTTTTTTTAAAGCGATGGCTTAAAAATATCGTCCTAGCCGTCACTGGGGTGCTTTTAATTTTAAAATTCCAGATGTTCAATAACTCTTCCGCCGAACCGATTATTTGGCGTTTCCCCAGCACTTCGATTATTAGATGTTTATTGGACATCCCATTTTTTATACTTATTCTCAATCATCTGGAAAGGTTTTCAAGGAAATATCTTTTCTGGGCTGGCCTATGGAGTGGTTTAGCTATATTTTATCTTACGGATACGGGAATGTATTTAACCATCACTTATTACGTTTACCTCATACTGTTATTGGTCTTGTCGGATTTACGCAAAATCTATTTAAACAAGAGTACCTGGTGGCTTAATGTCGGCTATTTTACTTTACCAATCTTGACGATCCTTTCGCTATGGGGAATTTTTGTGGGCAGGCATATATTTCAATCTGTCTTTTGGAATAATTTAATCGACATGCCTCGCATGTTTATGACGGGATATGGCGCTTTGCCGATTAGTCTTTTTGCCCAAGAAAAGAAATTTCTTAATTTCTTTATTGCAGTTTTGATGTTATTAGGATATTTATTCACCATTATTTTTGTGGGGACATTGTGCTACCGTAAGAAAATTGGATATTCCAATCTGCTCGTCCTCGTGATCGGTATTTATGGATTAGGGATATTTCATTATTATGTCGCTCGTTCATCACCCAATAGTGTCCCCGTGGTATGTATCCCTTTTGTCTTTGTTATATGTTATTGGATTAATATCATGTGCCGATACGGTCCTGTCTTTATTCGCAACAGAATTTTGCCATTTTTGTGTGCCATCTCCGTTTTTTCTTTAGGAACAACGCATGCCTTTATTAAATATCCTAATATATTGAATCTCACGCGGGCCTCATTCTCTGAAGCAAAGCAGACGATGATCAAGGAATCGATTCCTTCGAAAGATATTGATCTTATTGTCCGTTGGACAAAAATGCAGGAAAAGGTTTGTCTTATTAGCAGTAATGAAACTGCTATTTTAATGAAGGCCGACCGCAGACCGTTCCTTTATTATTTCCCATTTTTATTTCCTCGAACTTTTAAAATGCTCGATTTTGGAGGGACGACATTATTTACATCCAATCGCTTAAATAAAATTCTAGCAGATTTTGAACAGGAAAAACCCAAATACGTTTTCATTGAACATAAATTGTTAGGGAAACTTCCAATAATTTATTATTATCGTTATTCAGTTTTAACTGCTCTTGTCAAGTATTTACAGCAGCATTACGACTATATGGAAAAAGGGGAATATCTGATGGTTTTAAAAAGGAAATCTTAATCTCGAAAAATTGGAAACATCCGGTGCAATAGAAGATTCAATATGAGGAAATTAGAAAATAAAAAAGTCATTATCACGGGTGGCAGTATGGGCATTGGCTTGGCAGTGGCCCGAGAATGTGCGCAGGAAGGAGCACAGCTTATTTTAGTTTCGCGTCATGTCCAAGACTTAAAGAAAGCGATAAAATTGATCAGTGGAGAGGAGCATAAACATATTTATTATGCCTTGGATGTGAGTAACCCAAAGAAAGCCAAAGAAATGGCGATGGCAGTTAAGAAGGATTTAGGGTTTATTGATGGCCTGGTCAATTGTGCTGCCGTGTATGGCCCGATCGGAAAAATTGATGAAATCGACCACAAAAGTTTTTTGGATACCATTCATATCAATTTATTGGGAACATTTTATATGTGCCACTATTTTATTCCGCTGTTGAAAAAAAGTAAGCGCGGTAAAATTGTCAATTATTCTGGAGGGGGAGCAGCAGCTCCATTTCCCAATTATTCCGCGTACGCCACTAGTAAAGCAGGTGTTGTGCGATTTACCGAAAATATAGCTGCTGAATTTAAAAATGAGCATATTGATATTAATGCGGTTGCCCCAGGGTTTGTCGTTACTCGGTTTCATCAGGAAACTATTAAAGCCGGCAAAAGGGCGGGGGAAGACTTTCTCAAAAATACCCTCGATCAGATTGAAAAGGGAGGTGTTCCTCCGGAGAAAGCGGCAAGATTGACGGCATTCTTATTATCTGCTGATTCCAACGGCATTACCGGAAAATTTATCAGTGCCGCCTGGGATCCTTGGGAGGATATTCATTTGCAGACCAGGTTAAAGGAAGACAAAGATTTTGCTACTCTTCGTCGCATTGACGATAAGACATTTTTTACAGTGTAGGAAAGTATAAAAATACTTTCCTAACTGCTGAAAATCCCTTTCCTACACAGCACCAGTTTTTCTAGAAAGAATTTAATTGTAACTGGTACCGCACTGGTGCAGTACTGGCTACAATAAAAATTTTGAGAAAAGCCAGTGCAGCAAAGAAGATATCCCGACCAAAGGGAGGGATTTTCTTGAAAAAGGATCGTGACCTTTGCGTTATAACATTGCTATTGTGGGGGCAGGTCTCATTGGCCGAAAACGAGCGTGGGCCATAAAGAACTTTCACCATTGTCGTTTGGTTGCTATAGTGGATATTAATCAAATTGCTGCTAAAAATTTAGCCAAAGAGTTAGGCGTAAAAGCAGAAACAGACTGGCGAAAGATTGTTAAGGCTCAAAATGTTGATATCATTATAGTATCTGTATTTAATAAGTTTTCAGCCCCCATTAGCATCGCCGCTCTCAAAAATTGCAAACACGTTCTTTGTGAAAAACCTCTTGGTCGTAATGCCGTGGAGGCAAAAAAGATTATTGAAGTCGCGGCCACAAACAAAGTTATTTTGAAAACAGGATTCAATCATCGTCATCATCCGGCGATATCGCAAGCAAAAAGATTATTTGATCAAGGCAAAATCGGTAAGCTGTGCTTTATGCGTTGTCGCTATGGTCACGGAGGTCGTCCAGGCTATAAACAAGAATGGCGAGCAAAAAAAAATTTAGCCGGGGGTGGGGAGTTATTAGATCAAGGCGTGCATGTGGTGGACTTGTTTCGTTGGTTTGCAGGAGATTTTGACGAGGTCTTTGGGTATATAGAAAATTATTTTTGGAAAACGGATGTTGAGGATAATGCCTTTGCTATTTTTAAGAAATCCAATGGGATGATTGCGACCTTGCATACCAGTTGGACTCAGTGGAAGAATTTATTTTCTCTGGAAATTTTTGGTCGGGAAGGATATTTAATCATCGAAGGGTTAGGAGGTAGCTACGGCATAGAAACATTACGGATTGGAAAACGTAAAAAGCAAGGTGGTCCCCCGCACGAAAAAATATTAAGTTTTCCAGGACCTGATCGGTCTTGGGAGTTAGAATGGAAAGAATTTATATCCGCCATCAAAGAAGGGCGGGAACCGATCGGAAATGGATGGGATGGTTATCAAGCTAATCGGATGATTGATGCTATTTATCGATCATCGAGAACCAAGACCGTTGTGCGTTTATGAGGCGAGCCATATTCTTGGATCGAGATGGTGTCATCAGTAAGATTATCTTAAAGAACGGTCAACCCTTTGGCCCGAGAAAATTCGAACATTTTGAGCTTTTAGAGGGGAGAAAAGAAGTTTTAGAAGAATTTAAATCAAGAGGATTCCTTATAATCGTCATCACGAATCAACCGGACATCGCCCGAGGTTTATTAGAAAAATCCACTCTAGAAAGAATGCATAAACTTATTAAAGACAATTTGCCTATTGATGATGTCTTTGTTTGCTGGCACGATGATCGTGATGCGTGCTCCTGCCGCAAGCCCAAACCCGGCATGTTACTGAAGGCCGCTAAAAAGTGGGATATCAATTTGCGAGAATCCTTCTTTATCGGTGATCAATGGAAGGATGCGGAGGCCGGCAGAAATGCGGGGTGTAAGACGATTTTATTGGATTATCCTTATAATAAGGGTGTGGAGTCCGATTTTCGAGTCAATGATTTTAAAGCCGTTTTAAGTTTCTTGCCTAAGGAGGATCGAAGCTCATGAAGAAAGGGGAATCATTCTTGGTTACCGGAGCAGCGGGTTTTGTGGGATCGTGTTTGACACAAAGGTTAGTTAAGCAGGGGAAAAAGGTGAGTATTTTTGTCAAACCCGATACAAATTTATGGCGGCTTAGAGATATTCAAGATCATTTGAAGATCTATAAAGGCGATTTAACGGATAAGAAATTTGTCGCTAATGCCATCCATAAAATTAAACCGATGGTGATTTATCATTTAGCCACTCACGGCGCTTACCCAACACAAAGGGATGCTGAGAAGATTATTCTAACGAATGTTCTCGGAACATGGAATTTACTGAATGCCTGTGCGGATGTCGATTACAAAGTATTTGTTAATACGGGTAGCTCCTCTGAATACGGATTTAAACAATCCACCATGGGTGAAACCGATTTTTTAGAACCCAATAGTTATTATGCAGTGGCGAAATCCGCTCAGACACTTCTTTGCCAACATGTTGCCCGTTCTCAGAAACGTCCTGTGATTACTTTTAGATTATTTTCCATTTATGGTTATTATGAAGAACCTACACGGTTAATCCCGACCCTTATCCGAAAGTGTCTTTCAGGAGAAGATCTAGAAATGGTTTCACCGAAGACCGCTCGTGATTTTGTCTTTGTGGAAGACGTTGTCGACGCTTATCTAAAGGTTGAACGCTTAAAGGATTTATCGGGTGAAATCGTCAATATCGGAAGTGGTACTCAGAGTAATTTAAGGCAAGTCGTCGATTTGGTTCTTAAGTTAACGGGTGCTCGGGTTAAAGTAAAATGGGGTAAAATGCCAGCGCGAATCTGGGATACGAGTATTTGGGTAGCGAATACCAAAAAATGTGCGAAGATCCTAGGATGGAAGGCCGAAACTTCTCTTAAAGAAGGATTAAGTAGAACGATTGAATGGTTTCGAGATCACAATCAATGAGAGGGTCAAGAGAAGGCGGGAAGATAAAATGAATGCGTTTTTAAGTTTGTTGTGTTTACTTTTATTTTTAGGAGGCTGTAATTTATCTGATCGGATTCCACCGAAAAATGGGAAAGAGTTAAAAAATTTTTATATAACAAGAGGGAAGAATTACGCCAACACGCAGAACATTGCTCAGGCCGTTATGACATTTCGAGAAGCCATCAAATATTATCCCGATGACCCAGAGTCCTATTTTTTTACCGGGGACCTCTTTATGGAATTAAAAGACTACGCTACGGCACGAGACTACTTTGCCGAGGTGATTCGTTTACAGCCGGATAATGCACATGCTTATTTACGGATGGCGGCTTGTTATGATCTACAAAAAGATAGAAATAAAGCCATTCAATTTGTTCGAAAGAGTGCCAAAATTTTTAAGCAAAAAAATGATGAAGTAAACTTT
>JAHFGK010000042.1 GCA_023247475.1 Candidatus Omnitrophota bacterium
TACAAAGGTGAAAATAGCTGATACGATGATTTCGAGAATGGTCGGACTATTAAATCGAGATTCTTTGGGACAGGATGAGGCCATTGTTATTACAAAGTGCAAATCTATTCATATGTTTTTTATGCGTTTCCCAATAGATGTTATTTTTGTAGATCGAGAAAATCACATTGTGGGTGTTGTTGAAAGGATAAAACCTTTTCGTTTAAGCCCGACATTTTTTAAGGCGAGTTATGCCATAGAATTAGCGGAAGGAATGGTAGGGAGATCACATTCAACAGTAGGCGATACGCTAAAAATTATGTAGTGAAATTGGAATTTCACAAGTCATCTAAATCATTAACTGTTCGATCTAGCTCATCCAACCATTTGTGACAATATCGACAGATTTTGGCTTCCACCAAAATTTTTTCCCCGCAAAAGACACACTTCTTTTTGTCCATACTTATAAAATCAACTTCAATTAGATTATCAATAATGAACTGTGAACAATGAGAACACTTTGTCACTCGTTCAGACAATACCTCATAGCAGTACGGGCATTTTAACATAATTTAACTTAAAAATAATTCGGTTAAAATTAATGTTTAGAATAAAACATAAAGCCTTGGGTTGCTAACTCCAATAATTCAGTTTTTTGGATGCGCCTTTAAGGGATAATTAAAAAGAAGCCAGCATTTATTAAACAATGAATATGATGGTTTTGCAAGAGAAATTATCTTTCATTTTATAAATTTATTGACCACCAGTAGTGTTATGATATAAAATGTCCAATGTGACCTCAGTAAATTGCTAGGATAAAATGCATAAAAATTTTTAATCAAATGGGTGTTATCTATAAATTAAAAGAAGAAGTCGTTAATTTTGTTATTGACCAAAAAAAGGTCAACCCTAAGATCAGCTGTCGCAAACTAGTTGAGGTTGTTGAGAAGCAATTTCAAATTAAAGTTTCGAAATCTTCTATTAATTCCGTTATTAAGATAGCTCAGTTAAGTAGTCCAATTGGACGACCACCTCTTTATGATATAGAGAAAAAACCACACCCTAAACTTTTGAAAAAGCCTGCTAAATTTAGAATTCCTTTCGATAAAAAGAAAGAACTTTTTGGTGACAAAATACAAGAAGTAAATAAGAAAGAAAAAAAAGCAGATACTTCGGAACAAAAGAGCCCTTTAGAGATAAAAAGGGAACTAATTGAACAGTTTTTACCGTGTGGTGTTGAGAAATCAAATATTTTTCAAGAAATGTCCAAAGAGGATTTGGTTATAATATCGCATGGGGACGAGAACACAGAAAAGGAGACCGCTTTATTAGGGACTTCTCCCAGTTCAAGAGGGATCCTTTATGATGGTATGGGGAATATTTTTCTTAAAGCGGCGGAATGGGATTTATGTGGAGGATCTTTTTTAGGAAAGCTTTTGCAGCGGCATATGGAAGGAAATTTGTTGAATAATATTGATGAGGCTTGTGAGGTTTTATTGTTTTTTGAACTTTTTGGAATTAAAAGAATTGAAGATATAGGAAAATATCAAAAAACGGGTCTTTGGAAGTTAAATGGGATTGACGGGAAATTGGAATACACTCATTTGTTGAAGATGATAGAAGGAATCAAGGATGTTAGAAAACTTTTTATAGACATGGCAAATGAATTACCACAGGTATTCTCTGAAGTCAATTATTTTAAACTCTTTTTAGAGGATAATACAACACTGTGCATAGATGCCCAATTAAATACTGCGTGGGATAATAATGTCCAATCAGAATTTTCTATTCCACTATTTAAAGCGACTTCAATACTTTCAAAATGTTTTATTAATAATGTCCAATCTATAATTATTAGTAGCGCACCCAGTCTAACAACAATTTCTCCGAGCTTTTATAATTTAATCACTTGTTTTGAAAATTTGGCTGGAAAAAGATTAACTAAAATAGCCCTATTGGGAACGGATCAGGAACAAATAACAGAATATACAATGCCCCCTAAAAGGAAATATTTTATAATCGGCTTGTGGCCATGGCAACAAGGGTTTTCACGATTTATTAAATCCACTATTGTGCGGGAGCTTGAATCTTATTATTATGAACCGAAAAATCAAAAATTTTTTTTTCGTGAAATGTGCGCCGATATTGAAATAGAGGAATTGGGGCAAGTCAATGTACCACTGAGAATTATAGTAATTTATGACCAAAAACAAAGAAATCCAATAGTTGCTATAATCACTAATCAATTTAAATTGTCGACTGCAGAGATAATAAATGCTTATATGATGAGACAGCCTAATTTACAAAACGGGCATTGGATTCGAACGATTAAAAGAGATCAAGAACATCTACTGAGAAACTGCTCTTCCCAATTTGAGAGTGTATCTGTAGAATCATTTGTGTCAGTTAAATCTGTATCAATTTGGGATTGCTTTTATTTATTCTTATCTTGTCTTAATGAATATTGTAAGAAGCATTTTTTCCCCGCACATTACAATAAGTTTGACATATCTTTAATAAAATCAATAGCTTACAGATTACCAGGATATTATTATGAACATGCTGGATACACCAATGTGAGTTTGGTCCTATCAAAATCAGAACATACTTATAAGCAAGACTTATCATATGCAGTAACTCGCTTAAATGAACAAGATATAAAAGATACTCAAGGCCGAGTCCTGATTTTATCATTACTATATTTATAAATACTAATAATATATAAAGTACTATAAACTAAAAAATAACTTCAAAAAAAGTCATAACAACCTTGACATTTGCATTTTTAATATGTTATACTTCCAACACAGTTAAGTAAATTGAATTTAAAAGCATTGTTTCTAGAAACTTTTTTTTGGTAAAAAGCCACGGGAGACCAAAATGAGGTCTTTTTTGTTAAAAAAGGTAACAGAAAGTGTAAGGGCAAATTGTTATTGCCTTTTCAATAAAGCATTTTCTCTTTTTTTATGCCGGGGCCTATCCATTTTTCACAGGATAGGCTATTTTATTTTTGGCCACAAAATAAATACTTTAGTTAAGGATATCTCCCCATTATGGATGGGGTTTATTCCAGCATATCCTGATATAAGCAGGATGCTAGATACCAGCAATGAAATCATTGCCGGTAATAGATTGCCCAGTGTTACGAATTCCTGCTCTTTGGTTGAGAGGGTAGGGGGCAAAGGTCATCTTTTTACATGTAGGTGGGGGCGCAATGAGGCTGCATAAATTTTTAAATAAGTCAGGCCAATATATAATAGAGTATGCCACACTTGTTGCCTTAATTTCAGCCGCCTTAGTGGCGATGAGCACCTATGTGTATCGGTCCGTTCAATCAACTCAACAGATGATCCAACAGGAATTCGGAAATGATGGTGAATAGTAGGTGTCATAATTTTATGACATCGAACTTTTTCTTTATTTATAAGGATTACTAAGGAGGAAATTATAAATGTATGCCCACAAACAGAGAAAGAAAAAAGGCCAAAGTACTATAGAGTATTTGATCTTAGTTACTGGCGTTATTGCTGCTCTAATTGTTTTCTTGAGGCCAGGAGGAATTTTTCAAAGGCAATTTAACCAGACCTTAGTGTTAGGTAGCAATGGAATGGTGAACATGGCCAATCGACTGTTTCAGTCAAGGCCACCGTCTCCGTAATTAACGATTGATTAGTGGATTATATAATGGGAGGTGCAATCAATGTTTAGAAAGCTAATAAAAAATAAAAAAGCTCAGAACACAGCTGAATACGCCCTTTTGATCTCTTTGGTTATTGCTGGCGTTATAGCCATGCAAACATATGCTCAACGAGCTTTACAAGGGCGTATTCGTGACGCAGCAGTCTATTTAGTAAACCAAACTCATGACCTAGGAAACGCAGTTCAGTATGAACCTTATTATTTGAGAACGGATTATACTGTATTGAGGGATGATCAGGAAACAATTCTTCACAGCAACGTTACGGATGCAAAAGTAACGTTTACGAATCGAACCCGACTAGATAGTGGGTTCCAAAGACAAGAATATAATACAGATAGATTTCCTGCATTGGTTAATGGACTATAATCGAGACAGCATAGATTATGTTGTTACAATATTGGAATAAGGAGGGTTAATAATGTTTAAACACTTAAAAAAAAGAAAAGGGCAAAGTAGTGTCGAATATGCCATCTTAATCATCATTGTCATTGGAGCTCTTTTGTCTATACAATTTTATATCAAGAGAGGTATCCAGGGTCGACTGAAAACTGCTACAGATGACATCAGTGATTATCAGTATTCTCCAGGGAACACCAACACAGTTAAAACAACGAGTACAAAAGGTGCGACCCGTGATATCTTTGAAAAGGGAGCAACAACATCCCAGATGCTTCAGAATGAATCTGTGACTGAGAATATGTCCTCATGCATTATGAATACACAGTTCGAGTTCTGGGGTAAGTAATTAGTAAAATTCTTGTTACCAAGAAAAAAAGTATAGCTTGTATAATAAACATGGCTTACTTGGGGGGGGAAGAGATCTCTTCGGGTAAGCCATGTTTACTTTAGAGGGTCTTTTATTTTGGAAGAAAACCCTATAGTTACAAATAAGTTCGAGATATAATTAAAGATGAAAAACAAACCCAGATGAACAAATTTTCATATGTTCAGAAATTTAAAGACTTATAAAGCTCAAATAGTTCTTGCGGAGTATGTTTTAACCTTTGTCTTGGTCGTTGTTGCTATTACTGTTATGACTTTCTATGTCCGACGCGTTGTGCAAGGGCGAATTCGTAGCGCAACTAGGCATATGGCTGTTCAAATACGTGCCGCGGGCTTTACAGGAAATGTTTGGACTCAGTATGAGCCGTATTATGCCAATTCTGATGCCATTCGTTCTCAACAGAGTTTGCAAGAAGAACACCTTTTACCTCATTTACGCGGTGTGGGGATCTTTAGACAAATAAGCAATGAAGATCGAGGGACAACGGCAGCGGGCAGCCAATTACCTCCTAAAGATGCAAATTAAAAGGTTCTGTATGGATAAGAAAAGATTTTATTTTATGACGAAAGTACAATACCTTATGACTACCGGGGCTCAGTCGATATTAGATTTTGCTCTGTTATTTGGTATTGTTGTATCGCTATTGGTGGTCATAGGTCCATATATCCGACGAGGTATTCAAGGAATGGTAAGAACGGTGGCAGACCAGATCGGTGATCAACAAGGTGCGGAGCAACACGTCGGCAAGGGGACAAGAGGTTTTGTTAGTCAACTGAATCCCGGTTTACAATTTATCAACACGGATAGCGAAGGGCTTTTGGTCTCTTCCCATACCGCGGCGCAAGCGAAAAGCGAGAAAGATACAAGTGTATTCGATGCGCTTTTTACCTATGGAATTAGTGACGCCGTCTCAACTCAGTCGAACGCCCTCATTAATTTAGGATTAACCGAAAGAATAAGGTAAGAAAAAGATGATCTATAGAAAAGGTCAAACAACATTTGAGTATCTAGTCCTTGTTACAATCGTCTTGGGTGCTTTGCTTGGGATTAGTCTTTATTTTAAGCGTGGACTACAAGGTCGATGGAAAGCTGTAATAGATGACGTGGGAGATCAATATGACCCACGGACGGCGGATTCGACCTCGGTGTATCGTTTACTTCTAAATTCGGAAACAAAGATTACTACCGTCCCTGTCGTCAATGGTTTTTGGACGATGAGATCGGATTCGACAAATTCCGTGGAATCTCGAACCAGTAACTTGGAAGTAGGTTCAGAAGAATTTTAATAAATAAAAGAAATAAGGTCCTCTTTAACCTAACTGGAAGATTTCTTAAGGAATTGAGTGGATGAGCCAAGACAAAAGTCATTGGTTAAAAAATGAAGCTCTCCAGACTTACGTCCGAGGTATCTTAAAAGGGTTTATCAAGCGAAATCCCCCGAAGCATACATACCCTGCTTTGCCAAATACTTATTGTGTTTTGCTTCGCAGGGTTATCCGCCTGCATTTGTCCAGGAAATTACATCTGTGGTTATCTGCGAAGGCGGAGAAAGCACAAATTGCAACTGAGTTAGCGATCTTTGGAGCCATCTTAGTTTTTATTGTAAGTGTGATTGTTCGTAATGGCTTAAATGCTAGTTATGTACAAAATCAAAGTTTAAAAGCAATGAGGTTGGCTCTAAGCGCTTCTTATATAGGCTCCGAAGCTCAAACGACGAGTCGTAATCAAGCCAGTGTTTTGGTCGTTGAGGATCGGTTATCTATAAGTACCGGTCCGTACGGAGCCGTCGATCGAACTCCTTATATTTTTCAAGGACAAGGGAGTGATACGAAACTATTCTTTTATCCGGTGGATTGGAAAGAATTATACCCCAGCGGTAAAAGTCTTCCTCGATTTGATTTGATTGTCAATGGTCAACATTTTGTGTTTACCGTAGCCGAAGCCCGGACATCAAGGAATTTTTGTTTTGACGATCCGGATGATAATAATGATGGGATAAGTAATGGTCCTGGTGACGTGACAGAGCCCTGTACTTTGAATCCTAACTGGGAGCCTAACTGTGCGGTTATTCATAGGGTAAAAGGACAAGATATCCCTCCCGGTTGGGCTGATCCCAATGCCATACCTCCTTGGGTTAACCAGGATGTTATAAACGCGCTAGAAAATCCACCCCCGGGACTTTATGTTCCACCCACATCGCCTGGCTTAACCAATGTAAATGAAAGTATACCTGATATAGGTCTAACGGTTGGATGTGAACGGTTCTTTAAAACCGCTGGCAATTATCCGGAAAGCTCGTTTTGTACGTGTTTACCTAACCTTGACCCAGCTACGTGTTGGTGTCCTGGTTATCCGGATATTTGTACTAAAAAAAAGGATGACCCCGGGGCCACTTGTGCATGCGCAATACCAGGAACCCCGTGCCCTAATCCTGGCTATAACGATATTGAAAAACTGATTATAAAGGATAGCGATGCTAGAGTTGCTGCTTTCCCGGATCCAACCAAGCGCTATTTTAATCCGGACCAACGCTTTGATTTGAATCGCGATGGAATTCCGGATGTCCCGGTAGCTGGTGGACAACCGACGGATCGAAACACTTTTGCCTGGCAATGGGACTTGGTAATGGCCATTAAAAGGACAAAAGGAGTTCACATGATTAAAGGAGAACCGATTAGTGATAGTAAAACCGATCCCATAAATACGAGTGTTGATCTTGACGGGGACTTAAAGGAAGAGGTCATTCAAACGATATTGGAGACGGATCCAAAATTTCATGTCGTTATTACAAAATTTGGTTATCTTGACTATCAAGAAGGAGATGTGGATTTTACCAGAGGCAATCATGAGCCTGGTCACGATCCGGGATTTTTTGAAGAGGTGCAGTTTTTTGGACGTACTCAAGACGGAACATTCTATCAATTGACAGAGACGGGTAATTACCAAGATCCAGGGGATTCCATAAGGTACGAATTTGCCCATAAATATGTAATGACACGAAAAAAGGGTCGGGTTGATATTATTCAAAGAGTGTTTCAGCTAAATAATAATACCGGTCGGCTATGTTCTGGCACCACTCCCCAGCAGGAAGCAGTGGAAACGTGCGCTGATAATTATGCGGGAGACCCTCCGGGTATTAAATTTGCTAAAAGTTGCTTTGCTCCTTCAAGAATTGCAACGACCTGTTTCGATGGAAATCCAGGTGTGTTAAGACTCTATATAAGGAGCCGGGTTCAGGATTTAATGGGGCGAAAATGGGTTACGCCGGTGACATGTGATTGTCCTTCGGAAACTGTAAGACCTTATACAAGCACGTTACCTCCGAGGCTGAAAAAATAATGCGATATTGTATTAAAAAAAAACGAAGTAAACTTCCGAGTCAGAAAGCGCAAGCCGTCATGGAGTTTACCTTTATGATGATTATGGTGGCACTTTTGGCTTATGGAACGATTAAGGTCTGGAAATGGACGGGACTAGATTTAAGAGACCGACGAGTAGCTCATGATGAAGAATTGACCAAGAATATTACCGAGGACGCGGATAGTCCTTTGGAACAAATTGACCCATTTTTTTTTCAACCACGAAAGATGCAGGCGGTTCATCCGAATCCTCGGCAAGCTTTACCGTTTGGGAACGCTTTATCAACATCACAGTGAAAACGATTTAAAAATTTTTAGAATAGTATAAATAAAATAGTGTGTGAATTCAGATGCTTATTTTAGGAGACATTTAAACTTGGTAAAGAGATTAAACATCGATAACGATTCGCAAAAATCATCCCTTCCAACTCCCTTTAAATTTTTACGAGGGGACATTTTTTTTCGATCTAGGGCAACGCGAGGAACAGTGGCCATAACATTGATGCTCATTATTGCCGTCGCTTTAGTATTCTATGCGATTACTCTTAATTGGGGGAAAATTGTTCAAACCAAAACAATAGTGACCGTTGCGTCAAATACGGCGGCGAGCGTAATGGCATCCCTCATGGCAAGTTATGGCGAACAAGTGGTTCAAACATCCTTGGGTGGCGAAAGAGAAATCTGCGGGTGGACAATGGTTTTTGTTATCTTTTTGTTGATTATCATTATTATTCTTCTTATCGTTATAACAGGGCCGGCGGGGTGGGCCCTTGCGATAGCCATAATCGGCTTAGTCTTGGCCATAGGCGCACTTATTATACAACTAGCCGTAATTGAGCCGGGTTTAACAAGCATGTGGAATAAACAATCGCAAGATACCTTAAGCATAGCCGGTCGCTTTGTTGAGACGGGGATTCGAACAGCTTTACAACAATCGGTAGCCGATAGAGAAGTGATTTTAGATACTAATGATAGGGATTTGGATCGTGTATTTCAAGGTTCCATACCAGAACCAGGTTCTATACCAGGACCGGATTATATTAACAGGTTTGGATTTTATTACCAAAAAAGATTAGATTCTGCGGGCGATGTGGCTACTAATGCGACGAATGGATTTATTAATGGGCTTACCACGTTACTTTACGGTGATCCCCTTATTCCAAAATGGAATCATGGGCTAATGACTCAGATCGATTGTAGTGACCCCGAAGAGCACATTTGTTGTCCTGACCCCTTGTGGCCGCCGGATGGTAAAAAACCTATCCCGCCGCAGTGTAACCCTTGTTGTGTGCCGTTGGGCTTAGAAGATACGCAAGGAATATGCGACGATCCTAAAAATTTGAGTATGTGTGTTGATGGTTCAGGGGGGAAAAAATTAATACGATTGCGTCCGGTGGGTTGTCGAACTGGAGAACTTCTTGAATGTAACACGGGACCCTTTGGCGCGGCCTATCCATATGTGTATGAACCGTATTTTGCCGAATTGATTCGCATTGATGGTAAAAGAACAGGTCCACAAAATATACCAATTCCTTTAGAGCCCGATCCGTGGTCTTTGCTTTCAGGGCCAGTTGACTGTTCTACACAGCCGGAGAAATGCATGCTTGGACTTAAGGCTCAAAATGAATTATCTTTCCGTCAAAAAATTGGACGCGATGATGAAAGTAAACGCTTTAAAGTAAAACCACCTCCGGTCGACCCAAATAACCCATTCGATCCAACTGACCCTCAAGATCCCGACGCTACAATTCCCCCAGTATTCCGTATGCAAGACACGTATGGTTATTATGCTCCTCCTTCGCGGCCTATTATAGACTCCAGTAATAATCTTATTGAAAAGGCCAGTGATCCTCGCGTAGGAATTTTTCCATTATTGTGGAAAACGGCGGAATGGAAACGGGGTGTCAGCGGGACCGGAGAATCGAGTTGGAGAATCGATGATATTGATAATCCAGGGAGTGCTAGTGGGAATTCAAGTTGTATTTGGTGTAAGCAAGTTCCCTGTCCGCTTGATTTAAATCCGGAATTGAAAAATAACGTTGGTCAACTTCAATTGCTGAATCCTTGTAGCGCTGAGCGATGTTGTGTTGGCTTTCATGACACCCCTGGTCCAGGGGGTTCCCTACGTACCGACCCAAGAGTCACGGATAATGTAGCGGGGATTCAAGATCTCATTTGGGATCCCAATGTGGATGCTAATGATAAACTCAGGTGTTTAGTGGGGCCATATAGTAATTTTGATAAGGATGCTCAAGGAAATCCCATAAGAGTATGGAAAAAAGGCGGTGATTTTTTTTGTGCTGATCCCGAGCCTCCGGGGTCAGCTACGACTTGGCCGTATGCCGTGCAGTGTGCAAAGCAGGGAATATGTACCGAAGAAACAACTTTTGATAAGGGAACCAAAACACAAGAAACAACGAAAAACGTACGAGATTGTGAATGTGGCGAAAAAAATCATGACTGTCTAGAGGATAAAACTACGGAAGAAAAGGTTACTGTTAATACAGCTCCCCTTCTTCCAGAAAATTGGCCGGATGATCCTTTAGATGAAGTTATTTATGGTTTACCGGACTTTTTAAAATGGGCGGAAGGTTTGTTAGGTCAGCCGAGAACTGTGCTTTTTAAAGAAGTAGAAACATGGTATCGAGATGCCGCAGAATGGATTGAGCCAAAATGTGATAAGGGAATAATACAATGCTCTACTGACCCGGCGCTTTTTCCTTTAAATACTGACAAGAAACTTTTTGATAAAGATTGTCCCGAGACTGTTTTGGATAGGCCGGAAGATGGAAGATTAATAAAATTGCGTGATGATTTGGTTTTTGTTAGGAATCCGATCGCGAAGTGGCTTAATGGCGATATGGATGGGGATGATTTTAATAGTGATGGGTTGAAAGATAGTGACAACACAACGAAAGCTACTCCGTCCGTCTATATTGGGGCCAGTTGTCTGGATCCTACTCCTAATGGTGCTCCCCCTGTTTCTGTTTGGTGTGTTCCTCCACAGGATTTCAATCAACCGCTTGTTCATTGTTCAGGAGTTTCTAAAAAGGAATTTGATTTTCTTTGGAGTGACCGACAACACGGTGCTGCCGGTGGTGTTTATGGTAATTTAGAAGCGGTGGTCAATTGTCTTTGGTGGAATGCACTTGATCGGACTGCGAATCTCGGCTGGAATACGCTGAGCAACAAGTATCCCAAAGAATTTGCCGTAGGAAATTCCGAGAAATTCGATCTATGCTCGAAAGATTGTCGTAACGAACATTGCGATAATTTACCCAGATCATTAAAAGTGCCGGATATTGTCTATATCCCCAGTAGTGATCCGGTATTACGAAGTAAATTACAGACGTGTGCGAATTCCGACGGTAGTACACCGTTGAATCAATATGCCCAATGCAATGCCAATTGTAACTTTCAAGGGCAACCTTACAATGGCCTGGGGATTCCAAATTTTCAAGCGCCGGAAATGAATTGGCTACAGATTCTTTTAGGGGATGAAAGCAATCCGAACTCTTTAAGACATTTATGTGCAGCTGCAGCTCCACCCCCACCAGCGGGTACATTTCCCATTGATTGCGGAACGCATGGGACATTAACAAGCTGCGCGGAGCCTTTCTTACTCGAGAGTTGCTTTGATATTGCGATGTGTGATGCTTTAAACTCGTGTTGTCCTTGGGATAGCACCAATCCTTTTTATCAGGGTCTGGTCGATCTTTTAAATTCCAGTTCAGGAATTTGCGGGGCCAATTGGGGACCGGGACAATTCTTTTGGGATGCGGTGGCGAAGGCCCGAGGAAGTTGCAACGGTGATAGTCCTATTTACAATACCTATTGGCAATCAGTCAACAGGGCTTTGCAAACAGCCGTCAATGTTCGCGATAGCCAAATGCAGACCGATACCACACGGTGTTTAAATTGTTTAAATAAAGGATGTTTTACCGATAAGTGCGTGGTTGAGTGTCAGGGCTTAGAATCGCGTACGTACACCATCGGAGGAGTTACGAACAACTATGGGGTAGAGCGTTATTTTCCTTTTGTTCCTCCTCCTAATGGGGGAGTAGCAGTGCCTGTTTGGGATATTCTTCATATTCATCAATTTAATCTTTGTCTTGGCGCTGGAGATTGTACAACAGATTGTTTTAATTTACCCGCAGCTAGTCCAACCAATGGTTCCTATAACCTTCCTCCCACTCCTACACTTGCGATTCTTGTGCCAGGTGCATGTAAACCCCCGAATGGATGTGATGATGTGGAGATCGGTTTGGTGCAAGCGTGTTTAGATGATTGTTCCGGGAATGCAAGCAGTTGTCAAAGATTACTCAGTGGTCTACCCGACGGAGGAATTTCCGCCTCAGGAAAGGATTTAAGCACTGTCCTTCCTGCCTTTACGGCGCCGGATACAGCCCTGATCAACTCTTTAAATAATTGTAAATCAAACTGCACCATAGGATGTCAAACTGCATTACGCTTCATGTGTGGGGATTCGACTATTAGGTGTAATGACCCCGGTATGTTTAGAAGTAAAGTTCAAAATTGCGCTTGTAATTTCGAAAATAGTTGTTCGGGCTTTCCTTGGGCTTGCGGCGAGGATCCCGACGATAATCCTGTTTTCTATGATGCTGTTTTAGCGGCGATGCAATTAACGGGTTCTTGTAGTCAACCATTTTTTGACAGCACGTTTAAACCGTGGTTGGAACAGAGTCGTGATTTAGCGATAAATCAAGTTGCAAAATTTAAAATCCGTTATAAATTTTTGAAAGGTCGGTTTGTGGAAGCCCAATTTGCCCGGGAAGCATTGGATGCTGCCATAAATCAGATGACCAACTTCTTGGGAGTTAGGCTTGATCATACTCTTGATGATGCAAGACCAGCGAGGCAGCTGACTAGAGCAGTAATTACTGACCCAGCCGCCGCAGTGGGAGATTTACCTTACACTGCGATTTATGTTTGGCAAACCAAACCACCGAAAAAACCGCCTCGCCCATTGAATCCCAATAAAGGATATTGGCATGCCGTTCGGGTGGATGCGCGAATTCCTCGACGATGCGATAATATCTGTGGTTCTGACGGCGGCGGCGATCCAGAGTGGCCCCGTGTTAAAACGAAGAGTAGTTTATTTACAAGATGTTACATATTGGATGGTGATCGTGGTTTGGTTAAGGCTCAAGTGATTCGCTGGGATGAAGAGCGGGAATCCACCGGGGTATTTTTCCCTAACGGAATACAGATTTGGAGATTTAAGTTTTTTCATCCGAGTGGGCAACCAGCGACTTCAACAGAGGTAGCAACTATGGAAGCTAAATGTGGTAGTTTAATTGACCCAAGAGCACTGGGAGCATTTATCATTAATAAACCAGATGATAGTCCAGCGGATAATCAAGCATGCTGGAAGTCGGTCAATAAGCTGTTACAATCAGGAGTTATGACGCAGACATGTGCTCAATATTATTATCATGGGGGGGCAAGGAAGGGATTCAACTTGAAATTCGTCAAATGTCCTCCGCTCCCTTGAGAAGAACACAGACAAATTTGGAATAAGTTCTGTCCGGAAATGTTTTTTTGAAAATTCGAAGGATATAACCTTTAAGGTATGATTAATAAAAAAGCAAAAAATCGAGCGGAAGCAGTTATCGAATATATGGCTTTGATTATGTTTTTTTTAACCGCCCTCTGGTTATTTGACACCTATATTGTTCGTGGTTTTGAAGGACGTTGGAGAGCGGTTGGCGATTCGTTTGATCATGGACGAGAATTTGACCCGCGAACAACAAGAAACTGTGCATTCGATTCTGTTTATCATAACATGTGGTATGATGAGAAATGTTTTTTTTCCAAAGGGTGTGATTGTTTGCATACGGATTATGACCCGGCTTGTCAGTGTTTTCGTCCTAATAATGCCGTATGTAGGGATTGCATAGTTCAGTGTACCCAGAATTGTGAAAATTAGAAGGAGAATTAAAATCTAAATGGGGAGCTTATTTATAAAAGAGTACGAGAGGAAAAAAGAGTAATGCTTATTGGTTTATTTTTAATATTCTGTGCAGTTAGTTTTATTTGTTATTTCATTATTCCGATGCTTTATCAGAAAACTTTGGAATTTAATGAACGACGTACCCAGGAATTAAAGAATAAAATGGAACGGGTGCTACCTCGGCAAAATATTAAAAAAATTACTAGTCTTTATATGATGGCCCCTGTGGCCACCGCGGTGGCGTGTTATATTATTTTCCCTCCGGGAGAAGTGAAATTAATAGGTGTGGCCGTCGGATTTATCGGTGGCTTTTTGTTACCCGGCCTTTATACACAGGTGCTCATTACGAAAAACAGACAAAAATTTAATACACAACTCATCGATGCCTTAATGATTATGTCGAGCTCTTTTAGAGGAGGACTGAGTTTAGTGCAAGCGATGGAAGCTGTTGTAGAGGAAATGCCCGATCCCATTGCTCAAGAGTTTGCCATTGTTTTAGGAGAAAATAAGATGGGAGTCACTTTAGATGAGGCTTTGAACCATCTTTATAATCGAATGACTTCGAATGCATTGCAACAAATGATCACGGCTATTTTGCTTGCACGGGAAACGGGTGGGAACTTACCGGTCATTTTTAACCGCATTGTAACGACCATTCGAGAGACAAATAAAGTTTTGCAAAATCTCAAAACCTTGACCATTCAAGGGAGAATTCAAGGAGTGATCATGACGATGTTACCCTTTGGTTTTATTTCGATTGTTACTTCAACAAATCAATCCTTTTTTGATCATATGTTAAGTTCGGATATTGGTCGGGCATTATTGATTTATTCGGCGATTTCTTGGACTATCGGAGCATTTTTAATTTGGAAGATAAGTAGCTTAAAGGATTTTTAGGTCGATAAAAATAAAAAGTTTTAGAATGGGGGAACTAATAGGATGCTCCAGTTTATTTTAACCTTATGTTTTCTGTCGGGATTTAGTTTTATTTTAGGTCTTTTCCCATTTGAGTGGGAGAGCCGACCAAGATTGCAGCCATTAGGATTTGACCTGGCGACCGGCAAGAGAAGGAAAAAAACCTTTGCTTTGTTTAGGGTCATTGCCCTAATTAATAAACCCTTAGTTTCTGGGGGACTACGAAAGAGAATCGCGAAAGATTTGGCGATGGGGCATGTCTCACTGTCTGTCGAGGAATTTCTCTTATTAAAGGAGATTGGTATTATTGTCACCTTAGCTTCGACACATTCTATTATTGATCCGGAAGTGATGTTTTTTTGGTTCAGTATGGGGGTGGCTGTTGGTTATATGTTACCGGAATTTTG
>JAHFGK010000043.1:0-8406 GCA_023247475.1 Candidatus Omnitrophota bacterium
GTGGTTTGTGAATATAGCCGAGGATACCTAAACTCTGTGTCTCATTGACAACGGCTTCATCCTCGACACCCGTCACCATGATCACCTTGATACCATTTTTACCCTCGCGCAGTTTCCTTAAGACCTCCACTCCATTCATCTCTTCCATGCGGATATCGAGAAGGACAAGGTCGGGGTTTTCGTGGTTTATGATATCCAACGCTTCCAACCCCGTGCTGGCGGTCAAAACATTTATGTTTCTTTTCTTAAAAAAATTCTTCGCAAATTCTCGAACATCAATTTCATCATCGACAATTAATAATTTTGACATGAAAATACTCCTTTTGAACAATGATTACACAGATTCTATTTAGATTACACAGATTGATTAAAGCATGAAGCGCTTTACCTGACAACTTTTATTACCAAAATTAACCAACAAACCAACATGGATCCCAGTAACTTTTAAATAGGAAAGAAGTTGATACTTAAAAACTTCTGGAATATTGCCTAGTAACGCTTTAACTTCAACTATAACCTTATCATCCACAATCAAATCTAAGCGAAGAGAACCTATCTTCTTATCTTGGAACAAAACCTCAAATTCTTTCTCTGTTCCATGTTTTAAGGCTTCTTCTTTAAGGGCCATAATAAGTGCTCTTTGATATATCTTTTCGACGAACCCTGGTCCAAGCTCATTATGAACTTTAAAGCAACACGCAATTATGCGCTCAGTAAGAGGGTCCCGCTCATCCATCTGTGTAATCTTTCCGTAAAATCTGTGTAATCAATTTATTTATCAATTACCCGCCGCAGGCAAATGTACCACCGCCCTCGTTCCTTTCTTATATTCCGAATCGTAACGGACCTTACCTCCATGATAATCTTCAATAAGCTTTTGAATAACATAAAGCCCTAATCCAGTTCCCTTCTTACCCAATTGGCTGGAAACTTTGGTCGTGAAAAATGGAGTGAATAGTTTTTCTTTATCTTCCTCTTTAATCCCTATTCCGTTATCTTGAAGGGTAATGTCGATATATCCATTGTGGCTGGAAGCGGAAATCTTAAGGGTGGGTTTATAACCGGGTTCTTTTAAGTCGTGCTTGCGTTGGACCATGGCATCATAAGCATTGTCGATCATATTAAAAAAAACTTCCTGGAGCTGCGTAAAATTGCCTTTGATCTTCGCAAGTGAATTAGGATCGTATTCACGCAAAATGGTTAATTCACCTGGCTTAATTTTAAATTGTGTCATTTCAACTGAGGCGTTGAGCAATTGATCCAGGTCAACCGGCCTTAATCCCTCCTCGCCTTTTCGCGTGTATTTAAGAAGCCCTCTGACGATCTCTCCTCCTTGGCTCACGTTTTCCTGAATCCTGGAGAGAGCGTGTTCAATATCAACCATCAAATCTTTTAATTCCAGTGTGGTAATAAGATCCTTCTTCATTTTAATGGAATCCAAGGCATCTCCCGCAATAAATCCCAAGGCATGGAAACGATTATTAATCTGATGGGACAACCCATCGGCCATGGTCCCAATGGTTGCCATCTTCTCCGCTCTAAAAAGTTGCTCATGGGTTCTTTTTATATCTTCGTAGAATTGGGCGTTCTCTAGAGCCAAAGCCGCTTGATTGGCTAAAATCGTAAACACAGCGAGATCATCATCATTATATAATTTACCAGATAATCTCTTCCCTAAAACAATAATTGCAAGTAATTTTTCATCGATAAGACTAGGAACGACGACTTCTGCGTTGAGACTCTTCAATTCTGTTTCTAATTGTGCCAATTTCCTATCGCCGTAATCCTGCGTTAATTGTTTAACTTCTTCGTAAACGATCGGCCTTTTAAAATCCAATAAATGTTGCACCATAGAGGAGCTATATTCGATAGTTTCTACAGGTTTAAATCTTAAATCCTTACTTCTCTTGGCTCCGGCTATGAATTTTTTTGATATCGTGTCATTTAAATAAACAACAGTATGTTTAAGTCCAATTGTTCGATTGACGATATGCACTATTAAATCAAGTAGTCGTCTCAGATCTTTAATCCTACCCATACCGTACGAGGCTTGACGTAATGTGGTCTGATAACGACGTTGTTCTTGGAAGAGTCGGTCTTCTGCTTTTTTCTGAATGTAAATATATATAAATGGGCCGGCAGTAGCGAGGACTGTTGAGGAAATCAATGGCACCATCCACCAATTTTGATCAAATAACTCAAATAGTTTTTGACGCAGACCAAAGGCAAGAGCAAAAGGCATGCCTAACACAAGACTATATACCGCAACAAAAATGCCAGTACGGGTCAGTAATATGTTTATATCCAGTAATCGAAATTTCAAAATAGCATATGTAACTATCACCTCATAAGCAGTTACAGTAAAGTTTCCATAAGGATAAATTTCTATCCCGAATATTGGGAAGAAATTGGTTGTCCCACCTAAAAAGCCTAAAAAAAGTCCAAGAAATAAATAAAGAGCTTGATTTTTCCTTTTGCTCTGGAAATTTTTAAAATTATTTATTATCTCATAATGGCCTAAAATTACTAAACTTAACCATATTATAAAAGAGGCGGGGAATACGATTCCCTTTGATGTCATATAATAACTTGTATTCCATAAAAATTTTACATCGGATATATAGTAATTAGTAAAAATATCACAAAGAAGAAATAGTGAACCCTGCAAATACGCAAAGATGATAATCTTTTTTCTTTTTGACTCAATTTCACAAAACAAACAAGCTAAATGATAAAAAAATACAGGGACAAAAATGACTCCGATAAGAGAAATTTTCCATACAACTATTGCAAGATTGTGATCTTTTACTGTGCCAATAAAAAACGAACCACAGCCCCAAATTCCACAGACGATATTAAATAATGCCCATACTTTATGAATCTTTGATCGTCCATAAACGACAAGAAATAGAACCAATATTGTACTGGTAAACCCTAACAATATACCTGAGAATGCAAAAATATTCATAATGATAATGAATTTATAAATATGCAGATCTAGACATAAATATTAATTGGGTCCAATTTTCGAGCCCTTTCGATACTATTCAATTTTTCTAAAAATGGTTGCAGCACTATAACCTGCAAAAGCACAACAAATTTTTAATACAATACTTAATTTAGAATTAATTCTTTGTGTAACCAGATTAATATCCATTCTCCCCATTTCATTATGTGTATTTAATATTGGTGGAACGAAATCATTTTGTAAACAAAGCATTAACAAGGCTACTTCTATCAAAGAACTCCCCCCAAGATTGTGTCCTATATAAGGCTTAAAACAGACGACAGGAACATTCCATTTAGCAAATATTTCTTTTATAGCGGTAGCTTCATATTTATCACTCAATTGAGTCCCCACACCATGGGCGCAAATTAAATCTACATTCGCAGCTTTTATCTTGGAGTTAGTCAATGCCTCTTCAATGGCATATTGTAGGTAATTCTCCGAGATATTTGGGACGGTAACCTTCCAACTTTCTAGTCTAAATCCTGAACCAATATATTCCCCATAAATACGGGCATGTCTTTTCATGGCAACCGTATAATCTTCTAAAATTAGGGCCGCTGCACCCTCCCCCATAACTAAACCATACGAATTTTTCGAGAAAGGTTCAATCTTACCATCATCTTTATACATCCCCAAATTTTTAAACCATAAATATTTGAAAACATTAGGGCAGTCCCCTGCCACTACAATAACTCTGGAAGCTTTCCCTAGCTTGATCATATCACTTGCAACTTCTAATGCGTATAAACCGGAGGCACATGCATTATTTACACATAGTGAATATTTATGAATACCAAAAACGCGTGCAATATGAAACAAAAGCATAAACGTTTGAGTTTCATAAGCGGTTCTGACTATCTTATTGTAGAGTCGCTTTAATCTCATATTATCAAATGCCTTATCATAATATACAAAATCAAATGTTTCTTTTAGAAGATCTTCCAAGCAAATATTTTCATGAGCAACTACTAGTGCTAAAGAATCTTGAACCTTCCTATAATCAAGCTTAGCATCATGAATTGCTAACTTAGTAGCTGCCAACATAACAAGAAGATCATAACTTACATTACCCTGTTTCCACGCATTAATATAGTTTAAAACATTTGCATCTAACTTAAAATCATTCAGATTAAAATTCCGAATTTTATGTAAATAAAATTTTGCAAATTCATAATTACCGTATTTATTGGTAACTAATTCTAGGCCAACATCTCCTTTTAGAAGTCCTCTCCATGTTTCAGATCTTCCTATACCCAAAGATGATATTGGACCTATACCAGTAACAACAATACGTTGTTTCTTTCGCATTTATTCCCTAATTTTTTTAAGAATAACACATGCATTATTTCCGCCAAAAGCCAGAGAATTATTAAGGGCTAAATTTACTTTCGCCCTTCGACTTCTATTAGGAACACAATCAATTTCACATTCTGGATCTTGACTTTGAAGATTAATAGTGGGGGGCACTTCTCCATTTTCTATGGCTAGACAACAAACTATAGATTCCAATGCGGATGATGCCCCTAAAGTATGCCCAAGCATAGATTTAATTGAACTCATTGGAATTTTATTCCCATACTTACCAAATACTTGCTTTATTGCTTGACATTCTGCTCTATCATTTTCTTTCGTTCCAGTACCATGTGCACTAATATAATTGACATCTTCAATTCTAGCCCGTGACATGGTTAATGCCTTCTTAATTGCTTTCGCTATGGTTGCTGCGGAAGGATTTGTCATGTGGAGAGCATCACAGGACAAACCATATCCTAAAATTTCAGAATAAATTTTTGCCCCTCTCCTTTTTGCACTTTCTAATGTTTCTAAAATTAAAATTCCTGCACCCTCTCCGAGTAGCATGCCTTGTCGATTTATATCAAAAGGCTGACATTTCTCAGGAGCCACAGACAGTAACCTACAAAAACCAGTAAAAACAATTCTAGAAAATTGGTCTGCTCCTCCCGCACAAGCATATTCAATCTTGCCAAATTTTATTAAATTAAAAGCTTCTATTAAGGCATAATTTCCAGCAGCACAAGCAGTTCCAAAAACATAATTGGATCCCGAAATTCTAAATTCTTGTGCTATTGAAGAGCTTAAAAAACTAGCAGGAAAAGTCAATATCTCATTTTTCCCCGGAACAAATCGATGAGTTATAAAACGTTTGTCGTTATAATATTGCAAAATATTTATTTCGCCAGTTGTGGTTCCAACGAAAACTGCCATTTTTTTTCTTATGCGTTCGCTTAACTCAAGCTTACTATCATCAAAGGCCAATTTACTAGCCGCAATCGCCATTTGGGATACACGTCCAAACTTACTAATTCTTCGTTTATCAAAAAACTGAGCAGCATCGAAATTTTTAATTTCGCCACCACAATGACGATCATAGTTTGATGTGTCGAATGTTGCTACTCGACTAATACCGGATTTGCCAGCAATTATATTTTTCCAGAAATCTTGCCATCCGATACCGATGGAAGATACCACGCCTAACCCAGTAACCACAACTCTATTCTGTTTTAAATTCATTTTATACCCCGCATCACCATGGCCATCTTGTCTCTTTTGAAATTATCCACACCTAAACTATCGTCAATGCTTTCAATCTTATTAAAACCAGCAGTGTTAAACACCCTATACCAATTTGAAATTGTCAAAAACCCATAAGTGCTACGGCATGCTTCCTCAGTTGCAACATTTGTATAAGAATCAAGCATCGAAAAAATTATCTCCATATATAAAGGAAAACCGTTAACTGGTCTTACATATTCGCATACAACTAAACTTCCACCAGGTTTTAAAACCTCATAGATATATTTTACTGAATTAAGCAAATTCTTTGAAACATGTAAGGCATTTACACCATAAATAATATCGTAACTTTCTTTGTCTATATTTTGTTCAGTTAATGGAAAATTAAAATCTAGTTTTCTTGTATCATAAAAAAATTCATCCCCGATAATTGATGTTAAAATTCGATTACCGTATCGCAAAAATATTGGGGATATATCTGAAAATACATACGCTTCAATTTTTTTGATGAGACTAACTGCCTTTAACAAAAAAACTAACTTTTCTGTGGCCCCACCAGTTCCAGCACCTATCTCTAATATCTTTGAATTAGTATGGTCATTCAATATGCTAATCACACTTTGGGCTCCGAGGAGATTAAATGCGGTATAGCCGTTAAATTTATTGCAAAAGTAGTCATTCCAATAATTTATTCTGTCACGTGCAAAAAGAATATCCAGCCCTCTTTTTTCTCCCCTTAAAAATAATGCGTAGTCACCCGCTATCAATTTCGTCAGTTCAACAAATACTTTCCATGTTGGATCCATGGCCAAAATTTCCCGTTCTATCAACTCTTCATTCTTATAAAATTTAGAAGTATCACAATGCTCAGATATACTATAATAAGTATTTGTATCATTATTTTCTCTAACCAACAAGCCGCCATCAACTGCAAAATTTAATAACCATTCTAAGGTTACAAACGATTCGTCGACAAAATTCAATTTACTGATTAATTCCCTTATCGATACAAGATTACCGGTTAATCTTTCTGTAATCGATGTCCTATCTATAATTTTTTTAACAAGACATAAAGTAAATTCATATCCTTTATCCCATACTCTATAATACACAGGGCTAAAAATTTCTCTAATTTTTGAGTTGCAGATCGTATTCATGGAAACCTTTAAACAATCCTTACTCCCTTATAATGAATTATCTCACTACCCTATATATAATTTGAATAATTGCTACATTTTCTTTAGCACCTGAAATCTGTATAACATTATATCCACCCCAGGAAAGTATTTTTGCAGTAACCCTAAAAAAAATTACATCTCCGATAATTATTCTTTTCTCAAACTCCCCCTTCGTCCTCCCCAACATATACTTCGGCCTTGGCTCACCTTCTTTCACTTTACTCACATGATACAACACCAACGCCGCCTGGGCGGCGGCTTCAATCAGCAGGGTTTCGGGAAAAACGCTTGTTTTAAACGCGAAATCATTAAACGGCCATTCATCGGCCGTGATATTCTTAATGGCCAGGAGGCTCTCGCCTTTTTTGTACTCCAGCACACGATCAATCAGCAAAAACGGATATGCGTGGGGTAGAATTTTTTGTAATTGATTGTGATCGATTATCATAGTTTTCTCTAAGTAATGGGTACTGAGTTTTGGGTATGGGTTTCGGGGATTGGATATCGGGGATTTAACCCTATCCCTCCCTAATCCCTCTCCGCTATTTCTTCCCATTCCCATCGATCTGTTTTTCGATCCACCGATCGATATACTTTTTATGAAACCGCCAATCAGAACCGATCTTAAAAGCTGGGATTTTCTTTTGCTGTGCATATTTGTAGATGGTCGAGCTATGCACACCAAGATAATCAGCCACTTCCTTAATTGTCAAGACATCCCTTGGTTTAACCATAATACACCACCTTATTTCAAGTTAACTCATACTAATTTAAGATATAATCTAATTTCCTAGCTTATGTCAAGCTATCAAAGGTAAGCTCAATTATACTGCCAGAAGTGAAAAATAGTCAAGGGAAATGTTTTGGGGGTCTTTTTACTGCGAAATTCGTGGTTTCCGTCTTCGCGAAAAGTGCTTTCGCCTTTCGCTTCGCCGGACAAGCGGGATTAGGGGATCGTGACTCCAGATATGAAATATAGTCATATTACAGCTAGACAATCTGAATTTGTCTATGTGAGTCCTAGACATTCCTCGATCTCGCACGTAACTTATTTGTTTATAATAATTTATGTACTGAGTAAAACAGAAAAATTTAAAAATTATTAATTAAAGAATACGACAGGATAGGAGGTTGACGGCCGTTAGCGCTACGTGGTGTATTCTGCGTGTTCACCGACAGGCGGGCGTACAACTAAAATAGTCCAAGGCAATACGCAGTAGGAATCAGAACACTATCTTCTCAATATCCTCTGGTGTTTCGATATTACAAACTTTAAGATTCGAATCAATGCGGCGAATGAGGCCGCTTAAGACTTTGCCAGGACCGATTTCAATAAAATGCCCTGTTCCCGCTTTCGCCATGCACTGGATTGAGGCAACCCATTGAACCGAAGAAGTGATTTGTTGGGCCAGATTTTCGCGAATAACTTCTGGATCGGTGCACGGGATACCATTGACGTTGCTGACAACGGGAATCTGTGGGGCATTAATCTTTACGTTTGTTAATTCCATTTTAAATTTTTCCGCTGCCGGCTTCATTAGGGAAGAATGAAAAGCACCGCTAACATCAAGCGGGATAATACTTTTAGCCCCTGCTTCTTTCATAAGTTGGGCGGCCTCCTCAACTTTTTGAGCATGGCCGGTGATTACAATCTGCTGTGGAGAATTAAAATTTGCCACTTCT
>JAHFGK010000043.1:8416-15114 GCA_023247475.1 Candidatus Omnitrophota bacterium
TTTTTTGACAAATCGCTAAAATCTTTTCTTTGTCTAATCCTATGATGGCAGACATTTTTCCCGGATAAACTTTGGTCGCTTCCTCCATATAAAATGCACGGCGCTCAACTAATTTCAAAGTGTCTTCAAGGGAAAGCGCACTTGCGGCCGCTAAGGCAGAATATTCGCCCAAACTTAATCCCGCGGTAAATTGTGGTTTTAAATTCTGAAATTTGGGATGAGCCTCAAAAGCCTTTAAAGCCGCGATACTCATCGTCAAAATCGCCGGCTGACAATAGGTGGTGGAAGTTAATTCTTCGGCAGGACCTTCAAAGATAACTTTTTTTAAACGACTGTGAAAAATTTTATCGGCACAATCAAAAATGGATTTGGCTTGCAAGGAGGTTTCATAAAATCCCCAACCCATGCCCACCTTTTGGGCTCCTTGGCCGGGGAAGATGAGGGCAACATTCGTCATTCAAAATCCTTTCTTGACACAGATGATCACGGATAAAAAAACAGATGATCGCAGATCAAATATCTGTGGCCATCTGTGCCCAAAATCTGCGCTTATCTGTGCTTTACCATCGCACCACATTCGCAGCGCTCACCAGACCTGCCCCAAAAGTTACCAAAACAACATTATTTCCCCTCTTTATTTTCTTTTGTTCAATAGCTTCATAGAGCGCAACTGCAATCGAGGCGGCGGACATATTGCCGTATTTGTCGATGTTAACAAAAATTTTTTCTTTGGGGATATTGAGTTTCCAAGCCACCGCAGAGATAATGCGGTCATTGGCTTGATGAGGAACAACACAATCAATATCGGACAATTTGAGTTTGGCTTTTTGGACCGCAATTTCCACCGCATCAGCCATGGAATTGACCGCGACTTTAAAAAGTTCTTTACCCTGCATCACAAGATAGGGTTTGTGAACTTTGTGTTTCTCCTGGGTTAATGGTTCTACCGAATTGTCAACAACCACCTCCATCAGTTCTCCAAATTCTCCCTGTGCATGAAGATAATCGGCGATGATGCCGCGGTTTCCGGCGACTGGTGCGAGAACACACGCCCCGGCTCCGTCGCCAAACAAAACACAAGTATTTCGGTCGGCCCAATCCACCAGGTTTGTGATCTTCTCCGAAGCGATCACTAATGCATTTTTATAAAGCCCGTTTTGAACGTATTGCTTGGCGGTTGTAAGCGCGTAGAGGAACCCTGAACACGCCGCTCCAATATCAAAAGCCGCTGCCTTTTTAGCACCCAGAGCCTTTTGCACTAAACAGGACACCGAGGGGAAATTACTGTCAGGGCTGATCGTGGCTACCACAATTAATTCTACCTTGGCAGGATCCAAATGAGCGCGTTTTAATGCGTCTTTGGCCGCATGGACGGCAAGGGCACTATTTCTTTCGTCTTTGTTAGCGATACGGCGTTCTTTAATTCCGGTTCGGGTCGTAATCCATTCATCCGAGGTGTCCACCATTTTTTCCAGATCAAAATTTGTAAGAACACGCTTCGGCAGATAACAACCAACAGATATGATACCTACATTTTTCATGACGCTGGACTAATCTCCTTAATCATGGTTGATATAATATTGTGCTCGACTTCGCGCATCGCGGCACGAATAGCATTTTTGATCGCCTTGGGACTGGAACGGCCGTGACTGATCATCACAATGCCATTGACCCCTAACAGTGGTGCACTGCCATATTCGGTATAATCCGCATATTTTCTGACATGGTTTAAACGCGATTTCATCAAAACAGCTCCAAGCATGGCCAATGGACTTTTTTTGATTTCCCGTCTCAAAAGAGCCGCCGCAGATTCCATTAGTCCTTCCGAGACTTTAATCGCGATGTTGCCGACAAAACCGTCACAAATGATACAATCACATGTCCCAGTAAAAATCTCGTTGGCCTCGATATTCCCAATAAAATTGGATAAGCGCTCTTTCATAAGATGATGAGCGTCTTTCGAAAAATCCGTGCCTTTGCTATCTTCCTCTCCAATATTGAGAAGCCCAATCTTAGGATCCTGGATCCCTAAAACTTCCTGAGCATACACTTTAGCCATAAGGGATGATTGTAAAAGATGTTCCGGTTTGGGATCCGTGTTGGCCCCCACATCAATAAGAAAGGCAAGCCTCGTTAACGTCGGAATGACCAGACCGATGCCAGGGCGTTCCACACCCGGTAACATTCCTAGATAAATGGTGGAGGCGGCCACCACCGCCCCGGTATTCCCAGCGCTGACGAAGGCATCGTATTGTGCGGGTGAATTTTTAAGTAATTCAATCCCAACGGAAATGGAAGAATTTCGCTTTTTACGAATAGTTACAGTGGCGGGATCATGCATACCGACAACTTCGGGGGCATGAACGATCTGAATTCTTTCATGGGGGTAATCGTATTTTCTTAATTCCTGTTCAACTCTTTCCTGGATACCGATGAGAGCGATCTTGACATCAAATTCTTTTATCGCCTGTACGACACCTTCTACAACAGCTTCCGGTGCGTAGTCACCTCCCATGGCATCGACGATGATATTCAAGTACTCTCTCCCTGTTTAATGAGTCTATTGAATTTATTGATCCTATTGATTCAATCGATTTTATTAAACCAATGACTCAACGACCCCAAGGACACTATGACTCTTTTTTCTTTTCTTCCTTCACCGTAATGGCGACGATGGGTTTTCCCTTGTAATAGCCACAAAATGGACACACACGGTGAGGAATAATAGATTTCTGACACTGTGGGCACCGACTAAAACTAGGAATCCTGATTTTCCAATGGGTCCGTCGTTTGCGCCCCCGTGCTTTTGAATGTTGTCGCTTTGGTAACGGCATTCCTTGACTCCTTCAATGAGCACGCAACTTATGGAACTATTGTGACGTAAGTTGCTGTGCGAATTGAACCCAGCACTTATTTTATTAACTGTGCTGAGTTGTTATTAAACTCGTCCCTCAAAATAATCTTGATTTGTTTCCAGCTGCCTAAGTAAAATAAGTGCTGGGTCAAATTCAGCCAACAAACTTACGTCGCTATTGCTCCGTAAGTTTGGGCTTCATTTGACACGCACATTTCTCCAAATTCAAGTTAACCCCACAACCCGGACACAATCCTTTACAATTCCTTTTGCATAAAACAATAGGAGTATACGCAAGAATCAATTCTTGACGAATATCCTCTCCCAGATCAATATATTCCGTAAGCGAGTTAATTTCAAAATCATGATAAAAACGTTGAACCCGTTTTAATTCAACAGGTTCTAGGCATCGCGCACAAAGAAATATACACGTTACGCTTACTTCCGATTCGGCGATCACGGTATTCCCGACCCGTTCCATTTTTGCTTTGATATCCAAGGGGGATACACAATTGATTTCTTCTTTGACTAGCCCGATCACTTCTGCGTCGAGCGTTTTATGCAGTTGATATCCGTTTGCTTTAATATTTTTAACCAGAATCTTCACAATCTTAACCCGTCTTTACGCCACCCGTCATAAGGCAATACTTATACTTGCTTCAGCGGACATTTAATCGCTCTTTAAGGCGCTTTTCCACAAATTTAGGGACAAAAGAAGAAATGTTGGCACCCAAAGAAGCGGCTTCCTTCAACAGTGTTGAGGAAAGAAAAGAATGACCTTCGGACGGCATGAGAAAGACAGTTTCAATAGTTTCTTCTAAACGACGATTAGTTAATGCCATCTGCAGTTCATATTCAAAATCCGAAATCATCCGCAAACCCCTGATCAGGACATTAACCTTTTTTAGTCGGGCATAATCAATCACAAGACCTTCAAACGCTTCGACCTTCACACCGTTCATGCCCTTCGTTGCCTCTTTCAGCATCGCAACCCGCTCTTCTAGGTTAAAAAGAGTCTTTTTGTTCACATTTTTAGCCACGGCCACAATAACCACACTAAAAATCCGTTTGGCCCGTTTGATTAAATCAAGATGACCATAGGTTACAGGGTCGAAACTTCCTGGATAAATCGCTAAACGTCCCATATTTGGTTATTAAGTCTTTGAATGATAATGAGTTGTTTATTCCGATGACTTTTGATAAATCGAAAGAAATGATGAACCGTATTTTCTTTGCGTAATAAGGAGAAGTCTCCCTTCGGTTGGAGAGAAAATTTCGTGCTTATCGTGTTGGAGTATCAAAAAACAGTTGGGGTGTAATATATCATAGGCTGAAAGCTGTTTCAAGGTTTTTTTTGCCAGCCCCGAGCCGTACGGCGGGTCGACGAAGATCATGTCAAATTTTCTAGTTTGTCGAGCAAATTGCTTGACGATGGTGAAGGCATCAAGAGTAATAATCTCGCAATGGGTTTCTGTTTCTTCATCACAAGCTATTCCCAAATGGTTCATATTATCTTCAATAACGCGGGTGCAGTGAGGATCGTTATCCACAAAAGTGACTTTTCTCGCTCCTCGGGAAAGGGCCTCTAGGCCGATGGCGCCACTGCCGGCAAAAAGTTCTAAGAATTCTATCGGATCCAATTCTTGTCCCAAAATATCAAAAAGTGCTTTGCGGGTGATATTTTGGGTCGCCCGTACGCCTTCCGGCATATAGAAATTTCTCCCCTTATATTTGCCACCAATGATCTTCACGATGAGCACTCCATTTTTAAAACCAAATATTATTACAGAAAAGTGCGAAATCGCCCCGCGAGCGAAACGAAGCGGAGCGAAGCAGGGGTTACCATAATAAACTCACCCTGCCTCCACCATCGCCAGATATTTAGGATAACGTTTTTGGATAACCTGCTTTAAAATGACATTCTGTCCCTTTTCTAGATGCGGGTCCTGTTCAACAAACGCAATCGCCTCTTTTCGAGCTAATTCCAGAATATCAATTTGTGTGATCGGGTTTGCAAATCGTAATTCATTTAACCCGTGCTGGTGGCGACCGAAAAATTCCCCCGGCCCCCGGATATTTAAATCTTCTTGCGCAATTCTAAAACCATCCGTTGATGACATAATAGCCTTGATGCGAGCGTGGGCTTCCGGAGTATTCGGTTCAGTAATCAAGATACACAATCCGCCTCTTTCTCCTCGACCGATTCGTCCGCGTAACTGATGAAGCTGAGAAAGACCGAAACGTTCGGCGTGCTCAACCACCATCACATTAGCATTAGGGACATCGACCCCTACTTCCAAAACTGTTGTGGCTAATAAAATGTCAATCTCTTTGTTTTTAAATCGACGCATGATCTCATCAGCATCTTTTCTCGGCATCTGGCCGTGAACTATTCCGAGATGAAAATCCTTAAACTCATGTTTCTTAAAATGCTTAAACATTTTTTGGGCGGCCTTCAGATCCAGCTTTTCCGATTCTTCAATAATCGGATAAACAATATACGCCTGTTCCCCTTGTTTGACTTTATCTTTAACCAAGGCATAGCCCTCGGACGATTGTTCCTCACGAAAAAGACGTGTTTGAACACTCCCTCGACCTTGGGGCAATTCATCGATGATAGAACAATCGAGATCACCGTAAAGCGTCAAGCACAGTGTTCGTGGGATAGGAGTTGCTGTCATAATCAAAACATCTGGATTCGTTCCTTTGGTGGAAAGAAGCGATCGTTGGCGCACACCGAATTTGTGCTGTTCATCGACCACAACAAAACTAAGCTTTTTGAATTGCACTTGTTCGTTTAACAAGGCATGTGTTCCGATAAGTAAATCAATATCACCTGCTTTAAGTTGTGTCATCAAAATTTCCTTTTGCGTGGGTTTAAGCCCACTGACCAAAAGGGCAACGCGCATATCTTTCAAAGAACTTTGGGACAAGATTTGTTCTATATTCTCGAAATGTTGTCTAGCCAATATTTCCGTTGGGGCCATAAACGCCGATTGACAATCATTGTCATACGCCACTACACAACCCCATAACGCCACTAATGTTTTTCCGGAACCGACATCTCCTTGCAATAACCTTAACATGGGGGATGGTTTTTGCATATCGTAGGCGATTTCCCCCATCACTTTAGTTTGCGCGCGCGTTAATTGAAAGGGAAAAGCACCGGCAAATCTTTTAATCAACGTTTCGTTCACTTGATGAGCTATGCCCCTCTTTCGGGTAATACTGACCCGCCGCATAATAACGGAAAGTTGAAATAAAAAAAATTCTTCAAAGGAAATTCGCCGGAGAGCATTTTCTTGCATCGTCAAACTCTCCGGGAAATGAATATTTTCCAGGCTGCGTTTAATGTTCGATAATCGGTATTTGTTGCGTAGGCTTACCGGCAAAATGTCCGCGAGTTCATTACGGTACCGGTCTAGGCAAACCCGTATCGTTTTGCGTAAATATCTTTGCGTTATTCCCTTTGTTAGAGAGTAAATAGGGACAATTCGTCCGATATTAAGACTGCTGGCTTCATTACTTTCAATGATCTCATATTCCGGGGCAACCATCTGAATTCTATTTTTATACATTTCGACCTTACCATACAGCACCACTTGAGTACCTGTTGTAAAATAATTTTCCAGATAGGATTGATTAAACCACACACAGTAAATACGGCCCTTACCATCATCAAGAATGATTTCGTAAATATGCTTTTTTGTAAACCAACTGCGATGAGCGCCTTTAGTTAAGACCTTGCCACTGATGGTATACCATTCCCCCACTTTCAACTCTGGAATGGACGTCATTCGGGTGCGGTCTTCATACCGACGGGGAAAAAAATAAAACAGATCTT
>JAHFGK010000219.1 GCA_023247475.1 Candidatus Omnitrophota bacterium
CATGGGACTGGTTTAGGGCTTTCAATTACACATGAGATTATTAAAAAGCATGGGGGGGAGATTCGGATGGAAAGTGCAGTGGGGAAGGGTACTACGTTTGAGATTGAATTACCAATTCATCGCGAAAACACGCTAAATGGAGACGCCAAAGAGCGCGCTAAAGAACGCTAAAAGAAACGCTAAATATAAATATACCGCTTAAATAACGCGAAAATCAACATGGCTGAACTTATTTATAAAGACTTATCCTACAAAATCCAAGGGGCATTCTTTGAAGTTTATAAATCCTTCGGCAATGCCCATAAAGAATCTATTTATCATAATGCCTTACTTGAAGAAATGAAAAAGATAGGTCTAAAAGTAGAAAGTCAAAAAAGAATTACTGTTCACTACAAAGGTAATCGGGTTGGTGTTTATACTCCTGATATAATCGTTGAAAATTTAGTATTGACCGAGGTGAAATCTAAACCGGCACTCATTCGAAGTGATCTTATCCAGTTCTGGCATTATCTCAAAGGATCTGAATATCGACTTGGTTATTTAGTTAATTTTGGCAGTATAAATCGCGTCGAATATATTCGGAGGGTCTATGATACTGCTCGTGTTACTAAACTTTAAAAGTTTTGCGTTTTTTAGCGATAATTTAGCGTACATTTTCGCGTTATTTCGCGATTCTGTTCAAAGTTTTCCTTGCTCGAATAGTTCCACCAACGCTCTCGCCGGCTTCGGATGAAACTGTACACCAATATTTTTTTTGATTTCTTCAATCGCCGCGGCCTTCGTTAAAGCTTTTCGATAAGGTCGGTCGGACGTCATCGCATCAAAGGTATCTGCCACGGCAATGATCGCGGCGATAATAGGAAGTCCCTCCCCTTTTAATCCTTCCGGGTACCCTTTTCCATCATAGCGTTCGTGATGATACTTAACCCCCTCCAAACTATCTTTAAATTCGGATAGGGGTTTTAAAATTTCCACACCACGAAGAGTATGCTGCTTCATAATATGAAATTCCTCTTCAGTTAATTTGCCGGTCTTATTGAGGATACTTTCAGGAATGGCAATCTTTCCTATATCATGGAGTAATCCAGCAATATATAAACTTTCAAAAAATTTTGGTGGGAAATTGGCTGAGCCGTTAGCGACCATTTGCCTGGCGATCGCCAATGAAAAATTTGTAACCCTCTCCGTATGCCCATGAGTATATTTGTCTTTGGCCTCAATGGTGGAAGCTAAGACAATGGTTGTTCTAAGAAACAAATCCCGATTCTTTTCTGCTTCCTTTTTAAGATCCTCAAACAATTGCGCATTACGGATCGCCATAGCAGCATCGGAGGCAAGAGCGCCAAAGAAGTTTAACTCTTCCTGCTCGAATCTGTTTCCATCATTTTTTAAACCCAATAGTAAGATGGCTAACAATTTGTCCTGATAATAGGCGGGAACGCAGGCGACCGTATTGAGCATCTGCATCTGGCTCATGACTTGCTGTAGTAAATCTTTGGCTCCGTTTTGCGGATCAAGCAGGGTTTCCCCAAAAATTAATTTGTTGATATCTTCCGTAAGGATGGCATTACGATGATTGATCAATGATTTGAATTCATTTTGAGTAAATAACTTAATAATGGGGTTGTTATTATCAAACCGGGCGAAATCGGCCGGGACCTTAACTCCGGTTTGCCCGCGAGAGATTTTTAAAACATAAGAATTTTTATTGGGGTCATGGAGGATCATGCCGGCGTGTCGGACTTGAACTTTATGGACGATGGTGCGGACGATAAGTTTGATAAGGAGCTTCGGGTCATGAATCATGATCATGCCCTTGCTGGCGGCTTCGAGTTCTTTTTTATAATCGATTTGTGTTTTCATGAAACGCAGATGATCGCAAATCTAACACAGATTTACGCAGATTTGTTAGTTGCACTCACAGAATCATAAACCCTTCTTCTTATATTAATCTTTTCTGTACCAAAATTAACCAAATAACCAACTTTAAAATCTGTACCCTTAAGGTAATAGTATAGTTGTTGCTCAAAAACCCTTGGCATATTTAATAGTGACTTGATTTCAACAATAATCTTATTTTCAATTATAAAGTCGGGCTCATAAATTCCAATATCGTTTTCTCTAAATTTAATTATTATTCTGGGTTTGGATTTATATTCTATTTTTGATTCATCAAAAGTAATCTTTAAAGCCTCATGATAAACTTGCTCTTTGTGCGCTGGACCGAGTTCATTATAGACTTCATAAAAACAGCCGACTAACTTATATGATAAATCCTTATATAGGAAGTTCTTATCTGCGACCATCTGTGTGCAATCTGCGTGAATCTGCGTTTCAAATTATGTTTTTTGTAATTCCCTCAACACAATCTTCTCCAGTTCCTCCAAAATCAGTGGTTTGTGAATATAGCCGAGGATACCTAAACTCTGTGTCTCATTGACAACGGCTTCATCCTCGACACCCGTGACCATAATCACCTTAATACCGTTTTTACCTTCCCGAAGTTTTCTTAGAACCTCAACCCCATTCATTTCCTCCATGCGGATATCGAGAAGGACAAGGTCGGGGTGTTCGTGGTTGATGATATCCAACGCTTCCAGCCCCGTACTGGCGGTGAGGACGTTGATGCTTCGTTTTTTAAAGAAATTCTTGGCGAACTCTCGAACATCAATTTCGTCGTCAACGATGAGTAGTTTGGACATGGAAATACTCCTTTTAAACAATGATTACACAGATTAATATGCACTATTAAATGTCAAATCTTCAAATGACAAATAAATGTCAAATGACCAATTCTCAATGATAAAAAATAATTTAAAATGCGAAAATTGTTAATCCTTAGACTTTGATTGTGCATTCCTAATAATGCTACTCAAAATTAACAAAATTTCTGTAGATTCCCCAATTAACCAGGAGAGTTCTACTCTATCCGACTGATTATTAATTCGAATAGTCGATTCAATCAAACGCAACCAATGCTTGGATTCTCGTGATTCTCGCCTTGCAATACCGATTTTATTAATAAAATCCTTCTTAGAAAGAGCTCCATCTGCCTCTTCAATATTGGCTCCTATCGAACCACTCGCCCTGATTAACTGCCCACTATACTCCGCTGCTATTAAATTCTCTGGCAATTTCTCAACGAATTTTACAACTCTAACAGCAAAGTTAAATGCTCTATCATAAATATCATATTTTTTTGTACTCATTTTTCAATTTGACATTGGCCATTAATTTGACATTTGTCATTTGTCATTGATATTACCGCATTCCCTAATTACCCGCCGCCGGCAAATGCACCACCGCCCTCGTCCCCTTCTTATACTCCGACTCGTAGCGGACCTTACCGCCGTGGTATTCTTCAATCAATTTTTGGATGACATACAGCCCCAACCCGGTTCCTTTTTTCCCCAACTGGCTGGAAACCTTGGTGGTAAAAAATGGAGTGAATAATTTTTCTTTATCTTCCTCTTTAATCCCGATTCCGTTATCTTGAAGCGTAATGTCGATATATCCATTGCGACTAGAAGCGGAAATCTTTAGGGTGGGTTTATAACCGGGTTCTTTTAGGTCGTGCTTGCGTTGGACCATGGCATCATAAGCATTGTCGATCATATTAAAAAAAACTTCCTGGA
>JAHFGK010000220.1 GCA_023247475.1 Candidatus Omnitrophota bacterium
ATGGAGCACCATATCAATTTTTATACGACGGACGAGATGGCCATTATTTTATTGATCTTGGGAATAGTTTTAGGAATCTTTTATTTACTTTCCTTTTATTTTCATTGGGCCAAACCACTAGCCATGAGCTTGATGACTATTTTATCGTTATTGTTTGCTATTTATCTTTTTGGGTTCATCTCCAAGGTTGAAGATCAAAAAGATTTAGCCATAGTCATTTTGGCAAGCGACTCAAAATATGAACCTCGCGAAGAAGCCACGACCTATTTCCATTGTCCGGAAGGGTTAAAGATAAAAATTTTAAGATCGTCCGGTGGTTGGATAAAAATTGAGCGGTTGGATGGTAAAGTAGGATGGGTGGAAAGTCAATCCTTGGAAAAAATTTAACTAGGAAATTCACTGCCCCTCGGGACGTGGGTAATTGATTAGACACAGGACAAATAACTTATGATTAATTATTCTTCAAAAATATTTTTGATGTTCTTTTTTGTGGTAGGGATTTTTTTTGCTTATGCAGACGATAAAACTTCCGTTGATTGTACTCTTATTTTTAAAGAGAAAGGTCAATGCCCAGTTGAGGTGTGCAAATTGGGATTGGAGATTAATCTGCAAGGGCAGTCTCTCCAAGTTTGTAAGTCACGACCTTGTCCAGAAATTAGTCGAGATCATTGTTCCTTAGATCGATGTCAAATTATAATTGGGTGTGAAGGTAAGGAAATATGTTATTATAAAGAGAATCAGGCCCCGCCGCAGTGTGGCCCTTTGGCCTATACTGGACAGGATGTGGATTGTTGTGAAGGATTGGTACGGCGCTGTGGTGTTGAATTTTTTGACGGTTCCTGTGATATGCTGGGAAAAAATTCGATGTATGCCGTTCCTATTTGTTTACCGTGTGGAGATGGCATCTGCGGACAATTTGAAAATCATTGTAATTGTCCCGAAGATTGTCGAGGAAAAGGAACCTATGCGGGATTTGATTTTGAACGGTATAAAATTGAAAAATCGTATAAAAAATTACCCGATCCTGTAGAAAATCAAGATTCTTCTAACCGTTAAGCCACCATTTCCTAAATAATTTCCAAAATTTTTTGAGCTGCCCGTAAACTTGCTCCGGATTCTCCTAAAGACTCCCTAATTTTTGTCAATTCAAATTTGATTTCCGCGATTTTAGGTTCGTTCGTGATCATTCTCTTAATTTCCGCAGCAATTCTTTGGGGTGTCGCCTCAAATTGAATACATTCGGGAACAATCCTTCTTCCGGCGATCACATTGACCATGGCAATATAAGGGATCTTGATAAAAAGTTTTGCTAAAAGAAAGCTTGGTAAAGAAGTTTTATAGACAACAACCATAGGTTTTTTCAATAGACCTGTCTCCATGGTGGCTGTCCCGGAGCAGACTATACACACATCCGAGGCGTTGATCCCAGCGTAAATTTCGTGTTCAATGACTTTAAAGGGTAGATGAGCACTGAGATACTGCTTAATCCGATTTATCTCAATGGAAGGAGCCTTCAATAATAGAAATTGAATCTGCGGGAATTCTCTAAGAAGTAAATTCGCTGCATCCAACATAATTGGTAAATGCCGTTCCACTTCTTTGGGACGGGATCCGGGGAGAAGACCGATGGTTAATTTTTCCGCTGATAAACCGTGTTCCATCAATAAGCGTTCTCGAGGGACATTAATCTTCAAGGTATCGACGAGCGGGTGTCCCACAAAATCCACTGGGATATTATGTCTGGCATAAAATTCCTTTTCAAAAGGGAAGAGGACTAACATTTTATCCACATACCTTCGGATGATCTCGACGCGATTTTCCTTCCATGCCCAGACCTGTGGACTGATATAATAAATGACTTTTGTATTTAATTTTTTTAATTCTGGTGCCAAGCGCAGATTAAAACCCGGGTAGTCAATTAAAATCACACCAGCGGCTTTTGTTTCCTTAACTTTTTTAAGAATGAGGTAAAAATTTTTTTTAAAAGTTCCGAAATGTTTTAACACCTCCACAAACCCCACCACGGCCACTTTCGTTAAATCTGCATAGAGTTGAACACCTGCCGTTTGCAGGTGAGGTCCCCCCAGACCCGAAAAACTGATTTGTGGATTAAGCTTTTTAAGCGCCTCCACTAGGTGAGCACCGTGCATGTCACCGGAGGTCTCGCCAGCGACCAGAATAATGTGTTTCTTAGTGTTCATGGACTTAGAAGGGTCACAACGTTAAAGAATCAATTTGTGCCATGGACAAGATATTTTTTTGAGTCTCGCGAATTTTGTCACTGATGCTCAAGGCCACTTTGAGGGCATCACGACCTTCGATACCGGATACGAGGGGTTTTTTATTGTCACGAATACAATCAATGAAAGATTCCAATTCTGCTTTGAGAGGTTCTTCCTTTTCGATAGGGAGGGCGTGTTTCAAAATGCGATTATTCTGTTTCTTATAAATAAAAGCTTCTTGTTTAATATAATCCAAAGAAATATAAGCGTTTGGAAGAAAGAGACGAATTTTACGGGTCACTTCATCCGAGACGCGACTGGCGGTGAGATTACAAGTACAACCATTGGCAAAGGTGAGACGGACACTCGCGATATCTTCTAGTTTCGTTAAGACATTAATACCAATAGCCTGAATATCTTTGAGGGGGGATTGAATAAGGCCTAAGATAATGTCAATGTCATGGATCATGAGATCCATGACCACGCCAATATCCAGTGAACGATTGGGAAATTGATTGAGACGATGACACTCGATAAACAAAGGATGACGGGCAAAATGTTTAATCGCTTGAAAAGCGGCATTAAAGCGCTCGACATGCCCGACTTGCAGCTTTAAATCTTTTTTCTGGGCTAAATCAATTAAATCGTCTGCTTGTGAAACAGTTAAGGTGATGGGTTTTTCAATAAAGGCGTGAACACCTTTGATTAAAAAGAACTTTGCAATTTCATAATGCATAACCGTTGGTACACAAATATTGACGGCATCCACTTTCCCCACCAGAGATTTATAATCCGGGGTGAAATTGACCTTATAATGGCGTGCGAGTCGTTTGGTGCGTTCTGGTTTAGTATCGCAAACACTAACAATATTGACCTTATGCTTAAATTCATCATAAACTTTTAGGTGTTTAGAACCTAGATGGCCTATTCCAATGATGGCGACGTTAATCTTTTTCATCAAAACGTCCTTTAAGGTTAAAAGTTACACAAAACTATACATATTATTATTTAAATATCAAAAGACTATAACAAATACCTCGACAAAAGTCAATTGGTATGCTACTATCCACCCACTTATTAACATCAAGATAATTTAAAATGTAGAAGTGAAGCTTTTTAATCCCATCCAAATAGTATGAATAATTATCTCAAACTCCTCAGGTTTTTAAAGGGACATAAAAGGATATTTATCCTCGCTGTTATCTTTATGTGGATTTCCACTCTTTTAGAGGGGGTTCAGCTATCCATGTTGGTCCCCATGACGGACATTATCTTTAATAAAAAGAAGATTGTTTTCCCCGGCCAACTGCCCTCCTTTGTTCATCATATTATTGATCAGTTAAATGCCATGTCTCCGGAGATGATGTTATCTAAAGGGATCGTTGTAGTAATTATTCTTTTATTGCTCAA
>JAHFGK010000044.1 GCA_023247475.1 Candidatus Omnitrophota bacterium
ATGGTGATTTAGGATTTTGTTATTTTTATTTAGGAGACTATCAAACGGCCATTCGGTTATACAAGAAGGCGATTTCACTGGAACCCAAGCTCTATACTTACCACTGGGATCTAGCGATGATTTATTTTTATTTAAAAGAGTATTCGAATGTAGTTCCCTATTTACAAAATTGTATTACTCAAATCCCTGCTACCATTAGCTATTACATGGGCTTAGGGCGAAAAATTCAGGAAAAAGGCGAAGAGCAAATATCCCGTTTGATTTATTTTCTATTGATGCGGGCCGATAAAGATGAAGCAGAGGCTTATGAACGGCTCTTGTTCTGTTATTCCCGAGTTAAAGAATATAAGATCATGCAGGAATTAGCGCATAAGGGACTCCAGCTGCATCCGGATAATGAACGGATTCTTTATTATGCCGGACTGGCAAATTTCTTATCGCAAAACTACGAGGATGCCATTACGTATTTTAATAAAGCCATCGAACTAGACAGAAAGGATATGGATGCCTACTACTACCGTGGCCTTTGTTTCCAAAACCTAAACCGTCCTGCGCAGTATTTCCAAGATATGCAAAAAGTCTTGGCCTTACATAATGCTATTCCTCAAGCAGAACAAGCCAACAAAGTTGATATTAGGTTACATTTAAATAGCGACATTCAATCCTTACAAATTCATGCCGATAAACAATTATAAAATCAAAATTCCTTGGGAGATTTTGATACTGTTGTTAATATTGGTGAGTAATGCACTTTTTTTGCATTACAACACATTTCGATGTTTCAATTTTTTCGACATGGGAGGGTTTCTTGATGCCAGTTGGCGAGTCTTTCGTGGACAAAAGCCGTATGTGGATTTTATCTATACGACGGGGCTGGTGCGCCTTTATATGAATGCATTTTCTTTTTCATTTTTGGGTTTGGTAAATTGGCGATCCTAGCGCATCTTGTATAGTTCATTCCAGCGTTATTATTTTGACATTCTTTTTAACATATAAAATTTACTAGAATACTTAGGTCTGTGGGATCAGATACGATCCCGATATACTCCCGTTAAAGAATGGAAAAATTATGTTCTGCTTAAAAAAAATAACTGAGACTTTAAAATTTAATTTGTAAATGAGTCACAAGCTATGAATCGACTCAAAATCATAATCGGTTTTTTCAATCCCAAAAGCAAACGTGGTGCTTATCCCTTAGGCGTTGTGCTTTCGTGCTTTCTGTTATTGACGTATTGTCAGTATATTCATTTTGTAAAAAACACGGATCAACAATTATTTAATATCGATGATACTTATTCCTGGAGAGAAACTCAGGACGGGATTCGCCGGATCGATGCCCGGGGGAATATTGATACCCTTCTTATCTCGAAGGATACGTGGACGGATTTCGATTTTTCGTTTACGTTGATTAACCCCAGGGATTGCGGAATTTTTTATAATCTCCAGGATAACAATAATTTCTTTTTCATTTATTTCAATGCTGCCAGCCAATCGCTTGCTTGGGGAATGAGCCGGGACGGCCGCCCATCGGTTGTGAATTTAGTGAAAACAGATATTCCTCCAAGATTATCCGGACATTTGAACGTTAAGGGTCGTTTAGCCCAATTATACTTGAATGAGCAACTGCATTCCCAAATCAATTTACCCTTTAATAAAGGTAAGATTGGGTTTATTTTACCCGATGCTAGAATACCACCAACGTTGTTCCAAAAGATATCCATCGAAGGACATACAGATAGGGGAGAATTTAAATCATCGCAAGGAACAGTCAACTCTTTCCAGCAAAAGTTACGAGCAATCATAGCCATCACCCTGTTTTATTTGGCCATGCTCGTAATGAGTATTTATTTAGCCCAACTCTTGCGTGCAAACATTGAAACCGGTTCGCATTCGTCCGTTTCCCGGCCCTTCAGATTCAGATCTTTTACAGCTGCTATTGTGCATTTGGCAATTACGATTATCCTTTTCTGGCCATTTGTTTTTAAAGGATCTGTTTTTGTATCGAGCATGGATAATTACGGTGAAATCTTTCCATTATTTTTCCTCTCCAAACATAATTTTACCAGTATCTTGCGCGGAGAATCGTTGTGTCTCTGGAATCCGTACACCCATAATGGGCTCCCGTTTTTTTCTAATCATTGGAATATGATTTATTATCCTTTGAATTGGTTTATCTTTTTTGTTCCCGATCAAAATGTCATGTCCGCTCTTACTCTACGCACCTTTATCGAAGTTTTTTTAATTGGTATACTGGCCTATGGATTTTTCGTAAGGGAGCTGTCTTCCAGAACATGGGCCTTATACTGTTCCATCGTTTATCAGATGTGTTCTTTATTGATATTCACATTAAGCATATTCCCCTCCATTTCTTTGTACTTTGCTATGACGGCCTATCTTTATTGTTTGTGGTCTATGCCACAAAGGCGTATGGTCTGGAATTATGTGTTATTAAGTTTAAGTGTCTTTTTAATCCTTACCTCGGCTAATGTGGCATTCATTTTTTATGCGGGTGCTTCTCTCATTATATTTACCATTTATCGTTTATGGACTGTGCCAAGTTCCATTCTTGAAAAGAAAAGAAATACCGTAACGGTTCTTAGTAGCGTTGTGACCGGGATTCTCCTAAGCACCGTTCGCGTCATTCCCTGCATCTTAGGTATTTTAAATAGCAACCGATTGGTTGATAATTATTATACTCTTCACGATCGCATGGCGATGGTCGTCCGATTATTTCTTCCGGAAATTGTCGGCTGGCTACGGGCGGATTTGTTTAATGCGTTGACGTCTAAGAATTTAAATCTTATTTATGAACAGAGTGATCTTCCTTCCAATTCACAAAATACATTCCTGGTCTATTTTGGGGTTATTGCTGCCCTGTTGTTACTATTAAATGTTTTCATCAGAACAAAAGGACGGCATACATTTTGGAAAATATATGCCTTTGTTACAATCGCCATAGCGCTGCTGTTTCAGCCGTTTTGGGGAATTTTGAGTATCTTATTTTTTCCACTGAATCACTATAGTTATCACACCATTATTCTGCCTGTCGGGATATGTGCACTTTTGGGATATACCGGACAAGCCCTAGAAGAAAATAGAGTTTACTTTACCAAAATTGGGAACCCATTGATAGCGGGATTACTCATCATTCAATCGCTTATTTTGGTGATTGTGACTTATTTATTTCCACAGTTAACGTCCTATACACGTCTAATTTTTATGTTGATGATGACGTGGTTTGGTGTTTATCTATGGATTAATCGGCACCGGCATCACTTGCGCCAGAGCTATTTGACCATGAGCACCGCTGTTTTGATAGGTATCCTTTGGGTAGGACTCTTTTTTATAAGCACAGTCCTTTTTATGCGTCCGATTCCCGCAAAGGAAGAAGCTACGGAACTGTTATTCATTCCGTACCTTATTGTTTTGGCTGTGACCTTGACAGCAATCTATATGAGTATATGCCTACGTACGGGGAAAAATTTGATAAGAGAAAGGAGGGTACTATTTACGATTTTCCTCATCAGCCCGCTTATAATGGTGTATGGACTTATTCATTCGCCGTTATTTAATCTCTTTGTCAAATTAAATGCTCCGCATCGAGCCTATTTTATGGATGTTACCTTAGGAGAACTGAAATTTTTGTTTATTACTTTCATTTTTTCTACAATGGCGGTCTTGTATAAAGTGAGGTGGGTATCAGCGCAAATGCTATTAAAGCTAATCTTAGGGATCACGGTTTTGGATCTTTGGACGTTTAATGCCCGATTTGAAAATGTTGTGGCTCCTTCACCGATCAACAGTCCTTATTATTCTGTTCCGTTTCCCTATCCGAAAATAAATAATGGAGTTTTTAAAACATTGGACTTGCTGAATTATCGTTGTGATAGCCTCGATAAAGCGGGTTTTAATTCCAATAAAAGTCTCATCTACTCCATCCCCAGTTATACGGGGATTATTGGTTACATGCCTAAACGTTTTTATAATTTCATTCGGCAATTTGATTACCCTAAAGATACGGTGTTGATTTATCCGGAGGACTCCACCAATGACGATCGTTTCCTTGATTTATCCGCGGTTAAATATAAATTCAAAAGTGAATCCGAAGTGATGGTTCGACCCACAGCCCTTTCTCGATTAATGCTTTTTTATTCTTACGAGATCATCGAAGAAGATTATAAATTATTAGCTTCATTAAAAAGCGAATCCTTTAATCCTTGGGAAAAGGTATTGTTATCTACCAACCCCAAGCAAGAAAATATTTTAAGAGGGACACGAAAGGCAGAATTTATCTCCATAGAAAGGGCCACGACAGATGTGGTATCGACCCATATCACGAATGATGAACCTGCGGTGTTGTTGTTTAACGAGAGTTATGATAAGGGATGGAAGGCCTATGTGGATGGTCATCCGGTCGCCATTTACCCTGCCAATTATAATTTTATGGCCTGTCTTTTACGTGCTGGATCGCACACGATTCAGTTTAAGTACGAGCCCTATAGTTTTTATTTGTCTTTATTTTTAAGCCGTTTAGGATTAGTACTATTGGCGGCTTTCTCGATATTTTTGATCCTTCGAGAAAGAAAAAAGTTTCGATAACAAGTACTAATAACCTGCGCTGCGATTAGAACAATGAAAAAATATTTGCTGGGTATTTGTTCTTATAACGAAGGGGAGAAGATAAAAAGGGTTATTAAAAGGTTTAATGATTATCATTGCTATGATGTTTTGATTCTTGATGATGGAACAACGGATGGTTCACTAGATAATTTTCCGCCTGGTTTGCCCTTAAAGATTATCAGAAACGAAACCACCAAAGGAGCCGGATTTGGCATTCGTCAAATCGTTGATTACGCTAGGCCGCTGGGATATGAAACTGTGTTCCTTGTTGCCGGAAATGATAAGGACGCTCCGGAAGATATTGATAAATTGAAGAAGGCCATCGAAGAAGGATATGATTTTGTTCAGGGCTCACGCTACCTTAAAGGCGGGCGTTACGGGCGAATGCCACTTTATCGCACGATTGCCACACGATTTATTCATCCTTTCCTCTTTTCGCTTATAACCAGACGAATGATTACGGACAGCACGAACGGTTTGCGTGCCATTCGTCTATCGATATTTGATGATAAGAGGCTCGATATCAATCAAGCGTGGTTGGATCACTATGAATTGGAACCATATTTATTCTACAAAGTTATTCAATTAGGATATAAGATCAAGGAAGTTCCGGTCACCAAGATCTACCCGCCGGCTCACGAAGGTTACACTAAGATGAAACCTTTTTCTGGGTGGTGGAGTATTTTACGGCCCCTCGTTTATTTAGGTCTGGGGATCAAAAAATAATTCTTATGGAAAATCGTCGTTATCGACTCACACCGACCATTCAACGCATTCTTTTTATTGCGTTTATTATCATCGGCATCGCTTTGCGTTTTTATCACATCACGCACAATGATTTTCTTCTTTATGATGAAGGTTACTATTTTAATTACAATAAAAAATTTACCGACCTTATTGTGCACAATTATCCTAAGACATTCCAGGAATTGATGCAGGCGCTGAATGCGACTTTACGCATTTCGCTCGGATCGGGGAAAGCCTTATGGATATTTCTGATCAATGTGCGAGTATTCTTAGGGTGGGATAAGGTATGGTTTTATCCCCGAGTCTTATCTGCCATCGCCGGGTGTCTCACGCTTTGGGTGACCTATCTTTTCGCGAAACGATATTTTCAATCGAAGCAGATAGCTTGCTTAAGCGTAATTCTTTTGGCGATTCTCCCGAGCCATGTATTTTATTCTCGATTAGCTTTGCAGGAAGCCTTAAGCACACTTTTTTTTCTTTTAGGATTTTATTTTTACGTGATACCGAGAAGACTGCAGCCTAAGACCTTTTTGTCGAGTTTCTTCTTTATGCTGGCGTATTATACGAATTATCGATTGATTATTTTGCCAATCCTGACGGCATGTTGCGAAATTTATCTGAGTTGGAGTTTAAAGGAACGACTGAATGTGCGCAAATACGTATGGCATACCGTGGCTTTCTTTTCGTTGGTGATTCCGATTGCCTCGATCGGCAAGGGGGAACATTTTATCATTATCGTCCCGTGGATGATTCACCAAGGCCATCTGGCACAGAAGGAACCGTTTCATTTGTACAATTTTTTATCGTATCCACTGTACACATTTATCCTAGAAAGTTTCTTTTTAGGTATTCTTTTTTGGGCCAACATTTATAATATGAGACACCGTAAGTGGTCAGATCTTTTCCCATTCTTTTTGGTTTGCGTGCTGATGATTTTGTTCTCGTTTGCGGAAGATAAGGCGGCACGTTATATCTGTGTTGTCCTGCCATTTTTGGCGATGGCTGTTGCGGTCTTGACAGTACAGCTTATTCAATTGAAAAAATCTCTTTGGACAAATATCTTTCGATATGTATTTATCGCCTTGACATTAATCACATTATTGGGGAAGTCATTGGCAATTGTACAATTTAAGTCGGATTATCAAACGGCTATACAGTATTTGAAAACTTACGATGAAGATCCGAAAATATTAGCCAGCCAAAAATGGATTTTGAACCTTTTTGCCGAGCATGTTAATAATGTGGAAGACTTACCCCATACGTATCCAGTTTTTCTAAACATGGTATCAAAGGGGTATCGATATCTGATCTTGGACCCTCAAGTTTATATTTCTTGGACAAAAGGTGATAAACGCTTTAATCCGCAGCTGTCGGATTACTTGGGTTATATTAATTTGCGGGTTAAACCAATTAAGATTTTTCCTCACCTTAACAAAACGATGTTAGAGCGGTTTGTTTTTGAACATAATGTTGATTTAAAGCAATCATTGCAATTTCTTAGATTGGCAGACATTGGAATAGGTACGATACGTATATACGATACGAAAACTTCCGCGACTTCGATTGTGCAGGCCATCAAGAATGCACAGAAATCCAATGAATGATGGTTAAAACCTTACCTTATCGCGAGGCCTTAAAGAAATTACGATTGCCCAATCCGCATCGTAATCTTTTCTCTTCTCCAGATTGGCTCAATGTTTTGGATAAGACTTATCGCTTAAAATTATTTGTTAAATATATTGAGCGTGATGGTCAAGTCGTCAGTTACGTTATCTATAGCGTTGTTAAAAATTTTCTAGAATGGAAAATTTGCGTCTGTTCCTATTGTGATTACTGCGATGCCGATGTGCAAACGATAACCGATTGGCAGAATATCTTTAATTCTTGGCGAGAAGAATATCCCCAATATCGTATCGCCGTGCGAAATCTGCGTGATCCTTTAGTTCGACAACTTTCTGACCTTAAGATTTTAAGTAAAGAACGATTTCATTCTTTGGATGTCCGCGATGAATTGGATGTTATATGGAAGCGGACAAACGATTCTTTTAAATCTGCGGTGAAGCAGTCCCAAAAAGGGGGAGTGATGGTCAAACGAGGGGACAAGAGCGACCTCATAAATTTTTTTCAATTACACCTTAGACTACGCAAGAATAAATATCGATTATTTCCGCAACCTTTCAGATTTTTTAATAATATTTGGGAGCAATATATAGACAAGGATCAAGGGGTCCTTCTAAGCGCTTATGATGCAGGGGGGAGATTTATTGGTGGAAATGTTTATCTTATCTGCGGTAATACCCTCTATTACAAATTCAATACTTCCGATATTAGGGAGTTAAAATTGCGTCCCAATAATTTACTTTTCTGGGAAGGCATCAAATTCGCCAAAGAGCGTAATCTTGATTATCTTGATTTAGGCTCCAGTGGTTATCATCAGGAAGGGCTGATTCTGTTTAAGAATCATACGGGAGCTCACATGGAGGATATCACGCACCTGGGGTATGCTCCCCCAGATTATAAATATAGCCGAAAAATAATCCTTAGTTGCATAACAAAATTTTGTACGATGCCGGGGATGCCGGGTGTTGTGGTGAGGATGGGGAGTAACATCATTTATCCCTATTTAGCTTGATATATTATAATAAAAAATTATTTTTGTTTCCTTTTTTATTTTGGGGGCCAAATCAATTCGGATTATCTTAAAAATTCGCTGATAATTTTGGAAAAAGGTATAGGTTATGACACAAAATAGTTCCAGCACAAAATTTAAAAGATCGCGAATATCATCATGGGCACAATGGTTCGATCGATGCGCCCAATACTATCAAGATCCCCGCATGAAGATGGCCTATTATCAGGACGGCAAGCCGGTGGCCATGTCGGTGATGCGGGCCATGCATAAAGATGTTTGGAACAAAATGCGTGCGCCAAAAGATTCGATCGTATTGGATGTCGGAGGGGGGATCGGATTATTTTCCCAATCGTTCCAGCATCGAGTAAAACGCATCATAGGGACGGATATTTCTCTAACCATGGTTCGCGATGCTTATCGACTAAATTCCAGGGGTGTATTTCTTCTCTGCGAGGCGGCCTCATTACCTTTTAGTTCCAGAAGTTTTGATCGCGTACTTTGTTATAGCGTTTTTCATTATTTGCGGAATCTTAAGCATACCGAGGAAGTATTGGATGAATTTCTGCGTGTATTAAAACGGGACGGCCTAGCCTTTATTGGCGACATTCTTTATCCGCAAAATTTGTTAAATCGAAAAAAAGCAACTGTGTTACCCCAAAGAAGATATAAAAATACAGCCATGTGGTGGCCATCGTCGTTAAACCATGATTTAAAGAAATTGGCATTCAATCCCGAATTCTTTATTAATTACTGCCGTAAGAATAATTATCAATGTAAAATTTTAGCCCAGCATATTCCCGGGAAAGTAACAGCCGAATCACGTTATGATGTAGTTATAAAATTTTAATCATGTTGAGGTCGAAAAGAAATATTAAAGAGAATAATACTTCCGCGGCGTTCAATCTCATGCCGCATATGTTCCCGTATATCCGGATATCCCCATTTCTCTCAAACCAATGGTCTGATTTACTAAGAAAAGACATTGTCCATAATGAAGTCGTGAGAAATCCATCCTTTTGGTTGGATCAGTCGCGTGAACTTCAGTTCTTTGACAGCGGCCGAGCTGCTTTATTCGCCTCTTTAATGTACGAAGGATTAAAGCGAGACGATGAAGTGTTAATTATCACAACGACCGACGGGCCGTATATCAGCTCATGTGTAACTAAAACAATCGAGAAAGTATGCCAATGGTCAAGAAATTTAACGCAAAAAACTCGTACGGTTTTAGTCATTCATGAATTCGGGTTCCCCTGTCCTTATTCAAAAATTAAGCCATGCCTCGACAAGGGACTACCGATCATTGAAGACTGTGCCTATGCCACTGGATCAAGGATCAAAGGGGCTGCGGTTGGAACTATTGGTGATTATGCGATCTATAGTTTAACAAAATATTACCCCATTCCTTTTGGTGGAATTTTAGCCTCGAGAAAAAAGTTGGGCAATAAAAAATCGTTATTATCGATCTCGGAAAATGATAGCCAAAAGATAAGGATCACGATAAGTAATGCAACCCAACTACATCACCAATGGAATAAAATTCGCAGATCCAACTGGAAATTTTTTGCTGATCAACTACGCCGCTATAAGATCACGCCCTATTTTAATTTAACTGAAAAAATAGTCCCGGGAGTATTTCTCGCAAGACTTCCTAAGGGATTTGCTGGAGATATTCGGAAAAAAAAATTAAATAGCATCGGGGTAGAAGCGACGGAATACTATGGTCAAGGGGGATTTTATTTCCCCGTTCATCAGTTTCTGACGGATTATGAAAAGAAATATATTTTGCATCACTTCATTCATGTTGATTAAATTCCAGCATCAAAGCAGGGAATATCAGAAATTCCTGCCACCAAAATCGTCTACTCTGCAAATAAAAATACAATGGGAAGATTTCACCAACCGTATATTTTTGCTATAATAATTCACTTTTTGAATGAAGATCATTTATAGGGAGGAAGCCTTGAGCAAGGATGTAATCCAGGATCCGGCAACATTAAGTTATCCATCTTTTGTTTCTTCTATTGACCGCTTCGCGGAACAATATACCAACGATATTAGTGAGCAATTCTATTTTGGGTTCCCTATGGATCCTATTTTGAAGGTCGAAGGGACATTGCTTTCGGAGCAAGTAAAATCCACCGCCTATTTTTCGATGGAGTTTGGGATTGCACCGAGTATTTATAATTCTTTTCAATTAAGCCGCCCGATGAATGAATCCAATAAATTTTTTACTCACGAGGTCTTTTCCAACTATTGGTTATGCGATTATTTATTCCGAGTTAAGATTGACAAGATCTTGGATCTGCCTCTTTATGGGGGAGGGTTAGGTGTTTTAGCGGGTGATACCATGAAAAGCGCTGCGGATCAAGGATTCTCCATTATTGGGATTGGGGTTATGTGGAATAAAGGATATTTTAAACAAAAATTTTGGTATAAACATGGCCAAGTGCCGGTGGAACAGGCGTGGGATCCTTATACCTATCCCGGACTCATCCCTCTTAAAAATAAAGTGATGATTCAGACGAAAGAAGGCCCACTTTACTTGCGATTATGGAAGTATTATGTTTATAGTTTTGATAAGAAAAAAGCCTGCCCGATTGTCTTACTGGACTCGAATTTGGAAGAGAATAGTCCCCATTTTCGAAAATTAACCGATCAACTTTACCGCAGCGATGATGTCTGGTGGAAGATATTTCAACGTCTGATTTTAGGTGTTGGGGGGATGAAGGCCTTAGAAAGTTTGGGTTATGTGGTTAATTGTTATCACCTGAATGAAGGACATGCGGCCTTTGCTCTTTTAGAGAAGTATGTCACTTTAAAAGACAAGACTCAAATTGATGCCTTTAAGGAAAATTTTGTTTTTACCTGTCACACTCCGGTGGAGGCAGGGCATGACCGTTTTCGTATTGACGATGTGGGACGAATTTTAGAGAAGGAATATCTTGAGGCGGCCCAAAAATTTGGCAAGGTTTCCCCTTCTTCGGATCAAATCAACTTGACGTTTATGTCATTGAATAATTGCAGTAAAGTGAATGCGGTCGCGGCAAAACACGGCGAAATCATGAGGATCCAGTTTCCCAATTTTGCCAATAAGATTCGTTCTATTACGAACGGTATTCATATTCACACCTGGGCTTCGGATAGTTTCCAGGCCTTGTTTGATCAATACAAAAATATTTTTGATGATTGGCGTTCTCATCCAGAATATTTAGCTAAGATTCGGGAGTTAGAAGGTAATGAAGTTTTTCGACGAGAATTGTTCGAAGCCCATCTTAACAACAAGCGCAATCTTTTTAAAATTGTCAAAAATTGGCGAATCAAAGAGGAAGTGTTTACCTTAGGGTGGGCACGCAGAATCGCAGGATATAAACGTCCAGCACTTATTTTTCATAAAACAGCAGAGATTGTAAAATTGGCGAAAACGATCGGCCCCTTACAAATTATTTTAGCTGGGAAAGCCCATCCGAATGATAATATCGGAGCCGCCCATATTGATGAAATTTTGGATCACATCGACCAGTTAAATAATTATAAGGATATTATTCGTGTCCTTATTTTAGAGAATTATGATACCTACTTTGGGAAACTGCTAACGAATTCTGTAGACGTTTGGCTAAATAATCCTCTCCCGCCCTTTGAAGCCTCCGGCACCAGCGGTATGAAAGCTATCCTTAATGGTGTTCTGCAGCTAAGCACTTTGGATGGATGGGTGGTGGAAGCAGCCCAAAATAATATTGGGTGGATTTTTGGGTATCAACATAAGGGGGCAGAGGTTGGGCAAGAAACAGACCTCCGTTTAGATGAGGATTCCAAAGCTCTTTACCAAACATTAGCCGAGGTGATGAAGCTATATTATCAAACGTATTCCCACAAACAGATTAATACCAAAAGCGAGTGGATCGATAAGATGATTAATTGCATTCAAACCAGCGCCTTTTTTAATACACAACGCATGGTGGGAGAGTATAACCAATATATGTGGCAACTCCTGTGATTTTAAAATCAAGTTATTAAGAAATTAATTATGAGACAGTATCTTGAATTAGTTCAGAATATTCTCGACCATGGTGAACATAGAGACGACCGTACCGGGACAGGGACACTTTCCGTATTTGGTTATCAAATGAAATTTGATTTACGCGAAGGATTTCCTATCTTGACAACAAAGAAAGTTTTGTTTGATGCGGTTGTTCGGGAGTTGTTATGGTTTTTGAAAGGGTCGACTAATATTAACGATGGTCTTAAGCAGTTTACACCCATCTGGAATGCCTGGGCAGATGAAGAGGGAGAATTGGGGCCTATTTACGGATATCAATGGCGTAAATGGGAAAAATTTGTCTGGGATGAACAATCCAAAACCTATCACAAAGAGTACATTGATCAAATCCGTAATACCATTCATCTTATTAAGACCGATCCTAAATCTCGACGGATTATTGTCAGTGCGTGGAACGTGGCGGATCTAGAGAAAATGGCTTTACCGCCCTGTCACACTTTCTTTCAATTCTATGTGAACAATGGCCGACTCGATTGCCAGCTTTATCAACGCTCTGCGGATGTGGCGTTAGGCGTCCCTTTTAATATTGCCAGTTATGCGTTACTCTTAACACTCATGGCCCAGGAGTGCAACCTAACTCCGGGAATTTTTGTTCACACCTTAGGAGATGCGCATATTTATTTGAATCATAGGGAAGGGCTTAAGACACAGCTCACACGAGAATGTCGGCCGCTTCCTCAGCTTAAGATTGCCAAGAAAGGGCTTTTCGATCTCATGTTTGAAGATATCCAATTACTCAATTACCAGCATGCTGAATTCATAAAATTCCCGATTGCTGTTTGACGGATCAATATTTTTGTTGCCCCACTTTAACCTTTTCGGACATTTTTCAAACCTCTTAAAATGTTTCCCTTCAGCATCATAGTCGCCGTTGATTTAGAGAATGGTATTGGGAAAAATGGGGGGCTTCCTTGGCATCTGTCGGGCGATATGAAACATTTTAAAGATTTGACGACCTCGGTTGAGTCAAGGGATAAAAAAAATGTGGTCATCATGGGGCGTAAGACATGGGATTCATTGCCTTCAAAAATTAAACCCCTTCCCGAGAGGATGAATATTATTTTAACACGAAAAGCTTTATTATTCCCCGAGGGTGTCTTTCAATCTGCGAGTCTCAACGGAGCTCTGGACTTGATCAATGACCATCTCAAAGGTCGGGTTGAAAAAGTTTTTGTGATTGGGGGAGGCGAAATTTTTAACGAAGCGCTAAATCATCCCCATTGTCATAAAATTTATCTAACGCAAATTCTCTCTAAATTTACTTGCGATACATTTTTCCCTCCGTTTACCCATCTATTTCAAACCCTAAACGAGTCCCCGCATTATCATGAGCATTCTCTAGAATATTATTTTGCGGAATACTTTCGTAAAGAATAGTTAAGGTTTTTAAATAGCTCAAGAAAGCGTTTTTTTTCCATTAGTTGAAAAATCATAACCTGCCTCAAATATTGAGGTTAGAGATGATTGATTCATCTTCAATTATTTTTTAGAGAGGAATTACAATCGTTTTTTTGCTAATTTTGCGATATAATTATACTAGGTTCATTATACTCTTCCCCAAGCTTGACTTTAAGGATAAATAAGCTAAGAATTCCTTAAAAGAAAAGAGCAAAGAGAATGATAACCATAAGTAAATCGATTAATTGCAAGCAAGTATTGATCGTTGATGATGAACGGAATTTGTTACAATTACTTACAATGTTGTTGGAAACGCGTGGTTATGAAGTAGAAGTTGCCCACACCGGATCCGAAGCCCTTCGTAAAGTTTCTCCCCATATTGATCTGATTATCCTTGATCTTGTCCTTCCAGATATTGATGGCTTTGAAGTTTGTCGTCTTTTGAAAAGAAGAAAAGCGACCGCACATATCCCGATCATTCTCCTTAGCGCCCAAGATATGAATGAAAATAAAGTGGAAGGATTATATCTCGGCGCCGATGACTTTCTAGCTAAACCTTGTGACATCGAAGAGCTCTTTGCCCGCATGGAAGCGGTCATGAGGCGCGGAAGAACTTTGGGCTCTCAACGGACGTATAACTATGAAAATGAAACTATCATAGAGCTAAGAAAAATTCTCGACCAAGAACTCATTATACCTTTTTTCCAGCCCATTTATCATTTTAAGCCATTTAGACTTTTAGGCCTGGAGGTCCTCAGCCGCCCGGTGAGTAACGGCAAATTGTCTAACCCGGAGCACTTCTTTAAGTCCGCCTTGCAATTTGGGCTATATCAGGAAATGGAATTACTGTCTTGGACGAAGGCCATCGATGTTATTTCTGACCTTCCTTATGAACACCATATATTTCTTAATTGCAATCCCTTTTTAGTGGAAGGATCGGAATTCGATAAGATTAAATTTATATTTGATAACAGCAAAGTTTCTCCCACCAATGTGATTTTAGAAATAACGGAACGCTCCGCGATATCTGATTCTAAACTTTTTTATCAGAATATTCAGAAGTTTAGAAATTATGGATTTCGATTTGCCATTGACGATTTGGGAGGAGGTTACGCCAGTTTGGAGTCCATTGTCCAGACTAAACCGGACGTCGTGAAAATTGATCGGCATATCATTAGTGATCTTAAGTACGATTCATTTAAAAGGAGCATAGTTAAATTTATCGTTGCCTTTTGTGCGGAAAATCAAATTGAAGTGATTGCCGAGGGGATTGAAACCAAAGATGACCTTGAGACGGTTATTGATCTGGGTGTGAATGCTGGTCAAGGATTTTTTCTATACGAACCAACCGCAAAAGTGAACCTGGAAGAAATTCAAAATATTCATCCCACCAAGAAATGAAATTTTTTTAAAGCAAATAATTTCACTGTTTAAAGTTCATGTCAAGCCAAAATTAAAATGTCCTAGTTCTACCAAAATAAAAATGTCCTAATTTGTTCTTAAACTGCCAGGCAATTTAAAGCCATCTCTCCAATAGCTTCCTTTTTGAGGAACCGGATGA
>JAHFGK010000221.1 GCA_023247475.1 Candidatus Omnitrophota bacterium
TTGGGTTCGACGTCGGCCTTGGCGATCCCTAAAAGTCTGAGGTCGCGATAATAGGCATCGATATTTTCTTTCACGACCTCTTCACTTTTTTTCTTAAATTCTTTGGCCTTTTCAATGATCTTGTCATCGATATCGGTAATATTACGCACAAAATGGACATCGTACCCGCGATACTGCAAATACCGTCGGATAACTTCAAAAACGTATAAGCTGCGGGCATGACCGATATGGCACTGATCATAAACGGTCACCCCGCAAGAATACATTCTTATCGTCTTACCCTTTAAGGGGGCTAACTCTTCTTTTTTCTTGGTTAATGTGTTGTAAACTCGAATAGTCATTGGATTAAAGGAGGATAAAGAAGGAAGCAGACCTGGGCAATCATTTAAATTTGTGCGTCATCGTCTGCCGAATGATGCACTTTTAACTGCTCTTCCAAGAATTTGATTCTCTTAAGCAAATCTTTCATGTTCTGCATAATCGGATCGGAAACATGAACATGATCCATATCCGTATCTATCTTTTTCCCCTCCTGTTTTGTGATCCGCCCGGGAACACCGACGACCGTGGAATTCGGCGGGACACTTTTGATCACAACAGCGTTCGCACCGATATACGAATTGGATCCAATCCCAAGATTCCCCAAAATTTTTGCCCCTGTTCCTACGACAATATTATCGCCCAACGTCGGGTGTCGTTTCCCGGTTTCTTTTCCCGTCCCTCCCAACGTTACACCTTGGAAAAGGGTGACATTGTCCCCGATAATAGAGGTTTCTCCGATAACGACTCCCATCCCATGATCGATAAACAATCCCTTGCCAATCGTCGCGCCGGGATGTATTTCAACTCCCGTTAAGAACCGTACGAATTGCGAAATCGCTCGGGGCAAAAGTGGAACCTTTCTTTTCCAAAGAAAATGGGTGATCCGATGGGCAATGACCGCATGCAGTCCCGGATACAAGAGAAGAATTTCCACCGTGCTGCGGGCAGCCGGGTCACGTTCCTTCGTTGCCTTAATTTCTTGCGCAAAGCAAATGGAAATCAAAGATAAGAAAACAACAAAGGCTAAGAATAAATTTAAAAAAATCATCTTCGTTTACCTCTTTTTTGGATTAAAACAACCGAATAAGCGGCAATGCCTTCTTGCCGGCCAATGGCACCCAAACCTTCCTGGGTGGTGGCTTTTACATTCACAGCGGACTCCTTAATCATTAACGTCTTCGCAATCATTGTTTTCATCTTAGGCTTATAAGATTTTAAGTTAGGTTTTTCCGCGAGTATAACGCTATCAATATTATGAATAAAAAATCCTTTTTTTTGAAGAAGTTTATTGACCTGTTCCAATAAACGCAAACTCGAAATATTCCGATACTTTTCATCCCGATTAGAAAAGTGTTCCCCGATATCGCCCTCTCCTAGCGCTCCCAATAACGCATCGCAAATCGCGTGCACCAACACATCCGCATCCGAATGTCCTTCAAGACCTTTCTCATAAGGGATATCCACCCCACCCAAAATCAATTTACGTCCCTTAACGAGACGATGGACATCATAACCCAACCCAATGCGCTGCGACATATTTTACCAACACTCTTACTCGTATGAGCTTCTTAATTTCTCGAATCTAACAAGGCCTCTGCCAAAACTAAATCTTCTGGAGTGGTGATTTTAATATTCCGATAATCTCCCATCACCACATGAACATCAATCCCTAATTTTTCGACAAGTGCGGCATCATCGGTGATCTCGGAAGTGATCGGCTGAGCGTGTGCTTTGATTAAAATATCTTTCTTAAACACCTGAGGGGTTTGCACCTCCCACAGTGTTGAACGCTCCAAAGTTTTTTCTACAATAAACTTCTTGCAGTTAACCTGCTTGATTGTCGGCTTAACCGGGACAGATGCAATCACCGCTTGATGTTTAGCTGCCTGCGCTATTGTCCGCTCAATTAAACTCTCTTCAATAAACGGCCGGGCGCCATCGTGAACCAAGATGAAATCCGTATCCTTATCCAAAACTTTTAACCCTAAAACCACCGAATCTCGACGTGTTTTACCTCCACCGATAACATGCACGACCTTAGTCAGCCGATAGTTTTTAATGATGCTTTTAAATCTTGCTAAATATTTTTTTTGAACAACCAAGATCACGCTATCAATCAAAGAACATTTTTGAAATTTTTCTAAGCAATAAACAATGAGCGGTTTTGATTTAAGAAGAACCAGGGGCTTCGGTATTTTAAATTTTAACCTTTGACCACTCCCTGCCGCCGGAACAATCGCCTGAGTCTTCATCTAAGTCGTCTCTCCACCGAACAAACGGTCTATTAGTTCCCGCAGCTGGCTGCCGAAAAGACATCCGCAATCCCAGAATATATTAAGATAAAAGCGTCAGCTCCCATTATTAGGCCATGCGCCTTTCAAAAAGGGAGTTGACCCCTTTTCCCCTTTTCCCCTATAGTAACTCCTTCAAGTTCTCCCTGTCTCCATGCTTTTAAAATTTCATCAAATTTGCTTCGATTAAAGCCCCTACTTACAGCATCCTGAAGGCATTCTAGGACTTCCTTTTTAGCGGGTTTATAATTTGGCCCCCATAAACCCGATGGAATTGCAATGGCCTCAATTGTTTTCAAGTCTTCTGATAACATGGAAGCTAGTTCCTCATTCTTTCTGATCGGAGTATCAGGCCGATTCAATTGAGCCATAATTGGTATTCGTTCAAGATAAGACAAGGCCTGTACTTTTGTAATCGTCTCTGAATATTCTGGAAATCGAGAATTAATTGTTTCGATCAATTGAAGTACCAACGCTTGTAAGCTCACTTCTTTGTTTATGCCCCCTACTTCTGCCTCTCGCTTCAATATAAGATCCAATTCTTTTAAATACTTAATGTGCTCATCGGCTGTTGAAAATTCATTAAGCGAATTATTTTTAATTACCAATATATGGGATTTCACTAATTCAATTTTGTCTTGTTTATCCTTTTGTCGAGCCTCTTTTAACTCGTCATTAGAAACTTCTTGCCTATCTGGTGGAAATAGGAGATTCTTGTAACGACGTTGTAGGTGCCGTTCAAAACATCCTGGATTGGAAGAAAAAGAAATTTTTGTAAACAAACCGAACATATACCCTCCTAAGCCGAAAATGTCCCAATAATCCACTTATCATAATATTATGGGGACAGTCCCAAAACGAGTGCCATTCGGGACATCATACTTAATTGCCAATAATTAAGTATTGTGTCACCGGAACTCCTAATTTGCCATCTGGATAGTAAATTTAGAAATCATGTTACAAATATCGGTGCTGATATTCTCAACAAATATGCGTTCTGTAGATCCTCTATCGATTAAATCACTAGCCTGAACGCAAAAATGATGTGCAAGTCCAGTCCCCTGTTGAATAACATCGGGAGCTTTTTTTCGAGCAGGTTTATTTACGCCACAGATTTTATCAAGCTTGAGTTTGTTCGGATCTCCAGTGGGGAGGTCGGGATATGTTACCGCTGCTTCTTTTGCAATTTCGAGAAGTTTTATCCGAAGCGTATTTTCAAGGGTGATGCGGTGATTGTCAGTTATATCCTTTCGGTCATAATACAAATCTACCAAACCAGAGTGCCCCATTCGT
>JAHFGK010000222.1 GCA_023247475.1 Candidatus Omnitrophota bacterium
GTTAACCGATCAATATTTCGAGAAGGCCGCGGGAATTTTGAAAACCAAAGGCAAATTACTAAAGCATCTCTTAGAAGAGCGCCGTAGGGAAAAGTAATATTAGAGTAAAAAAGAAAAAAACACTTGATATCCAAACATATGTGTGGTATATAGAGAAATAAATTTAACGCAATATTAAAAACCCTTATTAATTCCCCATCCAAATAAACTACCCCTTACACTAAAAGTTCAGCTCTAGTTTAAAAGAAAGGGGAAATAATGTTAAAGATCGCATCCAAAAGTAATATAATTAATCAGCAAGCGAATGAAAATTCTTCCTTAGACACAGGTTTCAATGATCAAGACGAAATGAAAACCGGACAACTACAATTAATGACAATTAGAGAAGCTAGTGAATGGGCAAGTAAATTTCTAAAAAGAGAGATAGGGACATCCAATATCTCTTACCTTATTCAATACGGTAAAATAAAAAGGTATGGAGACAATGGTTCAACTTTGGTAAAGATCAACGATTTAAAAAATTATTATAATTCATTTCATGGGATACGAGAATTAAGCTGGAAAAGAAAATTAGGCAGTGATCTTAACTGGAACCTGTCTTTTGATCATTTAAGGGAAAAGGATACTACCAAACACGTTCATCGCCTACATCCTTACAAGGGGAAGTTCATTCCTCAACTTGTCGAATATTTTTTAGATTCCAATACTGACAATTTTAAGAAAGAAGTTTATTTTAAGAAAGGGGACATTGTTTTAGATCCTTTCTGTGGGAGTGGCACCGCTCTTGTTCAGGCTAACGAGCTAGGAATGCAAGCCATAGGGATTGATGTTTCCAGTTTCAATGCTCTCGTAAGTAATATAAAAATTGATAATTATGACCTTATTGCTTTAGATCATGAAACACAGAGAATCACAAAAGAATTAGAAAAATTTATTGCTGATTCCAATACGGTAATATTCGAAGCTAAACTTGCTGAGCGATTAGCTATTTTTAATAATAAATATTTCCCTTCTCCCGAGTATAAATACAGATTAGAGAAAGGTAAAATCAACGAAGAACAATATGGAAATGAGAAGGAAAGAGAATTTCTGCCAATTTGTAAAAAGCTGATTTCTGAGTATGAAATTAAATTGTTTCAGAAGAAAAATGAAAATTTTCTAGATAAATGGTATTTACAACATGTTCGTTCAGAGATTGATTTCGTATTTAATCTGATACGAAAAATATCAGATGTTAAGATTAGGAATATTGTAAGCGTTATTTTAAGTAGAACGATACGGTCATGTCGGGCGACGACACACTCAGATCTTGCCACTTTGATAGAACCAGTAACGACAACATATTATTGTGTAAAACACGGCAAGATTTGTAAGCCACTTTTTTCAATTTTAAATTGGTGGGAGCGCTATAGCCAGGATACAATTGCGAGGTTAAATGAATTTAATAATTTGAGAACAGACACCAATCAGATTTGCTTAACAGGGGATTCAAGGACGATTGATATTATTCAAGCATTAGAAAAATGTAAGCCAGATTTTGCTAAACAAGTAAAGAGTAAGAAAATTAACGGTATTTTCTCGAGTCCTCCTTATGTCGGTCTTATTGATTATCACGAACAACACGCCTATGCCTATGATCTTTTTAGTTTTCCTCGAAAGGATGAATTAGAGATAGGGTCTCTTTCTAAAGGTGCCGGTAGAGAAGCGCGGTTGGCTTATATGAATGGCATTGTCGACGTACTCAATAATTGCAAGAAATATCTGGTACCAGATTACAATGTTTTTCTTGTTGCTAATGATAAATGTAATCTTTATCCTGAGATTGCTGATAAAGCCGGGATGCAAATAGTCAATCAATTTAAGCGCCCAGTTTTAAACAGAACAGAAAAAGACAAAGGGGCGTATTCGGAAATAATTTTTCATTTTAAAGATAAGTTAAATTTTTAGCTTTATTTAAATATCGGAATAAAAAGTATGGTTTTGTCATCAGATACAGAGAAAAGAATAAAACAATTCCTAGAATCTCACATATTGAAAAAAATTGATGATTATGAGTTGGAGGAGAAAGACTCTGCAAAGCCATTTCAATATGCTTTATTTACTAAAGAAGGATATTTGGTCAAAAGTTTTATGCATGGTGCAGAAACTTCTTTGGGCAATTGGCATGAGAATGTAGCAAGAATTATTGCAAAAGATAAATTTAAGAAAGCAGAGAAATTACAGGGGAAGAATAAATTGAAAGGCTATGTTTCCCTTAAAGCAATGAATCAGATTGAAAATATTTTGAGTGATTTAGATAGCGGCAAGCGGAAACCGGACAATAAGTCAGAAACTAAAAAAATTTCTAAGGTTTCGCAAGATGGGAAGAAAGTTGCTCGATCTCAGACAGTCGACTTGTTTTTAGAAAGCGATGATGGGAAGGAAATATATCTTGAGATTAAAGGCCCTAAACCTAATAAGAATGAAATGCGTGCCGCAAAACGCGACTTATTTGAGATTTATGCAATGAGAGCTCTCGAAGGTAAACAAGTGAAAATTTATTTAGGTATGTATTACAACACTTATGAACCCCAAAAATACCAACGATGGACTGTCCTGAAGTTTTTTGATATAGATCATGATTTCCTTGTAGGAGAATCCTTTTGGGATTTTCTAGGTGGTGATGGGACATATAAACAGCTGATCGAGATTTATGAAGATATTGGAAACACAATACGTCCTATTTTAGATAAGAAACTTGCTGAGTTAAAAAAGAAATAGAGTGCCTGAAAGATGTGGGCAACACCTAATTAAAGAACCTCAGGGATCCCAAAAAGAGCCTTGTAGACGTTTTATACAACCCATATGATAATAGGGACAGGCACTACTTTTTGCACTACTTTTTGCTTATGTTCAACACCTACTCCATCCCCCGAAAATGTCTGGATTAAAAGTTCCTATAAGTTCATTGTCCGCCTTTTGTTTATGTGATATATTTAATCATTATGATTTCCAACATCTTGCAAAAAGACCATAAGGCTTTAATAGGGCTTAATAAGGCAATGAAACCAGAACAACGGCTTGTTGCTTTTTTAAATCATTCCCGTTTAATCCATCAATTCTATCAGGCAGGAAAAAAATTCCGCAGCCAGCCCTCAACATCTAAAAAAAGCAAGAATTCCATCTCTCAAAAATGAAAATCAGCGGTCCAGGGGAGTCCCCACTTCTCTTATTAAATGTTATCAAACTGTTGGATAAATTAGGCATCCCCTACGCGATCGTTGACGCGTTCGCTGCTTCCTTCTATGGATTGGTCAGAGCCAGTCTAGATGCTGATGCGGTCATTTCGGTTAAAGGAAACGAAGAAAAACTAAATCAGCTTTTGTCCTCTTTAAAAAAAGAGGCCCTTAAAATTGAGTCGAGGCAGGGTGATACGGAAGATCCGATCCGTTGTGTCATCAACATTGAAGATAAATTTAAAAACCGCGTTGATCTTTTGATCGGCATCAGCGGGATGAAAGAGGATGTTTTTGATAGAGTTATCAAGGCATCTTTTCTAAATACGACGGTAAAGATCATTGGCATTGAAGATTTTATTGCTATGAAAATTTTTGCCGGAAGCCCCAAAGATATTCAAGATGTGATC
>JAHFGK010000223.1 GCA_023247475.1 Candidatus Omnitrophota bacterium
GAGGCAGGGAATATCCAGGGGATTGAATTAGCTAATCAAGAAGCAGCCTTTTATGAATCTCAATTAGAAGTCATGCAAAGTGAAAATGAAGTTATCGCAGACAAGCAAAAGTTAGCACGTCTTATGGGTTTAACTGACGAGAACACATGGGATATTGTTGAGAGTTTGCCAGATTTACCACCGGCAGAAATTAGCTTAGAGGAAATTCAGGCTAAGGCCTTGATAAGTCGCTTAGGCTTAGCTGCCCAGCGCCAAAAAATATCAATTTTCAAGCATACATTAACAATGATTAAACTTAGGATTATTCCTTCAATAGAGGCTGGCCCCAATACAGAGAGAGACCCAAATGGGCAAAGAGTAACAGGGCCTATGGTGGGAGTTGAAGTTCCATTGTTTGACCATAAACAGGCAGGGGTTGCTCGCATTAAATCAGAATTGCGTCAGGCTGAACACGAGTTAGCGGCTATGGAACAAGATGTTCGTCTGCAGGTTAAGTTGGCCTATGAAAAATTACTTACCTTAAGAAAAGCTGTTGAATACTACAAGGAGAAAATCATTCCAACACATAAAGAGGCAGTTAACCTTACGCAGCAGCATTATAACTTTATGCTCAAAGGCGTTTATGAATTACTTCAGGTAAAACGCAGTGAAATCATGGCTGAGTTTAAAAATATTGAAACCTTGCGTGATTATTGGATTACCCGCTCTGATTTAGAGTATTTAATAGGAGAAAATTTTCCACAGCTCATGGTAGAAACTAAACCAAAAGCTAAAGATATAAAAGAAACTCAACTACCGCACCAGTATCATCAGCATGGAGGGAATTAAATATGATGAAGCAAGTCAAATTTATTGTATTGGCCATATGTTTGATGATAGACTCTCAAATTGTTATGGCACAAGATAAACAAGAAAATTTACCTTACGCTCCTGTCATTACGCCTAATGGAAGCACTTTATCTTGGACAAGAGATAAAGATGGAGCAAAAGTTTTTCATCTTACTGTCGAACCATGTAAACATGAAATTGCTCCTGGGATGACTATAAATGCCTGGTGTTATAACGGTCAAACTCCAGGCCCGATGATAGAGGTTGTCGAAGGAGATAGAGTTAGAATTTATGTGACGAATAAATTACCTGAACAAACGGCCGTTCATTGGCATGGGATATTTGTTCCCAGCGGTATGGATGGTATATCAGGATTAACACAAAAGGGTATTCAACCAGGAGATACTTTTAAGTATGAGTTTACCTTAAAACAGCATGGGACGTATATGTATCATTCGCACGGGGATGAAATGACACAGATGGGATTAGGAACGATGGGATTTTTTATTATTCATCCTAAGAATCAAATTGGTCCTAAAATTGATAGAGATTTCGCTATTTTTTTGAATGAATGGTTCGTCGAACCAGGAACAGCGACTCCTAACCCGAATATTATGACGGATTTTAATATTTTTACTTTCAATAGCCGGGCGTTTCCCGGGACAGAACCATTGGTTGCCAAAACAGGAGACCGAGTTCGTATCCGATTTGGTAATGTTGGACAGGAATCTCACCCCATTCATTTACATGGCCATAGTTTCAAGATTGTCGCTACCGATGGAGGGGATATTCCCGAATCAGCACAATGGCCCGAGACAACAGTTTCTGTTTTTCCTGGGCAGACAAGAACAATAGAATTTATTGCTAAGGCGGGAGATTGGGCAATGCATTGTCATCGACGACATCATCCCATGAATGCCATGGGACATAATATCCCTCATCTTATAGGTGTCAATCAAGATGGTGTTGAAGAGAAAGTCAATAAACTTTTGCCGGATTATATGGCTATGGGTGAAAAGGGAATGGATGAAATGACAGAGATGCATATGCAAGGTCCTGAAAATACCCTTCCGATGATGGGGGGAGAAGGGCCTTTTGGATCAGTAGGAATGGGAGGAATGTTTACTATATTAAAGGTAAGAGATAACATAACGGATTATAAAAATCCTGGGTGGTACCCAAATCCTCCAGGCACGGTCGCAGAATCTATCAATAAAGATAATGAGGGGAACAAAAATATGCCAACAACTTATGTTTGCCCTATGCATCCAGAAGCCAAAAGCGATAAGCCTGGCAATTGTCCAAAATGTGGAATGAAATTGAAACCAGAAATAACAGGACATGAAGGACATTAATGATTGATGTTTTCATAATTGTCATTTTTTGCTTAGGGTATTTCGCTATTACTTTAGAGCAGAAAATTGGCGTCAACAAAACAGCGATAGCGCTACTCATGGCTGTTTTTTGTTGGGTATTCATTGCGATTAAGAAATGTTATGCGTGTGGCATTAATCACTATATCGATATGACTCTTCAGAGTCTCAATGAACATCTGCATGAGATATCTCAAGTGGTGATTTTTCTTTTGGGCGCCATGACGATTGTGGCATTGATTGAGGTACACGATGGTTTTAAGATCATTACGGATTTTATCCGGACAAAGGATAAACGTAATTTACTTTGGGTGATTTCGCTTATTACATTTTTCCTTTCTTCGGTCTTGGATAATTTAACCACAGCGATTGTGATGGTTTCGTTAGTCCATCGGTTAATTACTGACAAAAATGACCGCATGATTTTTGCCAGTATGGTTATTATTGCGGCTAATGCTGGCGGCGCCTGGACACCGATTGGGGATGTAACAACCACGATGCTCTGGATTGGTGGCCGAGTAACAACTGGCAAGATCATGGAATTGTTATTTATCCCTAGCTTAATTTCTTTAATCGTTCCGCTCATCTACTTTTCCTTTTTTATGAAAAAAGAATTGGTATCTATCCCATCGCAATTGAAAGACACTTCTCAAGTGTATGGCGCCAAGACAATATTTTTTCTGGGAGTAGGTTCTTTGATATTTGTGCCTATTTTCAGAGCTGTTACCAATCTCCCTCCGTTTATGGGAATCATATTGGGGCTTGGAATAATGTGGACCTTGACGGATTTAATCCATCAGAAAAGAGAGTCTTTAAGAGTGCCTTATGTTCTAACGAAAATTGATTTTTCCAGTGTTTTATTCTTTTTAGGGATTCTTTTGACGATTGCTGCCATCGAGACAGCAGGAATATTAAAAAGCTTAGCTTCATGGATGGATACTTATCTTGGGAATAAAGATCTTATCGCGACCTTCATGGGATTGATATCTTCAATCATTGACAATGTTCCTTTAACAGCGGCAACGATGGGTATGTATAATTCAAATTCATATCCGGTTGATTCAAAACTCTGGGAAATGATTGCCTATAGCGTGGGAACAGGAGGGAGTATTCTCATCATTGGCTCTGCGGCAGGAGTTGTTGTCATGGGTATGGAAAAAATCAGTTTTACGTGGTACTTAAAGAAAATTAGTCTTCCGGCATTAATCGGTTATCTGGCTGGGATATTTTCTTTTTTAGTAATCTATCGTATAGCATCCTAAGTTTAAGGAAGGAGATTACCGTGAAACATTTAAATCGAGCATTTTCTTCTTTTATCCTTTACTCGTCTATGGGGCTACCCTATAATATTTTTACCATGCTATTTCTAAGAAAGCAGATAATAACGTCCCTTGTGTTTATTCTGTCAAT
>JAHFGK010000224.1 GCA_023247475.1 Candidatus Omnitrophota bacterium
TTAGATACAAAGATAAATCTTCTTGAGGATGAGGACGGCCGTTATGAAGAAGAGGATGTTTCGGATCATTCGAATATTCATAACGTTTGACCTTGTAATGAACATTGATCTTCATGGTGGACTCGTGAGGAGATTTAATCGTGTAATTAAGAATTTTGTTATTGTAAACCTTATCAAAGGTAATGGCCGAGGAATCTTGAGGATCAATCTTGAGGTCTTCAATGATTTGATATTCCGTTTGCGGCAAAATCGGCAACCAAATTTTAAGATTCGCAGCGCCTTGGGGAATATCCTCGATCACAGCTTGATAGTCGAATTCGAGTTCCCTTCCTTTGGGACCGCTGGCGTCAGAAAAGTTGGAAAGAACCAAGGCTAAGACACATGCTAAAATAATTTTACGCATTTTTCCCTCCTTCAATGAGACTGCAACTTACTTTGAAGCATTCCCTCTCACAAACAAACCACGAAAAGGTAATTTTAGTAACTTAAACAATGTTAATTCATTGGGATCTTTAAATTCATTTAATCCAAAGATAATTTTGTCTTGATCGACATTGTACGTGAACGTCCCAAACAGTCGATCCCAGAACGAAAAGATTGTTCCGTAATTGGAATCCGTTTCTCTTTTAATATTCGAATGGTGGATGCGATGCATCGATGGTGGAACTAAAACCAACCACAAAAATTTCTCCAAGGTCGACCACAGTTTTATATTGCTATGCCCAAACTGGGCCATCAAAAATAAAGCTACCTGAAAAGCCCTTACCTCCACAAGAGTTGCTCCCATCAGTAACATAAAGGTATAAGTGATAGTTGTTGAGACCGTGACCTCCCCAAAATGAAATCGAGAAGCCGAAGAAACATCCACATTAAGATCCGTATGATGCACGCGATGAAATCGCCAAAGAAAGGGAAGTTTGTGATTCAGGCGGTGCATCCAATACAAAGCCAAATCCAGTAAAAGGATCGTTAATAGAATCCGTCCAATACTGTTCAAATGTATTTTTTCGAAAAGATTCAATTGGTGAGTTCCCGAAAAAAGTGTTGTCTTCCTTAAAAGATACACAAAGCACAAATCTATGATCACGACATTACAAAAGTTCATCGAGAAGTTAATCCGCCATCGGCGTAATTTGGAAAGAGTCGCGGCTCGAAAGGGGATCGTGTTTTCCAAAGTTAAAAAAAACAAAATCCCCGTGACCACATAAAAAGATGGGCTAAACGGAGACTCTAAATTTATCAAACTACCTAAGTTCATGAATTGATTATTTATAGAGTTTACGGTGGGAGTAACCTAAATCAATGGGGCATTTTATATCAACACTGAGTTGTTGACAAGAAAATTATTTACAGCTCAGATTATCCGCCGTGGGATCTTCGCCAGCACTTGGGAAGGGGAGGGGCGGTTGAGGGCCGCCTGAGAATAAATACTGTAAGATATAAATTGCATCCGATATATCCACGGTTCCGTTGTCATTGGCATCGGCCGAATCTAGACACGTCAATTGACCCTGACCTAAAAAGAGAATTTTCAACAGAAAGACAGGATCGCTTATATCTACTTTTCCGCTCTTATTGACATCTCCGCGAATAAATGGGGTCGGTGGTTTTGTGGGAGGGATTTCATAAAGATATAAATCGGTATCTTCGGCTATCTGTGGACTCCCCTCATCAATGAAGACGAGACGATTGCCGGATAAACCCGGCGATTTTTTGACATTCGAGCTGGATAATTTGGAATCTTGAAAAAGTTTGGTGATTGTGTGATTTTTTAGATCATATAAACTCAAGTAATAACCGGTAGCTCCATTCACTTCCTCCCAGACAATCCAATCGTCATCCATGTCGATGGGTTCTTTAACTCCTACACCAGGGTCATGTAGTTCAGAATTCAAATTCAGAACTTCGGTTGTGCTATCGGAATTGATATTATAAAGGTTAAGAGTATAAGCATAAGTCAAGCCAACGGTTACTGTAAACCAACTTATAAAATTGTCGGAAATACTGAGCCCGATTTTAATCTTACCGTCATTTGTCAGACGTTTTTTGGTTGCATTAGGGGTAGATAAGCTGAGAATATAAATATCTTCAACTCTTAACTCCTGTAGCTTATCCCAATTCCATTCTTTCCAAACAAGATAATCACCGTTTGTATCAAGTTGAGACTTAAAATTGTTTCCAACCGATCCTTCTTTAAAAATCTGAATAGGTTGGGCAGAGGGATTGGATAAATCTAGTTTCCAGATCGAATCTCCCCAAAAGGAACTTTCTTTAATCCAAAATACTTGTTGATTCTGGAGCACCATTTCTAAGACGTCTGTGGCGATAAATTGCTTTTCTAATGTCTCGAGGTTATAAGTATATCCGTTCAAATTATTGGCCCATACGACCCAAGGGTATTCAACGTCTAGTGATGTTTCGGAAGGTCTAACCATGTTCTCCGTAATTATTTTGGTTTCGCTGTTATTTATGTTTTTGGCTAGTAGTCGATTGGGGGTGTCTGTCCAGATCACCCAATCTTTGCGGATTTTGGGGCCAAATTCTTCTTCGGGTGATCTAGTTAATCGGAAAGGGTAGATTGTTATCATAAGGTAATTGTGAAAATGGGCACCTCCCTTAGTGGTGACAGATAATTTTAAGAGATAATGACCGACTTTCAATTTCGAGGGATCAAAACTTCCCATAATAGCATCCTCGACCGGATTATATCCCACCGGCCCAATAGGGACCCAGGATAAATTTTGACCATATTCGGATAAAAACAATTGATATTCTTTGACGTCAGTATAGGCAATGGTTCCTTTCACAGTGACGGGAGAATCATTAAGCACAAATACACTCCCGTTTAAAGGACTGGTGAAACGTACAAATGTTTCTAAAGGAATAGTGTGTTTTTCCATAGCATTAAAAATGGCGTCAGCATGCGGTGTCCCATTTTTTAAATCCCCATCATTATCGTCCAAGAGCAAAACTTGAAAGGCGGCATCGGGAATACTTTCGGGATTCATTATTAAAGTATTTAGTAAACGATCTTCAGCTAAAGCGATGGCATCTTGCGTTGCCTTGGATTTTGCCGCTGCATCATTTGGGTTGACTTGGGCCAAAAATTGATTAATAAGATTCTGCCTGAAATGCCAGCCGAACCCGGACCACGCCTGCCCTAAGCTGTGAGACTCATCATCACCAGTTGGAGGATAAAGATAATTATTGTCTGCTGTCCTGCTGGTATCATAGTCAATTGAGAGGCCGGCACCAATTTTGGGCTGACCAGTAACTAAAGCGGCTAATAGGTCACCCCATCCTTCAGACAAACCTCTGCTAGCGATGGTTAGGGACAAGCCACCTGCCAGATCATCGATACGATGACCATCTTCGTGATAGATGACCGTTTCAAAAGCTGAATTGGTACAATGGGAATCAGCGAATCGACCTGTCAGGGAATCCCATACATCTGATCTCCCGGAGAGGTAAAAATTAATAGAATTTCCATCATAGAATGCATTACACGCAAGGGTGTTCTCCCCGTTAAGATTTTTCGCTTTGTTATTTATATTGACTTTGACATCTAATCGTCTATTTAAATTTTCCTGAAAAGAAGGAG
>JAHFGK010000225.1 GCA_023247475.1 Candidatus Omnitrophota bacterium
TCCGCAGGTGCCGGGTGCCGGAAGAGTTCGCCAAAGATTGGCTGGATTGGTTACCTCAGGTCAGGAACCCAAAGAACCGTTAAGAGAAGCTGAGCACAGACCTAAACAAGAGAAGACCCAAAAAATTTTTTCATGGGATACACACTATTTTGGAAATGCATCTCAACTTTATTTTAGGGATAATACAAAAGTCCAAGGAGGAGTTCAAAGAATTAATCGTTCCGATTTAACCACAGGGGTTGATTTTAATATGATTACCAAAAACGAACAGTTTGATATCCGTGGAAAATTTACAGGGAGCCATAAGGATAGCTTTATCGATAATGAAAAAGATGAAAACAGGATTAGTTCTTTGTCGCTTGAGACCAAACATGCAGATAGTAAATTGTTTGGCAAGATCGGCCGTCAAACTCTCCCCTCGGGTGGTGTCTTAGGAAGGTTTGATGGGACCTATATCGCTTACAATTTAAATTCCGGCATTAAGCTCAACAATGTTATTGGTTTTCCAGTAGAGACGACCAATCAAACAACCGTGGAAACGGATCGTAAATTTTATGGATTGAGCGCCGATTTTACATTGGCTGAACGCTTTCATTGGACGCCTTATTTTATTGACCAATATAATCATGACCTCACCGATCGAAGAGCGGTGGGGACAGAACTGCGGTATTTTGATTTTAAAAAGTCATTTTTTAGTTTATTTGACTATGATATTTTTTATAATCAAATGAACATTTTTTTACTTAATGGCAGTTTTACGACGGAAAGCCGGACCACTCTTACTTTAATCTACGATCAGCGCAAAAGCCCTTTTTTAACGACTAATAATGCCGTGCAAGGACAGCAGACAAGTAAGCTTGCGGACCTTTTTGGTCGGTTTTCGGATAAAGAAATTTATCAGCTGGCTGAGGATAGGACTGCTTTAAACAGATCAACAACATTGAGTGTCACGCAAGATTTAACCGATGAAATGCAGTGGACAGCAGAGGCCACTGTTTCGGAATTAGAGGGGACGGTTACGTCCGCAGGAGTGGATGGAACAGAAGAAACTGGATTGGAATATTTTTATTTAACGCAGTTGGTCACAAATAATGTGTTGCTTGAAAATGATGTTATCATTTCCGGATTTCGTTTTGCGGATACATTCAACAATCATATTTATACAGTGTTCTTCGATACTCGATACCCGCTTAAGAATAATTTTCTGATTTCTCCAAAGTTTCAAACAAGTATTAGAGAAGATAAGGGGAATTCGAATAAGCACCTTAATGTTCGACCATCGCTTCGTTGCGAATATCGTGTTAAGAAATGGCTTCGTTGGGATTTCGAAGGAGGGATGGAATGGTTTAATGATGATACCGAACAGATTTCTCAACATTCCACAGAGGTTTTTTTTAATACTGGCTATCGGTTATTTTATTAATGAAGCCTTGATTACACAAAGAATGAATTCCCACCTTATATTAATTTTACGTGAGAAATATTTTTTTTGGATAGAAGTATTTTGGAATATAAAACAGAAATTTCATAAGTGCTTTCTAAAAAATAAGTTATGTATTTAAGAACCAATGCTCAATATTCGCAATCAATCTAAAAATTTCACAAGCCCAGACCTTGCCACTTCCATTCCCACATGTTACACTTCCCATTAATAACGTTTTTCCTATAACAATAAATGGTTACCGAATGATGCATGATCTAGACCAACGGGCCGTTGCCAATAACCCGAATGACCACATTAATCCGGGAATAATGACCACATTAATCCGGGAATAATGGGCCTTAATCAGAATGGAGAAAAGTAAAAATGGTTAATTTATATTTGAAAAAACAACAAATGATTTGTAATAAATTAGTCTTAAAACGTTTGATAGTATTATTGAGTTTTTATATTTCTGTGTGTTTAACATTTGATATTAAAGCTGGATTCGCCGAAACCTCTACGAAGTCTCAAAGAAACGAGAGGTCTATCAAACGCGTCCCAGAATCTAACTTAGCTCAATCTCTCACCTGGAGGCATGTTAAACAAGCCGCTGATGTGCCTATCGTGAATAATAATACCGGATTGTTATTGAAAACTCCTGATAAAATTTGGCCTTACGTTTTAGCAAAGGCCCTTGCCTATCAAAAGACTTCTAACCCAGCTTATAAAAATGAAGTTTTAACCGCGTTGGAAAATTTTCCCAAAATAGAAAAAGTCATTGGGATTTTAGAGTTAGAAAAAGCTTTGCCATCTTATTTGGAGGCGGCAAAAATTGTTAACCTCCAGAAAGACCAGCCTGCTCTCAATGCAAAAATTAAAACCTGGCTTAAAAGTATGGTCAAAAATGCCAATGTAGAGGGGTCTTCGCTATTGCCAACGGATTTATCCAAAAATTTAATTGACCTGACAGCCAGATTGTCTGCTGCAGAATATACCCATGATCAAAGGACAATTGCTCAAATCTCTTCTAAGTTCAATGCAATACTTTCTTCTTCTAACTCCCCCTTAATTAAACCTGAAGTTGACAGTGAAGTATTCGCATCGGCGGTTATTTTAAATAACCGCTTACACCAAGACGAATATGATAGGAATGAGAAAGTACTGACCGGTACGGCCAAACAAATTTTGGATAAGTTAGTAACTTCCTCAGATTGTCAAAACGCAAATACAGTAGTCCTAGCTTACATCATAGATGAGACTTATAAAACAAACTACAGTTCACGTTTAAGCGAATGTAACTTAAATTTTCCGGCGCAGATTGCCGCTAATACGGCCTGGCGTGCAGTTCAATCGTCTGCACCGCAAATGTCTTTGTCAGAGAGCAGGTCAATCAAGGAGAATGAAGATTCTCATTATGATAACAGCAGCGATGACGACAAATGTGATGACAATGATCATTGCAATAATAATAATAATGCAGAGAAAAAAGCTCCAAAAGCCCAAATAGAATCCGATAAAAAAGAGGGAAATGTCCCTCTCGGGGTGCGCTTTTCGTCACAAAGATCAAAAGATGAAGACGGTCAAATTGTTCAATATTTGTGGAAATTCGGAGACGCCTCAACCAGCAACGCATCCAACCCGAGTCACACATATAATAGGGAAGGCAATTATATTGTCCGTCTTACAGTTATTGATAATGATGGCCTTGAAGATGATGATGTCAAACTGATTAAGGTTCATAATCCAAAAAATTTAAAGCCCAATGCAAAAATCACTGCTGCTCCAGAAAAAGGTTTTGCCCCTCTATCCGTTTCCTTCTCTTCATCTCAGTGTAAAGACTTAGATGGCTTTATTGAGAGTTGGAACTGGGATTTTGGTGATGGCCAACAATCGTTGGAATCTAACCCTTCTCACGTATATGCGATGGCCGGGAAGTATAACGTAGAATTGACTGTAAAAGATAATCAAGGAGCAATGGGTGAGGATTTGAAGGAAATTGTAGTGATGGATTCGCCTGATGTTTGTGGAAATAGAGTTTGTGAAATGAGTGAGAATAGCAGCAATTGCCCAATGGATTGTAATGATGTTTTTCCGGTTTGCGGAAATGGATCAAATGGTTCCGCAGTAGAATGTAAAGGGAATC
>JAHFGK010000045.1:0-461 GCA_023247475.1 Candidatus Omnitrophota bacterium
CATCGAAATTGGGACTAAAATCAACCGTTTCTTTTTCGATATCCGCCAATATCTCCTCGGCAATCGCTGCCAACCGCGCTTCCGTGTAACGCATAGCCGCAGCTGCATCGCCATCAACAGATCCGAAGTTTCCCTGTCCATCAATCAAAGGATATCGCATCGAAAAATCTTGCACCAAACGCACCATGGAATCATAAACAGCTGTATCTCCGTGAGGATGATATTTACCTAAAACCTCACCAACGATACGCGCACTCTTTTTATAGGGTTTATTATGTTCCAGATTCAATTCTTTCATCGCATACAAAATGCGACGATGAACTGGTTTAAGACCGTCGCGCACATCCGGAAGCGCGCGGCCAATAATAACGCTCATCGAATACGAAAGATAGGAGTCTTTCATTTCCTCTTCGATAAAAACCGGAATAATCTTTTCCTGTGAGGTTAACATATTCATATTC
>JAHFGK010000045.1:471-14594 GCA_023247475.1 Candidatus Omnitrophota bacterium
TTCTTTTCTCGGGGTAAAATATTTTCTATAAATTATATGTCTAAATTTTTGACTTCGTGGGCATTTGTCTCAATAAATTCCCGTCGAGGTTCCACGTCATCTCCCATGAGCATCATAAAAATTTTATCTACCTCAACAGCATCCTCCAAAGCGACCTTCAGAATAGTTCTCCGGGCAGGATCCATTGTGGTGTCCCATAACTGCTGAGGGTTCATTTCCCCCAAACCTTTGTAGCGTTGAAGGTGAATTCCTTTCTGTGCCTCGTTACGAATAAAATCCAAAACCTCTTTTAGGGAATAAAATTCGTATTTATCCTTTTCGCCTTCAATCATAAAAAGCGGTTTGAGAACCGGTTCCCTTTTATTCTTTTTGCCTTTTTTCTTACCGACAGCGAGGATATTTTTATCTTCTTTTCCTATCTTGGCAAACTGCGTCACGCTTAATCCCAATTTTTCCAATCGTTTTTGAATATTTAAAATGTCTTTCGATTCAAAAATGTCAACAAAGTTCGCATCTTCCGCATGCTTGGTGATCTGCGCCAATTCTTTATCGTCATAGACAAACCGTGTTTTACCCTCTTCCTTCACCATATACAACGGCAATTTTAAAGTTTTTCCCGAATGGTTTTGAATCAAACTCTCAAAACTGATGCCGCGGCGCTTCATCAATTCCACCAAACGCTCAAGCTCAACCAAATCGGACAACAACTCTTTAAATTGAGTGGTATTGTATTGCTGTTTGCCTTGCAGTTTTATAAGTTTATGCCCTTCGATGCCCATTTCCAAGAGAAGTTCTTTCATCTCCTCTTCGGTATCGATATATTCTTCACGTTGACCTCTCTTAATTTTATAAAGCGGGGGTTGCGCAATATAAACGTATCCACCTTCAATTAACGGTTTCATCTGGCGATAAAGAAACGTTAAAAGAAGTGTTCGGATATGTGATCCGTCTACGTCAGCATCGCACATGATAATGATCTTATGATAACGTAATTTCTCAACATTGAAATCCTCCCCCACTCCAGTTCCTAAAGCGGTAATAATGGTACGAATCTCCTCGTTACTTAAAATTTTATCGAGGCGAGATTTTTCGACATTTAAAATTTTTCCTTTCAAGGGTAAAATCGCCTGAAAGGCTCGATCGCGTCCCTGTTTGGCGGAACCGCCGGCGGAGTCTCCCTCCACTAAATACAGTTCACACAACGCGGGATCTTTTTGCGAACAATCAGCAAGCTTTCCCGGAAGGCCTCCTGTATCCAACGCCCCTTTTCGTCGAGTAAGTTCTCGCGCTTTACGCGCGGCTTCTCGGGCGCGGGCAGCGACGACAACCTTCTCTATAATTTTATTGGCAACCGGCGGATTTTCCTCGAAGAAACTCGTTAAAGCTTCGAATGTCGCGGAGGCAACAAGTCCTTCGATTTCCGAGTTGCCTAATTTTGTTTTCGTTTGTCCTTCAAACTGAGGATTAGGAACTTTGACGCTAACCACCGCCGTTAAGCCCTCACGCGTATCATCGCCCGTGATCGCCATCTCTTCATTTTTTAAAAGTTTTTTGGTCTTCGCATATTGGTTAATGGCGCGTGTTAACGCGGACCTAAACCCACTTAAATGTGCCCCTCCCTCAGTTGTGTTGATATTATTAGCATAGGTTAAAACATTTTCGGCATACCCATCATCGTATTGAAGCGCTACTTCGATTGAGACGCCTTCTTTTTCTTTTTCAAAATAAACCACCTTCTTATGTAAAACATTTTTGTTCGCATTAAGGTGTTCGACAAAGGCAACAATCCCGCCTTTGTATTGAAAAACGACTTCTTTTTCCTTGTCCCCGCGTTTATCGATTAACTTGATTAATAGACCGCTATTTAAAAACGCAAGTTCCTTTAGCCGTTTGGCTAAGATGTCGTTAGAAAAAATATAATTCTTTTTAAATATCGTTCGGTCGGGTTTAAAGGTAATCTTCGTGCCGGTTGATTTTGTTTTGCCGATCACAGTCAACTTGGACGCTGTTTTTCCGCGTTCATAACGTTGATGATAAATCTTTCCATCGCGTTTGATTTCTACCTCAAGCCAGTCCGAAAGTGCATTGACGCAGCTGACGCCCACACCATGAAGACCACCCGAAACTTTATAAGATTCTTTATCAAACTTTCCTCCGGCATGAAGCGTTGTCAAAACGACTTCGACCGCCGGCTTTTTCTCGGTTTTATGCATATCCACCGGAATACCGCGACCATTGTCAATGACGGTAATTGTTTCATTTGCATTAATATAAACCTCTATTTGCGTACAGTATCCAACGAGTGCCTCATCCACCGAGTTATCCACCACCTCATAAACAAGATGATGCAATCCTCGGCTGAAGGTATCCCCAATATACATGGCCGGACGCATCCGGACCGCTTCTGTTCCTTCCAGAACCTGAATGTTCGTTGCATCGTATTTGCTGCTAGCTTTCGTTGTGTTTTCTTTTTTCTCTTCTAACTCGTTTGGCATAGAATTTCTTTCAATTAGAGGGGTTACGTTACTTTTCCTATTTTAAAAAAAATCTCTTTAACTTCGGGAACTTCTTCTTGTAATCGTTCCAAAAGTTTATGTTTATTTAAATTCATCTGATAAAGCCATGCCGAAGAGTCAACATGGACAATCAATTTCCCATCTATCAACCTTACTATTTTAATGTGTCGAATGGCTGGGCCATCGAGAAGTGTATGCCAGACACGTTGAATTTTATTTTGGGATTCGGGACCTTTCGCGGCCAGATTTTCAATGACTCTATGAACAATGGCTTTCAGTGGATCCATATCAAAATTACAATCGCATGGGCAATGCTAAATAAAGATAATCAGCCAAACGAATCACACCCGCCTTATCCGGCCCCAATAATTCTAACTCAATTGCGTCTTGTTCAATATTTTTTAAAACATCAATTAAAAATTGGGGATTGAATCCCACCACCATTTCTTTACCGCCATATTCTATGGTAAGCTCCTCTCGTGATTCCCCCACATCCGGTGTGGATTTAGATACCACCAATTTATCTGTAAAAACTTCAAATTTAATCGCCTGAAAATCAGGCGTGGCAAGTAAATTTGCCCGCCTTATCGCAGCTAATAAATCCTGTGTTTTGACTTTAATTTTGGGAGAAGCGGGCTTCGGAATGACTTGGTTATAATTAGGGAATTCTCCTTCTATAATACGGGTGGCGATTAATACGCCATTAATATCAAATAAAATTTGGTTGGTGCTTGGAATAAAGGAAACCATTCCCGTATCTTTTAAATTGCGATAGATTTCATGGACGGCTTTATTAGGAAGAATAACAGAAATTTCTTTATTAACAGGCGTGGTTAACTTTTTTTCTGATTTTGCTAAACGTCGACCATCTGTGGCAACAATTCGAATGGTATCTTCAAAAATTTCCATAAGAATACCCGTTAAAACATATCGTGATTCTTCATGAGAAACTGCAAAAGAGGTTAATCGTAACATCTCTTTTAAAATCAGTTGCTCAATCTGAAGAATATCCTTTTCTTTAAATTCAGGGAATTTAGGAAACTCTTCTTTCGGAAGTCCAGTTAATTTAAAACGACATTGCTCCCCCTCTATATCGATTTGATTATTTTTTTTGGTGTTAATAATGATATCCCCAGGTGGTAGTTCTCGGATAATATCGCTAAATCGTTTAGCTGGAATAGTTATTGCACCTTCTTCCATAATATCCACAGGTATTTCACAGGAAATACCTATATCCAAATCTGTAGTATTTAGTCGTAAGGTGTCGGTTTTAGTTTCAATAAGCATGTTGGAAAGTATTGGTAAAGTTATTTTAGGGGACACAATGGTTTGAACAGTTTGTATACCATCTAAAAGATGTTCTTTTGATAATTTAATTTTCATATTATAAACACCCCCCCACGTTTTATACGGTTATTGTTTTATTTAATATTAAATTAGTCTTCGTAGTAGTATTGGTTGTGAATAAGTTGAAGAAAAACCAAAATGATTATACTGTTAGCAGTTTAAAAAAAATTGTTTGTTAATAAAGTTTGGATAATTTAAATAAATGATTTAATCTCTGTGAATAATTTTTATTGTTTTAAACCCACGGTTAATTTTTCAATAATATTTTTAAGGTCACCATTTTTGTTAATATCTTTATCAATCTTTTTATAAGAATGTAAAATTGTTGTGTGATCTTTCCCGCCAAAGGCCTCTCCAAGCTCTGGTAACGACAAATTTGTAAGTTGTCTGGCTAAATAAATGGCGATTTGTCTAGGCAAGACAATATTTTTTGTGCGCCTGTTGGCTTTTAAATCATGGAGTGTTATTTTAAAAAAGTCCACCACGCTTTTTTGAATCATCTCTACACTAATTTTTTTGATGGTTTCTTGCAGCATATCCTTTAAAACAGCCTTTGCCATGTCTAAAGAAACAGATTTTTCTTCTAATAAGGAATAGGCAACCACTCTAATTAATGCTCCCTCCAGCTCTCGAATGTTACTCCTTATTTGCTCAGCAATAAAAATAATAACATCGTCAGGGACTTTTACGGGTTCCCGCTCAATTTTTTTCCGTAAAATAGCGACGCGCGTTTCGAAATCCGGCGATTGGATATCGGTGCTCAATCCCCAGGCAAAACGTGAACTCAAGCGCTCTTCAAGGTTAGAAATTTCTTTAGGAGGGCGATCTGAGGAAATAATAATTTGTTTGTGGTTATTGTGTAGAGTATTAAAAGTATGGAAAAATTCTTCTTGGGTGGATTCTTTTCCGGCAATGAAATGAATGTCATCAATTAATAAGACATCCATAAATCTATACTTTTGACGGAATTGAGTTGTTGATCGGTGACGAATGGCATCAATGAGTTCATTAGTGAATTGTTCCGAAGAAATGTAACAATGTCGCATGTTTGGGTTATTTTTGCGGATTTGATGGGTTATAGCCTGCATCAGATGAGTTTTTCCCAACCCCACTTTCCCATAAATAAATAAAGGATTATATTCTTTTGCTGGGGACTCAGCAACGGCCAAACAAGCCGCATAGGCAAAACGATTCGACGAGCCAACCACAAAATTATCAAAAGTAAAGCGGGGGTTTAAATGCGAAATGTTTTGTTCAACTTTAAACTCTTTTTCAAACTGGGAAAGACGATGTTGAGTCCCTTCTTTTAAAATATTAGGAGCCACTTCAAATTCGACATTAATCTGATCTGTGGAGTCGGTTTTGATTGCCTCTCGAATGATTTCTAAGTAGTGTTCGATGATCCAATTTTTGAAGAACTCATCGGGGGTTTTAATCAACAGCGTCGAAGGAGTTTTTTCTTTCACCTGCAAGGTTGAAAACCAAGTTTCATAAGAAGTTGGCCCCACCCTATTTCTGATGATATTTTGTGCAGTGTTCCAAACGGCCAGTAAACTCATGAGTTTTTGATAGGAGTTATGAATTAATTTCGATAAAGGGAAAGATAACTATATTAATCCACAGGTTTTCCACAACTGTGAATAATTATTTTTGTCAAAAAAATTAAAAAAATACTAACCAAGAGCCAATAATCAAAAAAGTGAAACTATTATATCAAAGAAAATTGATATTGCAACACCAATTTTAAAACTTTATACGAAAATGACAACTTTTTTTCCTAAGAATTTACTTTCTTATTTCTGTAATTGAGTCCTAAACTACTAAAATATCATTTTTTTTGTCTCTAATTTACTGGAAAAAACTTGACTAAAGAAAAGCGCATGTTATAATTGGCAACTATGAAAAAGCATTTAAAGACACCTTCCCTCCTAAAAGGAAAAAGAAAACATGGTTTTCGTCGACGTATGCAAACAGCAAATGGCCGTACGATTTTAAAAAGACGCCGAGCAAAAGGACGAAAAAGATTGACAGTTTAGAGAATACCAAATGATGGTATGGCGTTTAGCATGACCCGCTTTTTGTGTTTCATTATAAAAACTTATCAAAAGATAAGCCCTGCTGTACTCCCTAGAGCTTGTCGCTTTTATCCTTCATGCTCTTCCTATGCTTTAGAAGCCCTACAAAAATATGGGATGATTAAAGGGTTAACAAAGGCCTTAATTCGACTAATAAAGTGTTCTCCTTTGTCAAAAGGTGGATACGATCCAGTGAAGTAATTTATTTTAATGGAAAAGCGATTATTACTAGCATTTTTATTGTCCTTTTTAGTTTTATCGATTTGGAGCATAATTACTCCCCCCCAAAAGCATTCTTACCAGAATACTAAATTCTCGCAACCAATTGATAAAAAAGAAGTTGTAAATAAAGAAAAATTAACTGCAAATTCTCCAGAAAATACACAAGCCTCTTTGCCCTCTACGCAAGATATCCTTTTTACTGAAGAATTCGCAACGCTTGAAAATGAAAAGGTGTCCTTGGTATTTAGTAATAAAGGTGGAGCCCTAAAAAGCCCCACGATTAAGGAATATAATTATACCCTCCCAATTACCAGTATTTTTGGTATAACTAACTTCGATAATGCACAATTCCGGATTGCGGATAAAGGGGATGATCGAATCGCTTATGTTTTCAAAGGCCAAGGATATACGGTTACGAAAAGATACCAACTTCTTGAAGGAGAATATTTATTAAAGGCAGAAATAGAGATTAATAATTTTTCTAAAGAATTTAGAATGGAAAAATTTTTAATTAACGGATTTACATTGGACAATACTAGATTGGACAATAATAGCAATAAAAATAATTTGGCAGAAATGCTTCGAGAGTATTCAATTTGTTATGATCAACAGATTTTTAGAAAAAGAAATGCTCTACAATTTTCTTCTAGCGAACAAAGACAACAACTAGGAGAAGTTCATTGGGTTGGTTTTAGGGACAGATATTTCTGTGCGATTATCAAGCCATTGTATAAATCAGGGGAGTTTGGTATAGCGCCAATTAATAGTAAAATTTTAAATATATATTTTAAAGCAAACCCTGAAGAAGTATCTCAAGGAAAAAGTGTTTTCAATCAAGCATTAATTTTCATTGGCCCGCAAGATCTAAACCTACTTAAAAAATACAAATTGAATTTTGAAGATATTGTTGATTTTCATGTTGGAGGATTTTTTGATATTATGGCTTTTGGAACGACTGACATAATAGCGAAAGGATTATTGAATTATTTAAATTTGTTACACAAAATAATGCCAAATTGGGGAGCATGCATTATTATCTTCGCCCTTACTATATTTGGGATAACTTACCCCTTAACCGCAAAGAGTATGGTTTCTATGAAGAAAATGCAGACAGTTCAACCAGAAATTAAGAAGCTTCAAGAAAAATATAAGAGTAATCCTCAAAGATTAAATAAGGAAATGGCTGAATTTTTTAAGGAAAATAAAATTAACCCTTTAGGTGGGTGTCTTCCTGTGGTTTTTCAAATGCCAATTTTTATGGCATTATATCAGGTTTTATGGCGCTCAGTTAAATTTAAAGGGGCAAATTTCCTTTGGATTAAGGATTTATCAGAACCAGATCGACTTTTTAAATTTCCGACGGAAGTTCCTTTCCTTGGAACACATTTTAATTTATTGCCAGTTCTTTATGTACTTATTATGCTTTTAAATCAAAAATTTTCTTCGAAAAATATGATAGCAACAACTCCGGATCAAGTATTTCAGCAAAAATTTATGGGAATTTTTATGTCTATATTTTTAGGATTTATCTTCTATAATTTTGCCAGTGGATTAACACTTTATTTTACTGTGTTTTACTTGTTGACCACATTAATGCAATGGAAAATGTCCAAACAGATAAAGGTAATTTAAATGGCTAAGCAAGCAAAAAATATTGAAGTGGAGGGAGCAACAGTTGAAGACGCCATAAATAAGGCAATGACTTTATTGAGTGTTAAAAGAAATGAAATTGTCGTCAAGGTAGTTTGCGAGGAGAAAAAGGGCTTATTTGGGATGGAAGGAGCTAAGTTGGCAAAAATAAATGTGATACTAAAAACTAAAAATAAATAAAAAAATCTTGATTTTCTATTCTTTAAATGAAATAATACTTACATAAATTGGATTGCTCATTAGTTAGATACACTAAGCTGTTTCACGTGAAACTCGACTAAAAATCAAATTAGCAAATCAATGGGAAAAATTATAACAATATGCAATCAAAAGGGAGGAACAGGAAAGACAACTACAGTTGTTAATTTAGCCACTGGACTAACATTTTATAATAAAAAAATTCTGATCGTGGATGGTGATCCACAAGGAAATGCGACTAGCGGAATAGGAGTTAACAAAAATATTCTTAAAAAATCTGTGTATGAGGTTTTACTAAATCGTATTCCCCCCAAAGAAGCCATTTTAGAAAATGTTATTCCATATCTGGACATAATTCCCTGTAACATTAATTTAACTGGAGCAGAAGTAGAATTAGTAGGAGCTTTATCTCGGGAGACGCGATTAAAGAGAGCTTTAGATCCTATAAAGGAAGATTATGATTACATCTTCATAGATTCGCCGCCGTCACTTGGGCTGCTAACATTAAATGCCCTTGTAGCGTGCGATTCGATTATTATACCGATTCAATGTGAATTTTATGCGTTAGAGGGAGTTTCTCAACTAATAAATACAGTTAACTTAATACGTGAAGGACTGAACCCCAATTTAAAAATAGAGGGGGTTTTATTGACTATGGCTGATTTTCGTACTAATTTAACAAATGAGGTCATAAGTGAAATTAAAAATTATTTCAAAGAAAAAGTCTATAAAGCAATTATACCGCGAAATATAAAACTCAGCGAAGCCCCGAGTTTTGGTAAGCCAATTATGCTTTATGATAATACTTCCATCGGTGCGAAAAAATATTTTGATTTAGCAGAAGAATTTTTGGGTGAATCACAAAATTCACGTAACTTAATTGATAGCAATATATTACGTAAGGATAATATCCAAAATAATACAACTGAATTGAAAGAATGGAATTCTTCAGCCAACAAAGTTGATAGCGAACAGTCATCTACTTAATTATTAATCATTTCACCCAGCTTTCTAAAATGCAATTAATTGCAGGAAGCTGGGTTTAGTTCATCATAATAGAGATAAAGCAGTCAATTTATTAATTTTAGCCTCATAAAGGAGGACATAATAATGGAGCATCGAGCCTTAGGAAAAGGATTAGCCGCACTTATTCCAGAAAAAGTAGAACTATCATCTTCCGGATCAGTTGCTTATGTCCAAACGTCTTTGCTTAAAGAAAACTCATTACAACCACGAATGAACTATGATGAGGCGAAACTTAACGAGCTTATTGCTTCTATTAAAGAAAAAGGAGTTCTGCAACCAATCTTGGTGCGGGAAAGGGACGGAGGCTATGAAGTTATTGCCGGAGAACGCCGGTTAAAGGCAGCCCAGGCCCTTAATTTAGAAAAAATTCCAGTGATTATTAAAACTGTAACAGATCAAGAGGCATTGGTTTTAGCTTTAGTCGAAAATATTCAAAGAGAAGAATTAAATCCTATTGAAGAGGCAAAGGCATTTAAAAGGCTTATAGATGATTTTAATTTTACTCAAGATACTGTAGCTCAGTCGGTGGGGAAAGATCGCTCGACGGTGGCTAATATTTTGCGTCTTTTAAAATTGCCGGAAGAAATACAAAAAAGTTTGTCTATCGGTCAATTGTCGATGGGGCATGCACGAGCGTTGCTGAGCGTAGAGGATGCTTTTGAACAAAAGCAAATTTTTGACTATGTTATTAAAAAAGAGTTATCTGTTCGTGAGTTAGAAAATTTAGTTAAAAGAGGATTAAAATCTATTTTACGTTTTAAGAAACTTTCCCCAGTTAAAAGAAATCCAGATTTAGTAACCCTGGAAGAGGAATTACAAAGAGCGCTTGGGACCAAAGTCCGCATTCAGGCTCAGAAAAAACGAGGAAAAGTCATCATAGAATATTATTCTATAGAAGATTTAAAGCGAGTAATTCAACTTATGTTACCAAAATGAAAGAACATACTTGGATTATTATAAAACCCGACGGGATAAGTCGGGCCTTGGCAGGACAGATTTTGACGAAACTAGTAGAAGCAAAACTTGATTTAGTAGCGGCGCGGGTCACAAAAGTTTCTCGACATTTAGCTGAACAGCATTATAAACATTTAAGAAATCAACCATTTTTTAGAGACGTAATTAATTATCTTTGTGGCAAATACCACAAACAAAAATACGTGATGGCTTTAATATTTTCTGGGCAAGATGCTATTAGGAAATGTCGAACATTAGCCGGGGCTACTCATCCAGAAGATGCGGATTCAATGAGTATTCGTGGTAAATTTGGTCGCATAACCAAAAAGGGGATGTTTGAAAATGTTCTTCATGTTTCCTCGGATGCAAAAGAAGCCAAACGTGAAATTAAGCTTTGGTTTAACCCATGCGAGGTCGTTAAAAAATTGTGTCCAACCAAACAAATCATCGTTAAATCTCAAAAAAAGGTAATTTGGGCTTAAGTAGAGTTATTAACAAATTGTTTCCTAGGCTACGAAAATTATAAGAGAAGCTATTCTTAAATAAAGGAATACCCAATGATCAAAGGAATGACAGGTTATGGCACAGTATCTTTTTCCGTAGGAGGGGTTCGAGGAACTGTAGAAATCAAGAGCTTAAATCATCGGTATTTTGATATTGCCTATTTTTTACCCATTGGGTTTGCCTCGGTTGAGAATAAGATCAAACAAATTGTTCTTAAAAACGTTCATAGAGGGCGTGTGACTATATCGATAAAATTGAACCAAAGGCCGTGTCCTAGGATAGTCGTTAATAAACAGGTTGTTAGGCAATATGTCCAGCATGCCAACAAACTCAAGAGAGAATTGGGATTAGATAACGATTTAGCGTTATCTGATTTTATAAAATTACCTGGCGTTGTTGAAGCAGAAGAAACAATTATTAATGGCGAGACACTGTGGCCAGCCGTTGAGAAAAATTTAATACGTTCGCTGCAGAGTTTAGAGAATATGCGCATACGTGAGGGACGCAGTTTATCAATGGATATCGCGAAACAATTAAAAAGCATGTCTGAGCAAATTCGAACTATCTCTATCAGGGCTAAGGAAGTCCTTAAGGAAAAGAAAAAGCAGTTAACGGAAGAAGAGTTTTTGTCTTATCAAAAGAGCACGGATATTAATGAAGAAATTTCTCGGTTACAACATTATATTGATGAATTTACCAAGCTGGTTAAATCCACCGGCCCCATCGGTAAAAAGTTGGATTTTGTGGCTCAGGAAATGCAACGCGAAACTAATACGATGGGCTCCAAACTCCAGGATAAAATTGTATCCAATGCCGTCATCACATTAAAAAGTAAAATTGAAAAGATCCGCGAGCAGGTGCAAAATATTGAATAAGGAAAGCCTGCCAGTTAGCCAGTTAGAAGAAACGCTAAACACACAAAAAATATTTCTATGATAAAGGGCAAAATTATTATTATTTCTGGCCCTTCCGGATCCGGGAAAACCACCTTATATAAGAAGCTGCTTTTAAGTCCAAGATTAAAAGGGAAGTTGGTAAAAACAATTTCCGTAACGACACGCCCAAAACGCATTGGGGAAAAAGATGGACGTGAGTATAGATTTATTAGCAAAAAAATGTTCTCTTATAAAAAAAAAGAGAGGCATTTTTTAGAATCTCAAAAAGTTTTCGATAATTATTATGGAACGCCTAAAAAAGATGTCGAAGATTTATTCAAGGCAGGCAAAAATATTTTACTGTGCATCGATGTGAAAGGAGCTCGTGTTGTTTATCGTCAATATCCGTCGGCGATAAAAATTTTTATAAAGGCCCCTTCTTGGGAGAGCTTGAAAAAGCGCTTAGAAGTGCGCGGATCCGAAAATCAGCAAGTTATAAAAATTCGTTTGAGGACAGCCCGTAAAGAACTGCGAGAAGCCAAACGTTACGATTACGTTATTGTTAATGATAATTTGATCGAGTCTTGTAAAAAATTAGAAGAGATCGTTTGCTCTGCGCTTGGAATAGAATAATTTATTGTTGGTTTTTAGTCTGTAACTGTATTTAGGAAAATAGGTTAAAGAAAAGCCTTCTACGAATAGAACATTGACAATAATTAGGACATGTGCTATAAGAAAAGTTTACCTTTTTGGAATAAGTGAGATCACAAATAAAATAAGGGAGGTAGAGTTCAATGGGATATCAACCGTTAGAACATTTGTTACCCAAAGCAGGAAATAGTATCTATAAACTTGTCCGCACGGCCGCCAATCGTGCTATGGAATTAGCCGATGGCCAACCTAAATTAATCTCCAATCCTTCCTCGGAAAAGGTAACAACCATTGCGTTAGAAGAAATTCTCAACGCTAAGGTCGTGCTTAAAGAGGTTGCTGATCATTTTGCTCCTAAAGAGAAAGACATGAAGGAAAAAAGTAGCGAAAAAGAAACTGTAACCGTAGAAAGTAAATAACGTGTCTTCAAAGAAAAAGATCATTCTCGGTGTCACAGGAAGTATTGCTGCTTATAAAGCAGCAGACCTCATAAGGCGCTTGCAAGAAAAAGATTTCGAAGTTTCAGTTATTATGACAAAAGAAGCCGAGGCGTTTATTACGCCTTTAACCTTGACTAGCCTTTCAGGAAATAATGTTTACCGCGACATGTTTGATGACCGTGTTTCGGCTTCTGGAGCAGGAGAGGCATGGGTCATGGACCATATCCGATTAGCGCAAGAAGCGGATCTTTTATTGATTGCTCCTGCCACAGCAAATATCATCGGGAAGATAGCTTGCGGTTTAGCGGATGATCTGTTGACCTGCACAGCGATGGCCACCGCCGCGCCTATCCTAATAGTTCCAGCTATGAACGAGGAAATGTACAAGAGTAAGATTGTACAGAGTAATTGTCAAAAACTTAAAGAAGCAGGAATCCATTTTATCCAGCCGGTAAAAGGCAAATTGGCGTGTGGAACAACAGGGATAGGTCATATTGCAGATGTTGATGATATTGTTAAATCAGTCGTTAAACTTGTTCGATAAATCAATTTTTAAATAATTTTATAACGAAAACGTAAGGCGTGGTAGCCAAGTGGCTCCGACGTTTTCTATATTTTTACGTTTAGGAAGTTGGAATCTCCCAACGATACTGTCGGGACCGGCCCTGACAATTTATTTTTTCGAGAACGTCGGGATAAGTGGTTCGACGCAGGCAGACGTTACCTCGGCCCTTGCTCACCATTCTGAGTAAGCGACGAACGATAGTGAGGAGCGCGCCGAAGGAGCAGTGGCCTGTACCTCGTTCGTTTTTCTCGCTCGGTATCTTTGAAATTTCGACGTAGCCGTTTGTATAGTCTGGCGACGTAGCCAAGTGGTAAGGCAGCGGTCTGCAAAACCGCTATTCATCGGTTCGATCCCGATCGTCGCCTTAAATGAAAACATAATTTATGGAACGAAGTGAACATAAATTATTGTTTGAATTTATCCCGAGCGACTAGCGCAGAACTTTTGGTCGCGAGAGACCAGTAAGGAGGGTCCCTCGCAATGAGTAATTAAAACCATATTGCTCGGGACCCAATTCGTGCATAAATTTACGTTCGCTGACGCTCCGTAAATTTAGCACTCATTGGGCAAGTGGTGGAATGGTATACACGCAGGACTTAAAATCCTGTGGCCGCAAGGCTGTGAGGGTTCGACTCCCTCCTTGCCCATTGCAAGGCCACAAAGTCACCAGTCACAGGTTCAAATGTTTTATACGGGTGACATTGTGACTAGGTGCTCTGGTGACCCCACGAGTTTTTTTTTGAAGAATTGGACCCGTAGCTCAGTTGGTTAGAGTGTCTCCTTGACATGGAGAAGGTCAGAGGTTCAAATCCTCTCGGGTCCATTTAATGTTGTTGGAATTTTGATATATGAGAGCATATTTTTTCGTAGCCATAATGTTCATAATAACTTTACACGGAAATAGTGTGTATGCATTAAAGGAAAATAATTATGTGGAATTTGTAGTTGAGGGGAAAATCATTCCCCTAAAGAAAGAAACTAAACAACGCGCCGTAAGCACATTGGAGTCTTTGCTTCCAACTTGTGTAGCGGATTCCAGAACAAATGTGAATATTTGGCGTGCGTATGTGGGCCCAAGAGAAGGGCGGAATAGGCTTCTC
>JAHFGK010000046.1 GCA_023247475.1 Candidatus Omnitrophota bacterium
GGATGGCCTCGGGAAATTTCTCACGAATTGCTTGCGCTATCTGGCTGAGTTCCATTTTGAGGAGCAACCCCTTGTTTCGAAGCAACTGCCTCTTTAGCGAGTAACCCTCCCCCTTTTAATGGAGAGGGTACTGAAATTTGAGGATGAGTTCCGTCTTTAGATTTTCCAATTTTCTCTTTAAGTTTTAGAATTCCGTTAATAAGTCCTTCCGGCCGCGGTGGACATCCTACCACATGCACATCCACGGGGATTCCCAACTTTTCGGTCCCCTGCACTACGGAATAGGTATCATAATAAAAGATACCTCCACCCACCGCGCAGTTACCCATCGCTATGACGTATTTGGGTTCCGGCATTTGGGCATAAAGCTTTTTCATGCATTCACCCATCTTAACGCAAATGGTGCCGGCAACAATCATCACGTCACATTGACGGGGGCTGGCACGAAAAACACCTGACCCTATACGATCAATATCAAACTTTGAGGCACCGGTTGCCATCATTTCGATAGCGCAACACGAAAGACCAAAAGTCATTGGCCAAATGGAAGAACCATTTGCCCACTTGAAGAGATCTTCGGCCTTGGTCAATATAATTTCCCCACCGGGAAATTTCTGCATAAACTTTTCCCCAGAGGGTTTTTCGTTTATTTTTTCATTTATTGCCATTCGAGCGCTCCTTTCTTCCAGGCATAAATCAACCCCAGGGCTAAAATGAGAATAAAGATCATCATTTCAACATAGGCGATCATTCCCATTTCCCGGAAGACCACTGCCCACGGGGTAACGAACAAAACCTCTACGTCAAAAATTACAAAAATTAAGGCAAACAAATAATAACGGACATTAAACTGGACCCGAGAAGTTCCCTTAACGATCTCCCCGCACTCGTACGGGGAATTTTTCACCGCGTTGGGAGCTACTTTCGGGCGCAACAGCCAAGAAGCGATAAAGGCAGATCCAACGAAGGAAATACCGAGGATTAAAAAGAAAAATATATAAAGGTAGTCTGGAAGCATATTTAAGTGACCCCATCCTATCAAACCAGTTTAATACTGTCCACTTTAATTTTATCAATTTGTCTTTACTTGCTCCTTATTCTTGAACTTTAGTATAAGTATACCACTATTTACCCCCAAATAAAATGATTTAATCACGAAATTTTCCTTTATAGAATTCGATAGAACCATGATTGGCCTACTAGAGACGAGCATCATACCAGATTTCTAGACATCCTAAACCTAACTCAATATTGAGACTACACAACAGCCCTTAACAACCCGCATTTATATTTTATACTTTTAGCGACAAGACGAAAATCCTGTATAACAGGACTTCTTAAGGGATTCAAATCCTTAAGCAAGGGCAAACCTACAGTAATGTAGAGACGCAAAGTCATAGGGTCCTAGTAAAATAGGATAGCCTGACCGCCGAATCTTAAATCTTAAAGTGCGTATCAGACCTATTCCTATTTTGTTGTCTTATGAGGAATAGGTTTTTTAATTTAATGAGCGGATAAGGAGGTAATTCTATGTTAAGGAAAAAGTTATTCTTAGCCCTATTTTTAGCACTGACCGTACTGACGACCATGACATCGATTATCCGTGCTGAAGATTGTCCGGAAGGTCAAACATGTGATGGCGGAACACCGCCTGAATCCGGTGGTTTAGCCACATAAATCACTTTTCAACTGTCCATAAATAAAAAGGAGACCTAACGAAGGTCTCTTTTTTATTTTAATATGAAACCCGTCTAACGGCAGAAGAACAAAAAAGGCAACCGTTATATAAGGTTGCCTTTTAAAAGCCTGGTGGCCCTCGGCTTTTTCTATTTCCAAGGTAGGCCGAGAACCACCAAAGCTCGGGCTCGTCCTATGGACTCGCCCTCGTATCTTGGTGGAGGTGCCGGGAATCAATCATTCCCGTCGACAAACATTGTTTATTTATAGTGGTTTATGAAAAATAGCGTCGGGGAATGACCTTTAAAGGCTTTCTATATATTACACAACTTTATACAAGATTTGACAACTTTTTCACCTTAGATGGGCAGCGTTTGGGCACCCTAATCAGCTAACTCTATAATCATTAGGATCGATACAAGAGTCATAGAGCTTCCGATCAATCTTAATCCAATCTGTCTTATTGATGCCTCTTGTATTCTTAGATGTTGGGCTTGCAGGGAAAGCAGATGCCATTTTTATCCAACGCTTTTGTTCTTCAGCAGTAATTCTTACTTCATCCGCAACTTCACTCAAATCCTGATCTTGGCTTAATACAAGGCAAACATCATAGGTATTTTCACGAGCTAGGCGAATAATATCAAGGGCTATACGCACATCTACTCCCTTTTCTTGACCAACAAGAAAAGTATAAGTCTGTCCATTAGGCAGCTTTACTGTTTGATTCCGATAGCGCAACTTTCGTGAAAAAATAGCAATCCCTTTTTGTCCCATAACTGCTAATTTTCTTGTCCAAAAATTATGCCAAAAAGCATCATCATGAATATCAGGGGTTCCTGTATAAAATCTAATCTGCTCGAGTTTCCACCCTTGATCTAAACAAATCTTCTCAGATAATAATTTGACATCATAATTGGGGTAGGCATAGCCAAAAGCATTTTTAACCGCATAGTGTAAATTCTGGCCGTCAATAAATACAATAGTTCTTTTGAGTTTAGGTTCCGGTGGGGACATAATATGCTGTATAAATGAATAACCCCGCCCGAACCTTTTTCAAGGAATCAGACGGGGAGAAGATACGTTAAAAGTGTTTTAATCTTAATACCAGTTTTTTCTTTTGTCAACCTTTTTATTTCCAATGTAAGTATAGCATATAAAGTATTAATTTCCCATGGTGTCGTCTCAAGGGTTAATTTGGACTTTTAAGCTTTCCCGCCCTTTGTGTGATCTCCTTTTTAGCCAGATAACCAAATCAGACTCTCTAAATCTTAAAAAATTACCTAATTTAACGTATGGCACAAAATCATAATGAACCCATTTGTAGACCAAAGAAGGGCTTACCTGTAGCCACTCGCTAACCTGTTTAATTGTTAACAACTTTTCCATAGGGTTCGATTAGATTAATCTAAACCATTTATTCCTAAATATATTTATTCCATAAGGTTATAAATAAATTAGAGCCAAGCGGTGCCCATATAATGCCCAAAATTCAATTATTTACAGGTTTATAGCCATAACTTTCCAATATCTTTTTACCCTCTTTGGAAGAGGTATCAATCCATCTCTTGCTTTTTTCAATTAAAGTAACGAGCCCTTTAAAATCATCTTTCTGGTAAATCCTGCCTCTTTCAAGATCTCTCTTGCTAAACCAACCTTCTGGTTGATGAATATGGATGAAGGTAAATTCCTGTTTTTCAGTCATGTCGGCTTTCCTTTCAGCATTTTTAATTCTCTTTTTGATATCTTTCATTTGTTACCCTCTCTTTCCATTAGGGTTTGTTCGACCTTAGTCAACCTTTCTTCAATATCCTCAAGCTCGATGCTTTTTAGGGCGTAGTCGATAATATCTTTGCTTGCCCGGTGCTTTAGATATGGCTGCTTGGAATCCATAAGCGCAATTAAACCGTCCACCGCCTTAGAGAGGGCGCATTTTAAGCGATCTAAGGCCTCTTGGATAACCTCATCGCGGTGATGTTTTAGCTCCGATTTAAAGGCTTCATCCTTGAGCCAAGCATAAAGAGTGCCTTTACTGATTTTGGCCTTCCTGCGGGCTTCTTCAAGTGTAGGAGAGGTGATAATTTGGCCAATAGCCAAGAGCTGTCTATTTGTCAATTTTGCCGTTTCTGTCATAAGATGTCCATCAATCCGTTCAATTTCGTTTACTTTCGTCTATTTTTATTCTTCAATAATCCCTTACCTCTGACATTTCGGGTAAAGTTATCTTTTCCTTTGTGAATGTTTAAGTTAGGGGGTCTCATAAGAATAACCGGCGTTAGTCAATAATTCCTTTGTCTTTTCATTGACAATCCATTTATCGGCATGACCCTGACCCTGATGTTCCCGATTGATAACTCGAAGGCCATATAATTCTTCTAAAATTCGCCTTGTTGTATTAGTGGGATAGCCTATTTTTAAAGCCACATCAGATGATTCGAGATAATCCGTTCTTTTTAAAAGGACATCTAAAGCCGCTTTCCGCCTTTGAGGTATCGTATCCATTCCGATCTTGCAGATCAGGTCATATGATTCTTTTGTAAAATCACCATCGATTAACGAGAATGCGAAAGCAAGGGTTGCAAGTTGTTTAGCCAGCCGTGTGGGTAATTCTGAGTCCGGGATATATTCGATTTCTCGGGTAGAATAACCGTCTCGCAATACTCCGCTTCTTGCCTTTACACAAAAGGAGGATAAATTGGCAATTTTCTCCTTAATTTCTTCCGGGAGTGAAAAAGATTCTGTGGGCAATTGGATTCCCGTCACATAATTTTTAAAAGCGTTTTGTATTTCTTCCCTCATCTTCTTCTCTTTTCCGTTGTTCGACATTGCTCGCCTAGCTAAGTCAATACTATCGGGATGAATAGGTCTGTATTGAATAAAACGTTCCCCTAAACTGGAATGAACAGAGGAGTGAGTCTCAATAACAGGAGTTACACCCGCAATAAATCCGATTTTTCCTTTCCATTCCTTAGTCTCGCCAGTGCCGAAGGGTTTTTTGTAAAAACCATCATAAATTTCTCTCAATTGAGAAAGAATTGCATGGCGTTTATCACGGTGCATTGTTAATACCGTCGTAAAGTCTTTAAAAGTCAAAATGGTATTCTCTTTTAATTGGAACAATAAACTAGCATCTTTCTTGTTTTTGTCCCCGCTTAGAAATGTTTGAGTCGTAAGGTCTGATAGCGGATAAATTTGATCGATTTTATTTAGACCCATTATGAGTTCAGTTTTGGCTCCTCCCGAGGCAGTTACTATAAATAGCCAGACAGGGTCTGCGTTTAATCTATTGGCTAAAACAGTCGCCGTGATGACCTTTATGAGGCCGGTGTCTCTAATTAAAAGCCATTTGTTGATTGTCGAAACCAAATCATTATAGCTGAGGGATGATGGCTCCTTGTTAAGCTCCATTTCTATTTCCTGAAATTCTTTTTCCACAAAATTTTGTTTCATTTTTCTTTACCTCCTCGTAAATATTCAACCGCTTCTTTAAATGAAAAATCATGGGTGAGTTCTAGAAATTTAATGACATCTCCGCCTTGATGGCAACCAAAACAGTAAAAAGAGTTTGTTTCCGGATAAAGATAAAAGCTGGGATGATCCTCTTTGTGGAATGGGCAGAGTCCAATATACTTTCTTCCCGTTTTCCTTAAGCGAGAAACAAGAGAAGAGGCTATCTCTATAATTGGCGCTGTTTTGGCTTGTTCGATCTTATCCATATTTAGATGGAGTTCTTTTAGAGGTGTATTGTGTGCTCCCTGATTCAGTCGAGTTAAACGAAAAATTTGTTTATTGCATTCCAATAATGCTTCTTTTACCTCTGTTTTGACAACCTCTCGCCAAAACCATCGAGAAAAATCGTCCTTAACCGTCGTTCGAATTAAACGGAGATTAAATTTAATCCAGGCCTTTATTCCATTCTTTTTATCCTGCCAATATTTTAGCTTTCCGGGGATTATTTCTCTTGCTTCAGGGAAAATTTCGAGTAATTCCTTATCGCTTGGGGCAACATAATGAGACGCCTCTAAGGGTTTATTTTTGCAACGGTTAGCTGGGTTTACCCGAGATGTCGTAGGGGATGGATTAGACTGCAGTCCGCTCATAACTATATCTTTCTTTTGCTTTTTCAGCCAATTCTTCAATTTTTTGAGCTATTGCTTGACGCATAGCTTCATAAGTAAATCTGTCAATAGGATAAAAAAGATTTAGCTCTTTTCCATTTGGGAGGGTCTTATTCGGGAAGAGCAGCCTAATTTCACCGGTGGGAGTGGTGTAAACGGCAATAGAATTTAAAGAGAGTTTCCCATTGAAAAGGCACGACGCAAAACCAATAAGGCCTTTTTCAGTTGGACGCAGGGGGTAAAAACTTACTTCACTGATCGTTGTTTTGTCCATTTTCTTTTAACGTCCTTTTTTCATCATCTGACCACTGTTTTAAAGTCATAAAGAAACCGCTTAAATTATGGCAAACCTCTTCGTAGTTTTCGCTTGAAACAGGTCTTTCGTAGAGTCGAGACCATTCTTCAAGGATTTGTTTTTGTTGGATTAAATTCTTTAATATCATGCTTTAAGCATGACATAGAACGAGAATTTGGGTAGGATGTGAATGTGGTGCAGAGAGTTTGTAACTTGCGAGAATTAAACGTTATACAGAAAAATTAACTTTTTTCTGAATTATGCTTTTAATTGATTCGAAATCTAAGTCTCGGGGGTCTTCTCCAATGGGTTTCCATTTGCCACTGTTTATGTCTCTTGTCTTTGAAGGCCATTCCCCGAAGTGTTCAAGGGGAAGAGTTGAAAGTTCTGCTCCAATAGAAATATAGGCATCGTCTTGACACACTTTCTTAAGGTGTTTTTTGTATGTGTTTTTCATCCAAGAGTTTCGTTTTCTTCGATATTCTCTCTTTTTCTTCGAAACTTCACTGGTTCCCCAAGGTGCATCATTGTAGTGTGGTATTTTTAAAAACATTTTATTTCTCTTTGAATTATTACTTGTTCCCCACGGCTCTTTGTCGGAGTATTTTTTATAATACATTTTAATAGCGCCAAGGTCGTCATCTATTGTTTCAAAAACATGATAAGGTCTTTTAGAAATTCTTTTAGGCGATTGCCCCTCACGAATTATTTCGGTGCTTGAAATGATTTGGGAGCTAAAAAAATCCAATGCTGTTTTAATCCATCTTTTTTGCTCTTTTTTAGTAAGCAGTAAAGCGAATGAAACATTTAGTATGATTTTATTTGGTTGATTGTAACAGAATTTCTTCTCGATATTGGCGCTTTCGCCATTATTGCCTTTTAATTTGACAAGTTCGGGAAGGAAAGGATTTCCACGGCTTCTATATCCACGTAATAATTCTTTATATTTCTCGCTAAGACGCCTAATTTCTGTTTGTGTTACAGATGGCTTCAGTTGTTTTAGGGCTTCAGCATTAAGATTAGTTGTAAACAGCGATTTGTCTTTCATACTCTTCGCCACTTTTTCATCACCTTCTTAGAAAAAATTCTTCATAAATGGCTTCTTATTGATTTAATACCTTATCCGCATATTTTCCACTTCTTTCTCTTCGCTTATTTCGTTTGTGTTTATTTGTTGCTCTTCCATCTTATCTTTTTAAGTTCTTCGCCATCTTTGCCGGAACGCAATTCCTTTAATACCTCGGTGGAAGTCGCTAATCTGCCAAATTCTATATCGCTACCTTCTCTGGTAGCAACCTCCACATATTTCTCAAAAACAGGTATCGCCTCTTTGTCTTTACTATTCCTACAATAATTATACGCCAGCCAATAATACGGCGGTGGATAATCAGGATTTGCTTTGATTGCTTTTCTAAAATATTCATTTCCTTTCTCGGAATCAATATAAATTAGGGCTAAGCCATACCAAGAACGATAAAGCGTCGGATCTAATTCAACCGCTTTCTTAAAATGAACGGTAGCTCTTTCCCATTGATTATCTGAATCCAAAAGCCACTTACCCATAGCCTGATGAAGCTCCGCATCGGTATGATTACCTTGCATTGCCTTCATAACATCAAAAAATTCAGTTTCTTTCTTATCCCAATCAACTTGGCCATCTTGTTTGGATACTTCTTGAGCGAAAAGAGGGGAGGCGATTAAGATAACGCTTAACAACAAAAAAGGGTATCGGAATTTGGTATTAACAATTTTCATTGTTCTTTACTTGAGACGCTGGCGTAGAGGATGGATTTCATCATCGTTTTGAACCTATTTATTGGTCAATGCTTTTCAACTCGTTTGTAAGAAATTTTCGTAATGCAGAAGGAAAGCCGATATTTATTGGTAAGAAAAAATAACGATCAGATGTTTTTTAAGGATTATTTATATTTAATCTCTCTTTTTCAATAGCTTTGATCCACTGTCTAAATTCTTTTCTTTGTTTTTTAGTCAGCCTTATCAAAATTGGAATTTTCGGATGTCGTCGTGGTCTTTTCATTTTGATTTATTGGCTTCGTGAAGTATTTGTTCTGCCCAAGTTTTTCCTGTTGTTTTTATAGAATAAAGATTTATCACATCCGCAGTTGCTTGAAATAAATCTTTATTGCCTTTCTTATTTCTTTTTTTTATTTCTTTCAAAATTCTATGAGCTTTTTAGAAATCATTTTTCTTTTCCATTAAATACCACTATTAAGATTATTAATAAGATTATTAAAAATTTGATTTATGGTCGAAGGTAGCTCCCAAATTTTAGCGGGGGTATTAAAGTTTCCTTTCTTTCCCAAATTCAAGATATAGCCAAATTACAATAATCAGAATGCCAAGACCCCACAACAATATGGCCGGAATGCTAAAAAAGAAAATAGCTATTCTTACAAGTATTAATTGCTTCCTATTTAGACCATTAAACCATTTCTGCAATTGCATTTCATGAATTCACATTATTTTCCAAGTTTAGGTTCATCCGGCACATCACTCCTTTCAATAATTTTTGAATTAACCAAAACAACGTAATCTCCAGTTGATTTCGACTGCATTACATGGTCTTTACTTATCGTCAACAGCTCTGTGGCGTTTATTCCCGGTTGACCTATTGCATGAATAACTTTTTCATTTTTCAAAATGCTTAACTGTGACGGTTCGATAATCTGATAAATTGTGTTATCTGGTCGAACTTGCCCTTTTTTATCACCCAGCGGGTCGTCGGTCAACAAAACTACCTTTATCCTCTTTACAATTTTATTCGTCTCATCGACTTCAAAATAAGTTTTATATCGTCCAATATCTTTAGAAGTTTTGTTTTCATCTGCTCTGTAAGTTGCAGCACCTTGCTCAACAGCAATTATTACATATGCGAAAGCATTTTCGTTAAGAGTTAAAATCGCTAAGGCAATTAATAATCCCATCAATTTTGTTCTCATTTTTACCCCATTTTTATTTTTTAAGAGGATTGACTGTCCCGCTTTTACCTGTGTAAGGATTTATATTTCCCTTCGTTGACCAGTTATCAATTTTAGTCTTATTCGGAGACGTTCGATAGTGCGGAGAGCGATAAGTACCGGATTTTGTAACTCCGCCTTTTACGCGAACAGCTTTCCCTTTAGCGAATGCCGTTGATGCAAAAATCAACGCAATTACAGCAACAAGGATAATAATTTTTTTCATGGAGCTACCTCCGTTTAGCAAAAAAGGCAACCCTTTCGGATTGCCTTCAGCAAGAATTATTTCTTCTTTTTCACGCTCAAATTTTTACATTCAATTAGTTGATGTTTTTCTTCGTCGCAGAAATGCCCCTGTCAATCCACTAGCTAATAATAAGATTGTTGAAGGTTCTGGGACAACATTGCCTTCAAATCTATAATCGGAAACTCGAATATACCCATCATTTACTCCGCCTCGAGCTCCAAACCAATAATCACTGGCAGGTAGATTGATATTTAGTCCTGACTCTCCATACCATGTCCCTTCTACAGGAGTCTCATTAACTCTCTCTGTTAATGGTACTTCAAAATCTTTGGATTTGTAGAGTACATCAGGGTTATCAGGAAAAGAGGAGGTATTAGGAACTAAACCAATAGAGCAATCGCCACTGAAACACTTTGAACCTTGCATTAAAAAGAATTGCGCTCTACCAGGTGAAGGATCTCTATTCAGATCTGTATCAACTCCTGTTAGAGAACCAAAAATACCCGAGATATCATAAGATTCATTAAGAATAAACCTATACGCAAGACCGTCTTTATTACTCTGACTTATTCTTAAGTCACCTGGCCTTGTTGGATACCAAAATCCATCACTATAAACATAACCAACTGTTTCGGGTTCAAGAATTATTGCTTCCGAATTGCAAATGTTTATAGATAGCAGAAAAATAATCATAAATATAATTTTTTTCATAAAACCTCCTTTTTCACTTTTTTATAAGACAAGTACCGTCCGTTAAATATAACACCGTGCGTGTAAGGTGTCAAGACAAGGACACCTTTGGGATAATACACCATATGGATACGGTTATTCGTGCAAAATTAGCCAAAAGGTTGAGACAGTTAAGAAAAAAACACGGCTTAACTCAGGAAAAATTGGCAGAAATTTCGGGAATAGATTACAAACACATCCAATTATTGGAAAGCAATAAACCCTCTGCTGCCAAAATTGATACCATCGAAAAACTCGCCAAAGCCTTCAAAATTAGTCCTTCCAAATTATTAGATTTTAAATAACCCTAATATTAAAACTTTAATCTATCAACAGCCTCATTAACATGTTTTTCAGTCAAATGACTGTAAATCATCGTCGTAACTATATCAGAGTGACCCATTAACTGCTTTACGGTTGCCAAATCAACGCCTTTCATTACCAAATGAGAAGCAAAAGTATGGCGTAAAGCATGAATCTGGGTGACATCCCCAAAACCAAGTCTCTTTGTTAAAGTCATTAGACGTTTGCGTAAACGATTTTTATAAATCTTACCGCCTTCATCATCCGGGAATACATATTTTGAGCCGTTCGATTTCTCTTTCTGCTTCTTAAGAACCTCTAAGAGCCCCTCATTAATGGGTATCTCACGTTCGTTTGTTTTTGGAGACCAGTCATCTTTTGCGACAATTTTGATCTTGCGTCGGCTAAAATCAACATCATTCCATTCGAGATTTTCTAACTCGCTTTTTCTCATCCCTGTATTTAAAAAAGCACAGAATATTGGCCGGAGCCAATCATCTGCCTCTTCTAATAATTTTTTACATTCTTCTTCTGACAAAAAGCGGGGAGCAATCGTATTCACGATCCTAAGTTTTGAGACTCCATCCGTTGGATTCTTATTCATATACCCCCATTGAACCGCCAAGCGAAACATCATCCTCACAACGATTAATTCATGATTTACCGTCCGATTTTCTGCGCCTTCTTCCTTGCGAAACTGTTTAAAATCTTCAAAGACTTTGGAGGTAAATTGCGAGAGTTTTTCGAGGTAGGGGTAGGTTGACTTTAAAAAATGGTTGAAATTATCAATTATAGATTTATACCTTTTGCGTGTATTAGGGGCTAAGTTTGTCTTACAGTAGTTTTCAAAATCGATAAGCAATTTCTGGTAGGCACCATCTTGCTTTAAAAAGCCCAAATCATTTTTGGCAAGTTTAACTTCGAGGTCTTTTAAGGCGAGTTCGGCAATCTTTTTAGAATGTCCTACACCCTTGCGGAAACGCCTACCGTTAACACGATAATCGATAAAATAGGCATTACCCTTTATTCTAAGTGTTGCCATTATCTAATTCCTTAAAAGTAACCATTTCAGGAAGAAAGGCGCCATGAGAAAAAAAATTACTAATCGCACCACTTTTTTCTATAGGCAGAGAATACCGTTCAATAATTGTCTTTGTATCGGAAAAATTAGAAACTGAAATAAAATGATCTGAAGAATCTTTTCTTGAAAATCTTACAATGTTACCACTTTCTTCTAGGCAATAAAGATTGTCCTCTACATTCAAATGGTGCTGACCATTATGACAGCAATAGCGGTAAATTCTTTGATGGGGTATTAGAGATCCAGCTTGAATTTGAAAATTTTCAAATAAATAGGAAGGGTGATTGGACGCATCTGTTGAAGCCCAGACAGTAACGAATGGTAAGTCTATTTTAGGTACTATTTCACGGGGTAATGAATTAGAATTGTCAATTCGACAATAACTAGAGTGCGGAAGAATTGAATCTACGGCTTTATAAATTTTTTCAAATTTAGGATGGGCTTTAAATAAAAAGGCCACTATTTCCTCACATTTTCTTGGGCACCACTTGGGCAATTGTGCCTTAAAGAAATAGTAGCAAATCTATAACTTATTGTCAATATATATGTTTGTGATACATAAAAATAAAATGGTGGAGGTGCCGGGAATCGAACCCGGGTCCTTGGGTTACAATATAAAGGTCGCTACATGCTTAGTCTGTCTTTTCAGATCATCCCGACGGCTTCGACAAACAGAATACATCAGGACTAGCCTTCTTAAGCTTCGTACTTATGCCAAAGGCGAACATAAGTACTAGCCTGCTTAATGACCTTTTATCAGCCCACAGGCGAAACTGACAAAAGGGCCTTGTTTAAATTAATTAAACAAGGGCGGGTGCCTCGGCAAGAATCGCCTCGGCTTCTGCTACAGGATTGTAGTTAGCAGTTATTGGTGCTTGGATTGTTGACGGGGCCAACCAAGCTTCCCCGGCATGCACCCCTTACACTGTCAAACTCAAGTCGAGACCGATCACCCCCATATCAAAGAGCACAAGCGAACAAGCGCACAAAGTCACAAGTTTGATGGAAATTCTAAAAAGGTTAATTTAAATATAGTATACTCGAGAAGACTTAAAAGCGCAAAGAATAATTCTCAGCTACTGAAGGTAAAGCACGTAATTTCCGACGTATCTTTTTGTTTTGAGGAGGCGTGTATTTTTGAGAAAACTCATTCATCTCAAGAAGCCATTCCAGCTTTTTTTTCGCTGGGACCTGCATCCATCTAAAGACCTTTTCTTTTTCACTTTCCCAATTAAAATTCATTTTTTCTCCATTGATCTCTTAGCAATCATCAATTCCTTAATATCAAGCTTATCAATTTCCCTGCCTGCTTTTCTCTTCATTTTAATTAATTTATTAATAGAAATAACCTTCAACTTGATATCACCGGCATTTATAAGTATAGCATCTTCCTTCGCTTGTTCATAAGATACAGGAGAATCAATGATAATATCCACTTGTCGGAAATCATTATCCTTATAGAAATTAAATGTTTTCATATGTTTGTTATTAATCCAATTATCTCGTGTCTTTTTATCCGCAATACCAATTGGATCAACGGGTTGTTTAACATGATATCTTTGCTTTTTAAGAATGTTTACCACTTTTGCAAGATTAAGGTCACTCATCTCTACTAAAATATCCAAATCCGAGGTGGTCCTTCTTGCTCCTAAAAGGTTAGCCGCAATCCCTCCCACCAACACGTATTTTACTTTTTGTTTTTGAAACTCTTTTAATATGGCTTCATAAATAATCATAACTGAATTTTACAATAATGTTCTACAGAGTACTATCATTTCTTTAAAATTATCTCTTGCGAGATTTGACCGTTCTTTTCAATACTCGTTCAATATCCCGTTTCTTAATATCTTCCCTCTTGTCGTACAGCTTCTTCCCCTTGCCCGCCGCCAACTCGATCTTCACGAACCCGCGCTTATTAAAATAAATCTTAGTCGGAACCAAAACCATTTTTTTCATATTGACTAAAATTGCAATCTTTTCGATTTCCTTTTTATGGAGCAATAATTTCCGTACCCTGATAGGATCGGCATTCATGTAACTGGCCTGCGCATAGGGATTGATGTGGAGATTGTATAAAAACAGTTCCCCATCGTTGATGCGGGCGAAGCTATCGCTAAAATTAACCTGACCGGCGCGAATGGATTTAACTTCACTCCCCTGCAAAGCAATTCCACATTCCCACTTATCGTAAAGGGAATAGTTGTGATAAGCTTTTTTGTTGGTCGCAACGACAGCCATATTATAAAGAGTTTGCTAAATACGCATATAAAGTTAAATAAACGGGAATCGTAATGACACTCAAAACATGACTAAAGAAGATCCCTCGGTTAATAAATTTTTCGTTTGTTCGATAATGCCGGGCAATGACCGACAACGAAACCGCACTCGGGCTGGCGGCTTCCAGCAGAATAAAGTATCCCAATAAATATTCCACATGGAATTTTAGAATAGCGAACAAAGCCACCGTCGGCATTAAAACCAATTTCGTCAATATAAGCAAGGAAATCTCCCTTTTCTCAATCTGAACGAGATTCGTTCCTGCCAGATTACCGCCAACAACCATCACCGCCACCGGCAAAGCACAGTCTCCAAATAATTTGATCGGTGTCAATATTGTCTGCGGTATCCACTGATGCCAACCGAAAAAAATTAATAGCAGCGAGAAAACCGTTGCGGCAAATGGCAGATTCAATAAATTACGTAATTCCACCTTCCCTGCTTTTTGCTGTGTCAACAACCAAACACCCAAAGTCCACAGCATCAAATCAAAACCGATACCAAATAAAAAAATGTAAACAAACAATGTTTGTCGAGTCTGCCCCGTAAAAAGAGCAGTGACCAGTAACAGCGGCACATATCCGGAATTCTGAAAGCACACGAGGGACATAAATTCGTTTTTGGCAATGCCTTTTCGAAAAAAAACAAAGATCGCATAACTTAAGATAACGCCTAATAAAATGATTCCCCAACACAACAATGGTAAAATCCACCAAAATGTATATTTTTGAAAACTAAAATCACTGATGAGCTGATGAAATATTAGGGAAGGCAGAAAAAGATTCACCACCAATCGTGTTAGAAGACTTAAGCCCTGCTCATCCATAAAATTCTTTTTGACCAAGAAATACCCGCAAGCTCCCATTAAGAGGATCTGAAATGTCGCTAAAAA
>JAHFGK010000226.1 GCA_023247475.1 Candidatus Omnitrophota bacterium
AAATGTCAATAAAACTAGTTTCCAGCCCAAAAAGGAACCAACCATCGCTAAAAATTTAACATCGCCTCCTCCCATGGCCTCTTTTCGAAAAAGAAGTTCCCCAATCATTCCCATAGCATAGATGGAGCCTCCTCCCACAAGAATTCCTAACAAAGATTTTCCTAGGGATTCTAAATGACTATAAACCCAATGATGCTCCGCCATTGCTACCCCTTGCAGTCCGGGAATCGAAAGGCTAAAAATAATTCCTATAATCATCCCTCCCACACTCACCTCATCTGGGATAATCCGGTGTTGAAAATCAATAAAGGTCGCAACAATAAGGCCAGAGAGCATCACCAAATAAGGAAGCAAAATGATCCTAAGACCATATTGATAATAAAAACTAAAAAATAAACTCGCCGTTAACAATTCCACCATAAAATAGCGAAATGATATTTTTTGCTTACAAAATCGACATCGTCCGCGCAAAAGCAAATAGCTTATTAAAGGAATGTTGTCATACCAGGAAATTGTTTTCTGACAATGCACACACTGCGAACGCGGAGTGACAATGGATTTCCCTTGCGGCATACGAACAATACATACATTTAAAAAACTTCCTACAATGAGCCCCAAAATAAAGATAAAAAACCCCACGTATCCTTCCATAAAAATCATGGTTTAAGTCCTTTGGTTAAACTTTCTCTCATCTTGGCTTTGACCCTTTCATCTAACTGGATGTTTGACCAATGCTGAAAAGCTAAAACGCCTTGGTAGAAAAGCATACCCAAGCCATTCACTGTTTTAGCACCTCTTTTTCTTGCCATTTTTAAAAATTTAGTCTCGGGAGGATTATAAATAACATCATAAACCAACAAATTGGAATGAAAGAGTTCTTCGTTAATCAGGCATTGATCTCCCTCCTTCATACCCAAAGAAGTTGTGTTAATCAAAAAATCGGCAAGTTCGATATTCAAATCGTCAACGCTATTGACGGTTTCCACAATACTCAAATCGATTCTCGTGGACAGATCCTCAATGAGCCTATCTAAATTTTCTGGAGTACGATTATAAATTTTAATACCTTCCGGCCGGTTTGGCAGCAAACATAATACCGCCAAAATGGCCCGTGCCGTTCCTCCCGCCCCCAACATCACAACACGTTTGCCTTTGGTATCGAATTTTAGTTCCGTCAAATGCGACAAAAATCCCGGCCCGTCTGTATTATACCCAATTAACCTTCGTTCCTTATTAATGACAATCGTATTAACCGCCATCACTTTCTCGGCAAAAGGACTCAACGTATCCAAATAAGAAATCACTTTCTCTTTATAAGGGACAGTCACATTTAATCCGAAAATCGGATTTGTTTTCTCACGCAAATCACTAAAAAAATCTGGGAATTGGTCTTCTTTGAGAGAAAAAATTTTATAGACCGCATCCACACCTAATTCTTTAAAAGCCGTGTTGTGCATGAGAGGAGAAAGGCTTGATTTGAGAGGATAACCGATGATACCATACGTAGTCTTTTGTGCAGCCATTGAAGAAGATATTACTTGTTTGCTCGTTAGATCCAATAGAAAATTGCAGAATAAATAATCATTTCCTGTTAGGCATGCGGGCTATGCTTAATCCTCCGCGATGACTTTATTGATGGCATTGATATAGGCCTTAGCAGATGCAACAATAATATCTGTACTGGCACCGTGGGCGATCACACTTTTGCCTTTTAACTTTACTTTAATGGTGACCTCCCCTAAGGCATCTTTACCCCGAGTTACCGATTGAATAGTATAATCCAAAAGCTCACCTTTTATTTTCGTGATACCATCGATAGCTTTATAAATAGCATCCACCGGTCCATCACCCGTTGAACTTTTCTTATACGTTTTGCCTTTACATTCCAAAGCAACCTCGACTCTAGGGGTAATATTTGTGCCACTAGTTGTCACCAGATTCACCAAGTTCCATGTATCTTTAACAACTTTAACCTCATCCTCGACGATAGCCACCAAATCTTCATCAAAGACTTGTTTTTTCCTATCCGCAACATCCTTAAATCGGTCGAAGGCTCTATTGAGTTCATCCTCACTTAATTCAATCCCCAGACTTTTTAATCGCACCTTAAACGCATGTCGTCCAGAATGTTTTCCTAGAACCAATCCTGTTCCAGTGAACCCCACGTCCTCGGGACGCATAATTTCGTAAGTGGAACGTTCTTTCAAAATTCCATCCTGATGAATCCCGGCTTCGTGACGGAACGCATTCATCCCCACGATGGCTTTGTTCGGAGGAACCACAAATCCCGTCAATTTACTCACCAAACGCGAGGTTCGATAAATCTCTTGCGTTTTAATGTTGGTGGTGCAACCAAAAAAGTCCGAACGCGTCTTAATGGCCATGACAATTTCTTCCATCGAGGCATTGCCAGCACGTTCCCCGATTCCATTAATCGTGCATTCCACTTGTCTTGCCCCATTTCTGATGGCCGCTAATGAATTCGAGACCGCCAACCCCAAATCATCATGACAATGGACCGAGATGACCGCTTCATGAATATTGGGAACATTATTCTTAATATCCGCAATCAATTGTCCATATTCACCGGGAATGCTATAGCCGACTGTATCCGGAATATTAACCGTTGTCGCCCCAACATCAATCACCGCTTCAATGACCCGATAAAGAAAATCTTTTTCTGATCGTGAGGCATCTTCCGGAGAGAATTCGATATCCGTCATTTTGTTTCGAGCATATTTGACGGCCTCTACGGCCATTTGTAAAATTTCACCCTTGTCTTTTTTTAATTTGAATTGCAAATGAATTTTGGACGTGGCCAAAAAGACATGGATACGTCCGTGTTTGGCACCCTTCAAGGCCTCATAAGCCGCATCAATATCTTTTTTGATCGATCGGGCCAAACCACAGATCACAGAGCCTTTAATATGTTTGGCAACCCGTTTAACAGAATTAAAATCTCCTTCGGAAATAACTGGGAATCCAGCTTCGATAATATCAACCCCTAAGCGTTCTAGGGCGTAGGCAATTTCCAGTTTCTCATTTTCGTTCATGCTGGCGCCCGGCGCTTGTTCTCCGTCTCTTAAAGTGGTGTCAAATATATAAACTCTGTTCTTCTCCGCACTCATGACTACTTGATCCTTTTGTTTCCGCACATTTCTGATTAACGCAAAAATTGCGCGGCTTTCTGAAACTCTTCAATTTTCTGCTTTACATATTCTAAGGAACGCTGCGCTTCCCCGATTCCCTTCGCATTGGCATGAGAATAAATTTGAATATGGTCTAACTGCTCGGCGGAAATATGACGTTTCTTTTCTCCCGAAAGACGGATGTTTAATCCTGTCTGTTCCACCTGAATGGGTTCAATGCCAAACAGTTTAACAAACTCTTTTAACGTTTCCGTCGAATAACCCCATTTGTGATTGCCGAAATGACCGATATAAATTTCCGAGCGTAGTAAGTTTTCACCAAAAATGAAATCGACAAAATTATTATAACCAAATTTGAAATACCGAAAAAGAATC
>JAHFGK010000047.1 GCA_023247475.1 Candidatus Omnitrophota bacterium
TCTTGCGATATCAGCACGGGGTTTCTCAGCAAATAATTTCGTAGGATTATCGGTAAGATCGTCAAGAATACTGCGGAAATAAAAATTAAGATAAAAAATAGACGATTTCGCAAGGATATGGATTTGATGAAGAGGAGATAAAACATAATTCCCCAGGGAAGAATATTTTCACGAATCATGAAGGAAAGTCCAATGAAAAAACCTGCCATAGAGAATAAGGGTGAGCGATTACTTTTCAAGGCTAAAAGTAACCCATAGAAAGCAAGCAAGTTAAAATAAGCACTACATTGATCTCTCAAAATGGTACATTCATAAAATATAAAGGGGGAATAGAATGCCGCTATAAAGGCGGAAATTAAACCTATCATTTGATTTTCAAATAATATAAGGGCGCATTGATAAAAGATTAAAATGCTGATAATTCCCACAATAATTTGAATAAGATAAACTCTATTAAGATTGGCCCCGAATAGTTTGAAAATAATAGTAATAAAATACGAATAACCAGGAGAATATTTGGTTATTTCAGTACCAAGCCAACCGTTGTGCAAGAAGTCCAGCGCTAAATGAATGAAATTATATTGATCGAAAACAGGTGATTGCGCCACAAATATCGGTAAGGGATTGCTTTTTAGCTCGTTGAGATAAAACAATCTTAACCCTGTTGCGAAAATAAGAATAATCAATAAAGGAATCGGAATGACAGAAAAAGATCTTGATTGGCTATTGCTGGACATAAAATTATGATGGTTTTAAGTGCACAATTAAGGACGTTAATTTTTAATGATTATTTTATCACTAAATTCCCTAGTGACTAACATATTCTTGAGTGTGGAAGTTAGCAAAGTTGAATCCATGTTATCTTATGTTATAATACACACAAAGGTGGTTATTGACCACCCACCGCATTAACACCAGTCCTTAGGAACATGGGCAAACTATTCTCTAGGCTCTAAGCATTACGGTTATTAGGGAAGTGGCAAGATAAACAAAAGGATAAGCTATTATCAAATAGCATCATCTTGAAAAGTTTTGGTCCCAAGAATGACTCAGGCAAAAATTGTCTTATGGCTAAAGAGTCCAACGCAGACGCCCCTATTTAATAACTGAGTTCCGCCAGTCAATTCATTGTTATGCATTTTGTAAACACAAAAAAAATAAAATCTATTATTTGGGTCACTTATTTAACAATGAGTTTGAGTCAAATTCTTTATGCGGATGATGTAAAGGTTAAGGCTGATACTTACAATACCGAGGGGGTTTCCTTTTTGGATCAAGAGAAAATAGATGATGCGACTACTCAATTTGTGAATATGCTTATCGTTGATCCAACGAATGAAATGGCTCAAGAATATTTGCGAAGAATTATCAGTTCAAAGACGTCCATTACTATTCAGAAGAAACACCAGATTGAACGATTTATGGAACTCTTGGTTTATATAGAATTTTTAGAGGCGAGATTTTCCGAGTTAAAGCATGATAAAGAACGTTTAGAAAATTTTATTACACAACATTTGTCTAATGACAAAAATAAAATGAATTTATTAGCCCAAATAAAGACGGAAGAGATTCCGCAGGAATCGAAGGAGGCGAATATTTTTCCTTTGATGAAAAAAGAACTTATTGCTCCGCAATCCAAAGATTTGAAGGAAACCCTCGTTGTCTATACAAAGTATAAGGATTCTTTGGTTAATCAAGTTTTGAGGCTCGAGAAAATTAAAAACAATTTGAAAGATGTGAGAATGCGATTGGAGCCTCAAAGTAAGAAAGCTATACTGGGGAAAGATATCGATACACAATTATCAATGAAAGATGAGCCAAATGGCGCTGATCTTATGAAACTCCAACAGCAATTAACCGAGACACAGCAGAAATTTGAAACTCTTAAAAAAGATTCGCAAGAAAAAGATCAACGCGTTAGTACGTTTGAAGATCAGTTAAAGGATATACAGAGAAAACTGTCCGAAAAAGACAAGTTAGGTGAAGAACAAAGCATGACATTGAATATTTTACAATTAGAGTTAGCGCATATTCAGCAAAAATTTGTTGCTGTTCGGGATAGTATTCAGCATAATGAGAGCCATGTGCGTAACCTTAAGCAGCAATTGGCAGATATCTCGCTGGATTTGGTTGATAAAGACAAAACCATTATGCAAAAGGACGATCAAATCGCGCATTTAAGCCAACAGATTCAGGAAATTCAGGAACGCGTTCTACTCATTCAACGGATTATGCAAGAAAAGGATGAAAAAATGCAGGTTCTCAATGAAACGTTTCAAAAAAATGCGGGAAATTATGAACAACAAATACACGCTAGCCAGGCACAAATCAAGGCTATGCAGGGCGAATTATCCGCATTGAAGCAGGAATTGGAGAAACGAACATTGGATTATGTGCTACAACGAGAAGCACTGCGACGGTTTATTGCTAGAAAACTGGAATTGGCTCAGCGGTACCGTCTGCAGCTCAAAGAATACAATGGCAAGGTTGACACTTTACAAAAATCGCTTTTAGCGCGTGACGAAAAATTAGCAGACTTGGATCATATTTTGTCCTCCCAGGACCAAAAATTACTTCAACTCAATGGGATAGTAGAAATTTATAAAAATAAACTCGGCGAAACTTATAAAATTCTCAGGGAAAAAAACGAAAAAATTATCATCATGGAACAGCAATTGGAGGATTTGCAAAAACAACTAATGCGTTTGCCTCACCCCTCAAGGCATAATTTACCCAACGCGGTGATAAATAATTTTCAATCTAAAGTGACGACAAAGGACATTCCTAATCTGCAACAAAGATTGAAAATTATGGGAAGAAAGTGAAACTCCGCCGACTTCGTTGGTGGCTTCTTTGTTGATTTTTGTTGATCTGCCACCACCGACTGAATTCGGTGGAGTTGTTCTTGATAAAGTAGACGTGCGTAGAATTTCGATTTTCAAATTCTTGGGAAGGATCAATGTGAAGTTTAAGGCTAGGCTTTTCGTTATTTTTATTTTTTTAAGTTGGGTATGCCCTCCTGTGGCATTCGCTAACAGCGTAAAAGATGCGGTGGTTAAAATTTTTGTCACTTCGAACCGGATGGATTTTTATCGCCCATGGCAATCTTTAGGAAGTTCAGGTAAAACAGGATCGGGATGTATCATCAGTGGCAATCGGATTCTAACTAATGCCCACGTGGTCAGTGATAGCACATTTATTCAAGTGCGTAAGGAATCCGACCCTAAGAGATATACCGCTCATCTGCAGGCCGTTGGCCACGATTGCGATTTGGCGTTGTTAACCGTTGATGACCCAAAATTTTTTGAAGGGATTAGCCCTCTTGAAATGGGAGAATTACCGAATTTACAGGATTCCGTATCTGTCATTGGTTATCCCGAAGGTGGCGACAAAATCTCGATTACCGAAGGAGTAGTCTCTCGGATTGAGATCATTGGGTACAGTCAAAGTTCTCGAAAATTGATTGCGGTCCAAATTGACGCGGCTATTAACCCCGGCAATAGTGGTGGTCCGGGTATAAAAGATGGGAAATTAATTGGCATTGCCATGCAAGGAATTTCTGAAAGTCAAAATATTGGGTATATGATTCCTACCCCCGTGATCAAACATTTCTTTAATGATTTACAAGATAGTCATTATGAAGGTTTCCCTATTATTGGAATTGATATTACTGATACAGAAAATCCGGCGCTCCGAGAATTTTATAAAATCCAGGATAAAATAGGAGGAGTTCTGGTGACCAAAATCATACCGTATTCCTCATCGGATGGAATACTCAAAGAAGATGATGTTATTCTAGAAATTGATGATATCCCTCTGGGGATGGATGGAACTTTTGAATTTAGGGGCAACGAACGATTATATTTATCCCATTTAATCAATGAAAAGCAAATGGGAGGGGATGTTAAAATCAAAATTATTCGCGATGGGCAGGAAAAAATAACTCATGTGAAATTAAAGTCATTTGCCCCCTTAGTGCCATTGCCAAATTATTTTAGCAAACCATCCTATTACATCTATGGGGGATTAGTATTTACCGTGTTGAGTAGCGACTTATTAAGCACCTGGGGTGGACGCTGGTGGGAAAAAGGGCCCCTTGATTTTTTATATTATTTGATTGGCACTGGCCGCTTAAATAACCAGTCACGGCAGGAGTTGGTCGTGCTGCTGCAAGTCTTGCCTGATGATATTAATGTTGGTTATCATGATATTTCAAACGAAGTTATTGCTAAGGTGGATGGACAGGAGATAAAATCCTTTAAAGATTTTGTTTTGATTTTGAATAACAATAAAAGCAAAAAATACACTATCATTGAAACGGAACACAACTTACGCATCATATTAGAAAACACCGATATCGAAAAGATCACCGCGGGAATTCTGAAGCGTAATAATATCCCGTTTCAATACTCGGATGATGTGGCCGAGTGGTTAGGGGTAAGTTATCCTAAATCTTTAGCTCCGGAAGAAGTGAAATAGATAAAATCTGCTGAATTATTAAAATGATTTACCATCAAATACCTAAAACCGATCTAAATGTCTCAACCATTGCCTTGGGCACTTGGGTTTTTAGTGGGGACAGTTGGGGAAAGATTGATGAACAAGAATGTATTGAGGCAGTCTCTGCGGCTTTTGATCAAGGAATTAACTTCATTGATACCGCGCCGATTTATGGGCATGGACAAGCAGAGATAATCGTTGGGAAAGCCATAAAAAATAAGCGCGATGAAATTATCCTCGCTACCAAATGTGGCCTTACTTGGGAGGGAGGGCGGATTACGAATAATTTAACACCCTCTTCTATAAAATGTGAGATTGAAGATTCATTAAAACGTCTTCAAGTTGATTATATTGACCTATATCAATGCCATTGGCCGGATCAGAATACTCCGATTGAGCAAACACTTAATGCCCTCGCTCAACTTAAACAAAAGGGAAAGATTCGTTATTTTGGGATTTCCAATTTTGATATTGAATTACTAAAACGTGCATCAGATTTTACACCCATTACCACATTACAAAGCCAATATTCACTTTTAGACCGAACAGTAGAACAGGGCACGTTATCATTTTGTCAAAGCGAAGGAATAGGTGTTTTAACTTATGGTTCATTAGGAGGCGGTATTCTATCGGGGAAGTATAATTCCCCTCCGCATTTTCAAAAATCCGATGCCCGCAGCTTTTTTTATCCTTTTTACAAAGGAGAAGAATTTAAAAAAGCGAGGGAAATAGTTCGAATGATGAAAGAATTCGGCAAACCATTAAATCAAATTGCATTAAATTGGGTGCGTCAGCAAAAAGGGATTACCAGTGTCCTTGTTGGGTGCCGGACGGTCGAACAGGTTATTCAAAATACTCGGTCGGTTACTTGGGATTTAACTGAGGATGAGTTAAATCGATTAAGCCTTTGCCCGGTAAAAGCTTGAAATAAATAAGATGGTAAATGTAGAAGAGATTAAGCACTATGTAAATAAAATTTTCTCGGATTTCGGTGTTAATCGAAAGCAAGAAATCATTCGTCTGCTTTTTGAGATTTCAAAGAAGGAAAATAAAAAAATCGACGACATCATCAAAGACGCTCCCATCCAAGACCGCCAATTCCTCCCGCTTAAGCAGTATTTGATGAAACGACGTTTCCCTAATTTAATAGCACAAGAGAAAAAGGTCAATTTTTCATTGCCGGAATTGGATATTAATCCCAAATATCGAATCAATATCCGCAAGAAATTCCAGATTATTCCCCGACACTTTTATATCGAAAAATCGGTTCTGGGAACGGCTTTGGCGAAAAGACTAAAAACTAAATTCCCAGATGCGCAATTCACTACAATCACAAGGTATAAAGAATTTGTAGGAAAGAAAAAATGGGGCATTGAGGATTATAACCACCGCGCAGAGCAATTTTTTGTTGTGAAAGAGGGTTTTGATTTTTTTAAAAAATGTCCGTGTTCGATAAAATCCGTCTCTTGCGGTTATCATGTCATTAATTTAGGTAGTGGTTGTGCTTTTGAATGCACGTATTGTTATTTACAAGATTATATCAACTCGCCTGGCATTGTGATCCCGGCGAATATCGAGGATTTCTTTCGTCATTTTGAATATTATAAGCAAGATATTCGATTAGGTTCGGGTGAGTTGACGGATTCGCTTCTTTTCGATCACATCACCGAATTTTCACCGCTCATTGTTGACTTTTTCAGAAAATATCCTCGGAGCACTTTCGAATTTAAAACCAAAAGCAATAATATCGATTTGCTGTTGAGTGTAAAATCAGCGGGTAATATTGTGGTGGCGTGGTCGATTAATCCGCAACGGATTATTGAGACAACCGAATTTTATACGGCTTCTTTGGAGGAACGTCTACAAGCAGCTGAACAGTGTGCCCGGGCGGGATATAAAGTAGCTTTTCATTTTGATCCGATCATTTACTGTCAGAACTGGGAAACAGATTATCATGATTTGGTCAATGAGATTTTCACTCGGATTGATGATCGCCAGATGGCATGGCTAAGTCTGGGAACGCTACGGATGACTCCGCGCTTAAAGAAGATTATTGAAAACCGATTCCCAGAAAATAAAATTCTTGATGAAGAATTTATCCCTGCATACGATGGCAAAATGCGTTACAGCCACCAAATTCGTAGCAATATTTATAAAAAGATGAAGGAATGGATAAAGTCCCGCAGCCCCAATGTTTATTTTTATCTGTGTATGGAAGAAAAATTAATGTGCCAGGAAAATCAGACCCCGCCTTTACGTGCGTACGATAAGGTTCCCGTTTGAAAACGACAAATAAATTCCAGAAACAACTATTAATTTTTGCTCAAGCATAATGTCCTTGTCGAAAACAAACTAATGCGAAAGAAAGTGTTTTTTATTTGTGTGCATAATAGCGCACGAAGTCAAATGGCGGAAAGTTTTTTGAATCATCTCGCTGATAATCGATTTGAAGCCTACAGCGCGGGTTTAGAACCAGGCGCTTTAAATCCTATTGTTGTTGAAGTTATGGATGAGGTTGGCATTGACATTTCCAGGAATAAGACCAAAGGGATTAATGAATTTCTAGGAAATGGACAATCATTTGACTACGTTATCACTGTTTGTGATGAGGCAAGTGCCCAGAAGTGTCCTACTTTTCCTGGACGAGCGCGAAAATTGCATTGGTCATTTCCGGACCCAGCCAGTTTTACGGGAACGCATGCCGAAAAATTAAATAAGGTTCGAGTTATCCGTGATCAGATTAGAACCAAAATTGAAGAATGGTTAGAAAAATTCAATGTTGACCGCGATTGAAAAGCTTGCCCAATTTATCCTACACGCCAAAGAGATTCTCATATTTACGGGGGCCGGAATTTCCACCGAAAGCGGCATTAGCGACTACCGTAGTAAAGGCGGTTTGTGGGACCGATTCCAGCCAGTGACTTTTCAGGAATTTCTTGTTTCGCAAGAGAAACGCGAGCAATACTGGCGACAAAAGATGGAACTTTACGAATCCCTTGAAAATGCTCAGCCCAACGCCGGGCATAAGGCCATTGCTGAACTTGAACAATTAGGGAAACTCAAAGGCATTATAACGCAGAATATTGATGGGCTGCAACAATTAGCCGGCAGTGATCCAAATAAAATTTTAGAATTGCATGGTTCCACCCGTGAGACAATTTGCCTTTCTTGCGGTGAAATCAAACCTTGGCAAGAGGTTTATGAGCGTTTGAAATCCGGTGATGGTGCTCCATTATGCTATCGATGCAAGGGGATCCTTAAACCCAATACCATCTCGTTTGGTCAACCGTTGAATCCAGAAGTCTTAGCAAAAGCCATTGAATGGGCAGGAGATTGCGATCTCCTTCTCGCATTAGGTTCAACATTGGTTGTAGAGCCAGCAGCCTCTATTCCGCGGATGGCAAAACAACAAGATGCTAAGTTAGTGATTGTTACCTTATCGGAAACACCACTAGACGCTTTTGCGGATATTAAAATTGAAAATGGTATCGGTAAAATACTTTCGGAAGTTTTAAATTTAATTAAAGCGAAACGGTAGCTGTAGAATTTCAATAGTGTTGAATATGCGAATAAAAAAAATCTTTATTGCAATCGCAGTCCTAAATTTCTTGGGCGCTATATCAGAATTGGATTCGCTAAAAGCCGATGAAGTGGCAATGCCTCCTCAGAATAATCAAAACGTTTCGAGTGACAAATTGACTTCTGTGCAAGTGGAAGTCGCCTTTCCCAATCTTACCTTCGATCGTCCCGTGGATTTCGAAGTTCCCCCTGATGGAAGTCATCGGGTTTTTATTGTTCAGCAGCCGGGTACTATTTCGGTTTTCAAAAATATGCCGAATATAAAGACCACCATACCTTTTCTAGATATTTCGGGTGAGGTCTTCTGTGGTCATATGGAAGAAGGGTTATTAGGACTCGCGTTTCACCCCCGCTTTAAAAAGAACGGTTATTTTTACGTTTATTATACACTTAATCATCCCCGACGTAGTATTGTGGCGCGCTATCGTGTCTCTGCCTCAAATTCCAACCAAGCTGATAGAAATAGTAAAAAAGTCATTTTAGAGGTACGTCAACCTTATGGAAATCACAAAGGCGGGAGAATTGCCTTTGGGCCAGATGGGTATCTTTATATCGCCTTAGGAGATGGAGGTTCGGGTGGCGACCCTCACGGTAATGGCCAAAATCGAAAAACACTTCTGGGGAAAATCCTCCGCATTGATGTTGATCATCCCGCCAATTGGAAAAATTATGGTATCCCAGTCGATAATCCCTTTGTTGAAAATAAATTAGGGTACAGAGACGAGATTTTTGCCTATGGATTCCGTAATCCTTGGCGATTTAGTTTTGATCCTCTCACGGGGTGGCTTTGGGCGGCGGATGTTGGACAGGACAAACCCAATGAGGAGATTGATATCGTTACTAAGGGGAAGAATTACGGTTGGAATATTATGGAAGGCTGGGAATGTTTTAAACCTCCCGTGGGTTGTCATCGGGGAGGATTGGAACTGCCCATCTGGCAATACACCAATAATATGGGCCGTTCGATCACAGGCGGATTTGTTTACCGTGGGAAGGAAATTTCGGGGCTTGATGGTAAGTATATTTACGGTGATTTTGTATCGGGAAGGATATGGGCGTTAGAGTATGATGGAAAAAAAGTAGTAAGTAATGTTCTGATCAGCCACGATTCTGGCCGCAACATCTCTTCCTTTGGTATTGATGAAAATAATGAAATCTATTTTTGCGCATTTGATGGGCGAATTTATAAATTGAAACGGATTCAAAAAGTTAATTAAACAATAAATCCACTCCGATGAAAATTAATTTAAAAGTGAAAGCCATCATCTTTGACATGGATGGGGTAATCACCAATACGATGCCGGATCACTTTCAGGCATGGAAAAGTATCTTGCAAAAAATTGGTATCCATGTTAATCCTTATAAGGTTTACAAACGCGAAGGCCAACGCGGAATAACAAGTCTGGAAGAAATATTCAAAAACATCAAATGCCGTTTAATAAGCACATCGCTCGTGAACTTCTAAAAGAAAAAGAAGAATTATTTAAAAGCATCGTTAAGGTCCGGTTTATTCACGGTTCTCGAAGATTTCTTCGGCTTTTACACCGCCGTCGTTTTAAATTGGCATTAGTGACGGGAACATCACGGCATGAAATGCATCACATCCTTCCCGATTATTTATATCAACTGTTTGATGTGGTTATCACAGGAACGGATGTCAAAAACGGAAAACCCAATCCAGAACCGTTTATTAAGGCGTTAAAAGGATTGGGACTCAAAGCATCGCAAGCCGTTGTCATTGAAAATGCACCCTTAGGGATACAGGCTGCTAAAAAGACGGGATTAAGGTGTTTAGCCCTGGCCACCTCAGTTTCGCAAAAATACCTTAAAAGTGCAGATATGATATTTTTATCGGTTAAAGATTTAGAAGGACGAATTAACTTTATTCCGGATTTTCCTTAAAAAATGTAATGCCCCCTAATTTTAAAAACGTATTAATACTTTACAAGAAAAGCGCCTATGAAATTTATTTTTTAGGGAAAAGAAGTACCTTTTTTAGAAAAGGCATATCTTTCTCAAGGAAGGAAATGAATGCTTTTCGTCAAACCCATATCCGTCATTATGCGACATTGCATAAGGTCGAAAAATTATTAAGCGAAAGAGATATTAAATATAAAAAATTTAGTCGTGGGCAAAAAGTTAATTTTGCATCATTGGATTGGGTCGTTACGGTTGGGGGGGATGGTACTTTTCTTGAGGCTGCTCGAGTTTTGAAACAGCAAATTATCATTGGCATCAATTCTGACCCCAGGAAAAGTGTGGGGCAATTCTGTATTGCCCATGATGAAGATCTAGAGGGGATTTTAGAAAAAATATTCCGTGGTAAATTCACGATAGAACTACTTCACCGTATTAAATTAAATAAGAGGGATTTACCGGCCCCTATCAATGTTTTAAATGATCTTTTAATATGCCATCAAAACCCAGCGGCAATGAGTCGATACCATTTAACAATCAATGGTATAGGAGAAGAGCAAAGAAGTTCGGGGATTTGGATTGCAACGGCAGCTGGTTCAACGGGAGCGATCTATTCCGCTGGGGGGAAAATCCTTCCCCCAACAAGCAATAAATATCAGTACGAACCACGTGAATTATACTTTGGTTTTAGGAAATTATATCAATTAAAAGGTGGTATCCTGTCCCATCAACAGACTATTAAGATTAAATCATTGATGCGCAGTGGTATGATTTTTGTGGATGGTGCGCATTTTAAGATTCCATTTGAGTTTGGTCAAAAGATTATTATTTCTCATTCCTCTGAGCCATTGAAGATGGCTAAGGTCTCATGAAATCTGTATTACTCGTTTCCCACGGCAGCCATTCACCAAAAACAAAGAAAGAAGTGGCACGCTTAATTAATTCCCTTCATCGGCGCAGTAAGATTCCAATCTTTGAATATGCCTTTCTTGAAATTGAATCACCTAGTATCCAGCAAGGGATCGATATTTGCGTCAATCAAGGTGCTCGCGAAGTGGTTGTCTTATTGAATTTTCTCAATTCTGGAAAACATGTTGATGAGGACATTCCCCGAATTATCAAAGAGGCCCAAAGAAAATATCCAGAAATTAAATTCCGAATTACTCAACCTATTGGTCAACATAAGCAGATTGGAGAATTATTTTTGGAAATAATTAAGTAATATTGAGGTTTATCAGTTTGACAGAACTCATTGAATTTGCTATGTATCTCCTGTTTGATATCAAAGATTAAATGAACTCTAAAGTTTCTAAAGATCATCCGATGTCTCAATTATTTACCGAACCACTCATGAGTTGGTATAAAAAGAATGCTCGCGACCTTCCTTGGCGGAAAACGTCCGACCCTTATAAAATCTGGATTTCAGAAATAATGCTTCAGCAAACGACCGTCAACGCGGTTATCCCTTATTATGAGCAATGGATGAAAATATTCCCAAACATTCACAGCGTGGCGAAAGCACCATTACAAAAAATTTTAAGGGTTTGGCAGGGATTAGGATATTACCAACGTGCTAAAAATATTCATAAGTCTTCGCAGATCATTTGTAAACGATACCAAGGGAAAATACCACAAAATGCGGAAGCTCTCAAACAATTACCCGGATTTGGTCCTTATACCATTGGTGCTGTTTTAAGCATCGCTTTTGATCAACCTTACCCCATTGTTGATGCTAATGTCCGTCGAGTCATTATGCGTCAACTCGCCCTGGAAGGATTCGCCGATATCGCGCAAGATCCCGAAATATTAAATTTCTTGGATCATGTCATGCCCTTGAAAAATAACCGTATATTTAATCAGGCCTTAATGGAAATGGGTGCTTTGATATGTCGAAATAAAGAGCCGCTTTGTCTAATCTGTCCGATAAAGGGAAGTTGCCGAGCTTATGAAAAAGGAAAGCAGGAGATTATTCCCACGCCCAAAAAGCGAATCATTCAAGATATTGAAGCAGTTATTGCTATTATTGAGAAAGATCGAAAATATTTTATTCAAAAACGCCCATCCAATGGTCTTTTGGCAGATTTGTGGGAATTTCCCGGGGGGAAGGTTAAAAAGGGTGAAACGAATGAGCAAGCACTTGCCCGTGAACTGAAAGAAGAATTAGGGATTGAATTAAGAAGTACCCAACCCATGATGGATGTGCAACACTTCTATACTCAATTTCGTGTTCATTTGAATGTATGGCACTGCCAGCCCAAATCCTATCCGCAAGAAGATAAAATTCACAAATGGGTTAGTTTAAACGACTTAATTAAATACCCTATGCCGTCGGGTAGTGCTAAAATTGTTGACCGACTAAGAACTTAAGTGGAAGGGAACACTTTGAGAATACTATAGTAAATAAAATTCATACCTTTAAAAGGAAAGGCAGGCTTCTATGAATAAAAAAATCGTTAAAGCTCCAAAGGCACCCCAGCCCATTGGGCCTTATAATCAAGCCGTTATCATCAGTAATTTAATTTTCACCGCAGGACAGATTGCCATTGACCCAAAAACAAATGAGATGATTAAGGGTGGGATAAGTGAACAAGCCAGGATGGTCTTAACGAATCTCAAAGCTGTTTTAGAAGGAGCAGGTTCGTCTTTGGAAGGGGTTATTAAAACAACGGTTTTTCTTAAAAGTATGAATGATTTTCCTGCCATGAATACCGTCTATGCGGAGTTTTTTAAAAATGAGATTGCACCGGCGCGATCAACGATTGAGGTCGCCCGGTTGCCCAAAGATGCGTTGGTCGAAATTGAAGCGGTGGCAACAATTTAGAAGATGCAACTCCGCTCATTTTGTTTTTGGGGCTGGCTCAGCAGGTTTAATGCTTTCATCAACGCGTCGCTCGATTCTTCTCTCAATAAAATCAGGAATTTTGTCTTGAATCCTCCTTTTATACTCATTGTCCAGCCACTGAAAATTCATAGCGTGTTGATCCCCGGAAAGTTGAAAGTCGAAGGTTAGCGATGACGTATTTTTATCAAACATATTGTGTACAGGTTTAAATTTGGGAGATTCGTGTAACAAATTTCGACTCAGAGATAATGATAGTTTACTAGAAATTAAACTGTTTTTGTCGACAATATAATAACCGTTCATACCGACATCGTTAGTTGCCAGATGAATATTGGTTAAACCGACGTTTTCTGTATTGATCGAAAATTGGGCCATGATTTCTGGGAAAGAAATACTTTGCAGAGCAGGTAAATTAAAGGTTTCCGCCATCCACTGGAAAAAATCAAAGTTTTTTAAATTTCCATCCACTATATGCAGCGTCCCACTGAAGTCAAAATGGGGGTCACTCTGAAAATTAATTTTACTAAATAATTGTCCATGCACTTTGGAAAAATGAATCAGTAATTCATCTAACTGGTGAGCATCCACATTTTCTAGTAAAGCCAAACCCGTAATTTTTATAGGGAGCTGAGCCTGCGACAGGTCAAACCATACCCTTCCGCGCAACTGACCATTATAAAAGGGACAAAAAATTTCGGCGAATTTGACTTGATCGGGTAGAAAGTTAAAATACGCTTTGAGATTTTCAAGCGAGATTCGATGTTCATTCCCGTTTGTCCAAAATGATACTTTGCCCTCACCTAAATGAATTTTTAGTCGGGAAAAAATATCAAAGAGCAGATTAAGTTCCCGGAAGTTGATTTCCACATGATCAGGTGAATTACTAGAATCCGGGCGGTCCATAAAATCGAAACTTAAGGTGCCATCGGTATCAAGTGAGTGATTAAGCAATTTTCCAGAAAATTTCAGATCCGCACGTTTTAAAATTTCCGTAATGGTTTGTTTTTTAGGTTCCGGAGAAAACGATATAGCTAGATCTAAGGCAAGTGGATCACTCAGTGAAATGCTCCCTGCTATACTTATCGGTGCATAGTTAAGTTTTAATTTGAGTTGTTCAATTTGAACCTGGGGTAAGGAAATAACAAATTCACCATCGATATCGATAACCGATAAATTACTCGCAATGGCTGTTTCGCTTTGCTTCTTAAAGCCTTGTAGGAAGAATGTAAGTAATCTGATAAGATTTGAGGTATTCCTTTGATATTTCCTCTCGACATTTTTGGTGTTTATGAATGCATAACCGTTAAGATGTAAATGGTTCCCTTTAAGAGCCCCCCAAAAATTCGTATAAAAATTTTCACGCTTTAAAATTAGTTTATCAAAGGAAAGCCCTGCGGGAGTTAAATATCCTTTGAAATGAAATTGCAATGGCCGTCCCTTACCGATGGCATTGGTTTTACCGAAAAATGGTTCCTTATGGTAAGAACCATCTCCCAAGATGGTATTGCCTTTTAATTTAAAGGAGAAATCCATAAATGCGTAATTGGGCGTTTCCCCGAGAGGTGCGATGTCTAATTGTGTTTTGGGGATGCGGATATTAATATCG
>JAHFGK010000048.1 GCA_023247475.1 Candidatus Omnitrophota bacterium
ATTTTCAAAGATTATCTTGCTGCGGTCTCCCTTAACGATGATAACTTCGTCAATCTCTTTAACTTCTTCCCATGGAACCCGTGCAAATTGCCTTTTCAATAATCCTCGTCGAACAATTAGGTAGGCTGATTTAGGATAGATTTCGCTATTCATCTTCATGGCGATATCACATAAAGAGCCGATCCGGCGTCTTTTCTCATCTCTGACCTCAGCCCCAAGGATATCGGAAAAATAAAGGAAAAATTTGGTATTCATATAAAAAATTATGAATTACAAATAACGATTGATAAATGATTCACAGAATTAAGAACCTTTCGAACAGTTTGCATACTCTCTCTATCTTAACTTACATAGCGAAGCTTGACTGTTAAGAATTCAATATTTTCTTTAATGGATACTTTATAACTCATAATTCATAATTCAGCATTTATGATTATCTACTCTTCATTACCCCTACTCGTGAACAAAATTTTTCAATTGGACACCGCGAACAAAATGGCGAAATCGGTTTACAAATATTTTGTCCCCACGTGACCAAAAGGGCATTATACTCTCTCCAATATTTTTTCGGCAGCTTTTCTCTTAATGACATTTCCGTTTCTTCGGGTGATTTTGTTTTGACATAACCCAAACGGTTAGAAATACGATGGACATGCGTATCAACACAGATGGCTGGTTTCTTGAATCCTTCAGTTAAAACCAGATTCGCCGTTTTACGTCCCACACCTTTCATCGTTAATAGCGTATCGAGATCGTCCGGCACCCGCCCGCCAAACTTCTCTAATATATCACGGCAAATCCCATGAATCGTTTTCGCCTTCGTACGATAAAACCCTACAGGGTAAATCGTCTTCTCAATTTGTTTCCGTTTTAAATTTAACATCCCCTGCGGCGTATCTACCAAGGCAAACAATCGTTCAGAAGCAGGCAAGGTGGTTTCGTCCTTCGTTCGTAAACTCAAAATGCAGGAAATTAAAACAAGAAAAGGATTCTTCCATCGTTTTCCCACCAACGTCACGGATGGATCAGGCAGATCCTTCATGGCATTTTTTAAAAGTGTGATGACTTGATCAATATTAGTATTCGTTATAACCATAAATTATGCTTTGTCTTTGAGTCTCTTCGGGATCCCAATGTCGACCACAACAATCCTCCCAACATATTTCGGTCCCTGATTCTTCAAGAAACCTCTTTTAATAAAACTGAATGTGACAGTCATATACGCTTTCACACAAACACCGTAAATTTTCCCGGTTGTTCCATCTAATCCCGATGGTGTATCCACGGCCACGATCCGTTTTTGAGAACGGTTTAATGTTTCAATCACACTGCGAAAAGGATCGTGAATCTCCCGATTTAATCCAACTCCAAAGATAGCATCCACGATGATTTCGCTCTTACGAATATCCTCTAAAAACGCTTTATCAATCACTTGAATCTCTTTAATCGGATAATGCAGTCGTTTCAAGATCTGATAATTCACCAAGGCATCCGATTTTAAATTTTTGGCCTGTCCGATAATAAAAATTTTTGTTTTCATACACTGGTTGATTAAATGTCTGGCAACAACAAATCCATCCCCGGCGTTATTACCCAGGCCGCAAAAGATATCAACTTCAGTCTGTTTTCGATCTTTAATAAGCTTAAGCACCTCAAAAGCAACCGATCGACCGGCATTCTCCATTAAAACTAAAGACGGAACACCATATTGTTCAATGGCGATTCTATCCAAATTTTGTATTTGTTTTACAGTCACGGTTTTTTTTATCATCTTTCAAAATAAAAATTGTTTTCTGAGATAGTATAAGTCAAACACCACAAAATGGAAAGATTAAAATCAAAAAAAAGTTGAAAAAATCGGTCCTTAGTGCAGAAATTAATAGGGAAGGGAAATTTATGGCTAGGATTTCTTAGAAGTCATATCCTAATTCTTGCAGAATCGCATCATTGTCACGCCAATTTTTCTTAGCCTTAACATAAAGCTCCAAAAATACCTTACTTTCTAAAAGATATTCGAGCTCTTCTCTAGCAAGGGTCCCTACTCTTTTCAGAACTTCTCCCTTTTTACCAATCACAATCATTTTTTGCGATTCTCGCTCCACTAAAATCTGAGCACGGATATGAATGAGTTTCTTAGGTCTTTGTTGTATATCTTCCACGAAAACAGCAACAGCATGAGGGACCTCATCGCGCATAATAGCTAATAATTTTTCGCGTATGATATCAGCAATAACGATCTTTTGAGGAACATCAAGCAGCATGTCCTGCGGATATAATGCCGGCCCTTTCGGCAAATTCTCGAATAGGATATCTAATAATTTATCTATGTTTGTTCCTTTTCTGCCCGATAGCGGTAAAAGCGTAAACGATTTCATCTCATGAACCGATCGACCTTTCATCCTCTCCCAGAGGGTGAGGTATTCCGGAATGCAGCGTCCTTTTAAATCGACCTTATTAAGTCCTAAAATGATGGGAACTTTTAACGATTTTAAACGATTAACAATCTCCTCTTCTTCCTGGCCCACCGGATCATGTGTATCCACCAGATGAATGATACAATCCGCATCCTGCATCATACCCACCGAAATTTTTTTAAGAAGCTGGTCTAATTTATCTTTGCCTAAGACTAAACCAGGTGTGTCAATGAACACAATTTGTCCGCGTTCGTCATTGTAAATCCCCCGAATCTGATTGCGGGTGGTTTGAGGAACTTTAGAGACGATCGCCACTTTTTGTCCCAGGATCGCATTAAGTAGTGTTGATTTTCCCACATTAGGTCGACCGACAATCGAAACCATGCCACAGCGAAAATTCTCAGACACTTCCCCCATTTTTTCATTGCCCTTTTCTTTATGATTTTATTTCAGGAGTTCCTTTGCGATAACGAATGATGACGGCCACCACTGCTGTAAATAAAATCGTATTGATGATATTAAATGTTCGCCAAACAATATCTTGAGACGTAAATCCCGCAGGAGCCATCAATACGATACACACCCAGACACCAATCGCCCACGAAAGACTAAGATCTTGGGAAGATCTTCTTTTGATGATTTTCAGAATGAGCGGAATATTCCACAACGGAAGGATAACCGCAGCCACTAATCCTATTTGGGTAAAGAATTCGTGCATGATATCACTCAACTTAAACAGAAATAAATTTTTTTAGCTCATTCATTCGCTGATGAACGTCTTTTAAAGTTAAATAGGCTGTTTTCGCCATGCCGAATCCCTCGACATTAAAAGAAGCCAGTGTGGTTCCGTACAAGATCGCTTTTTTAATTGTTTGTTCATTCGTTGTACTGGCTTGACTTAAATATCCCATGACACCGCCGGCAAATGTGTCCCCCGCCCCCGTCGGATCAACCACTTGTTCAACCGGATAAGCTGGAAAAGAAAACTTAAAACTATCCGAATAAAATAGCACACCGTGCTCCCCTTTTTTAATCATAATAAACTTAGGTCCTAATCGACGCAAATATTTAGCGGCTTTTACCAGATTGCTTTCCCCAGACAGGGCTTTGGCCTCACCTTCATTAGCAACAAACAAATCCACTCTTCTTATTAACTTCAACAACGATTTTTTCTTCAGCTCAATCCACAAATTCATACTATCCAATCCAACAAACTTAGATTTTCTCATGCGATCCAACAATTTCATCTGAATATCAGGATCAAAATTCGCTAAAAAAACAAACGGGGTATTACGTTGATGGACCGCCACCTCAGGGATATATCCTTCTAAAACACCGAGTTGCGTTGCTCGTGTTAATGCCGTATTGAGATCTTCCTTTTTATATTCTCCTTCCCAGCGAAAGGTTGTGCCTTCTTTGACGATGAGTGAGGTGATATCGATTCCTTTTTTGGTTAAAAACCGGATATGTCTTTCGGGAAAATCTTTACCGATCACCGCGACCAAATGAACTTTGGTGAGCAAGCTCGCACTCATGGCAAAGTGAGTCGCTGATCCTCCCAAAAGATCTCGCCGTAATCCTGATGGTGTTTTGACGTTATCCAAAGCCACTGTGCCCATAACGAGAAGACTCATTGGTTTCTCCTTTATGAACACGGATGATCGCTGATTAAAAAACGCTGATGATCGCAGATCTCAAAATCTTTGATCATCTGTGATGTAATCTGCGTCCATCTGTGTTTATCATTCCCCCATCACTTTCACCAATACCCTTTTTCTTCTTCGGCCATCGAATTCGCCATAAAAAATCTGTTCCCATGGACCAAAATCTAATTTACCATTCGTGATGGCGACCACCACTTCTCGTCCCATGATCTGGCGCTTAAGATGCGCATCGGCATTATCTTCGCCTGTATTATTGTGACGATATTTTGAAATCGGCTCATGCGGCGCTAATTTTTCTAACCAATCATCGTAATCTTGCAGCAGTCCATCCTCATCATCATTAATATAAACACTGGCGGTAATATGCATTGCATTAACTAAACAAAGACCTTCTTTAATTCCACTTTGATCGATAATTTTCTGGACTTGATCCGAGATGTTGATATAAGCTCGGCGTGTTTTGGTATTAAACCATATTTCTTCACGATAACTCTTCATTTGTTCTTCTCCTTTAAATACCCAAATCCAAAGGCAATTTTATTTGCCCATAGGAATCAATCAAATTCGCCAAAGTCCGCAAATGATCTTGATCATTCAAAACTTTTCTGGCTTGTCTTAGAACATCTTTAGCCTGATCAACCTGATTCTGTAACAAATAATCTTGGATGAGATAACCAAATCCAGTGAAGGTTGGTGCTAATTCTACCCCTTTTTTAAGAAAAAATAAAGATTTTGATACATCACCATTAAGAAGATAAATCCGCCCTAAACCGATATCGGGGAAAGCATATTGGGGATCTATCTTAATGGCTTCTTCAAAATATGCGATGGCATCAGTCGGTTTTTCTTGAGAACAAACACCCAGCAGAAAAAAACTTAACGGCTTTATCAATCCCAATTCAATACTTTTGTTAATTGCTTCCTTAGCCTCTGGACAAGCTCCCTGCTTAAAATATTCTTGGCCGATAAAAAAATAACCCAAAGGATTATTGGGAAAATTACTAATCATCGCTCGAGCCATCGTATAATTATTTTTCCAAAAGCCATTGAGATAAATCGTAACCAATACACATACTCCTATAAAACCCAGTCGTAAAATTTTACCAAGATAAGGTTGCTTTGGGAATAGCCCTATACCAGACGAAATTCGCTCGATCATCATGGCAAAAATAACGCTCAATCCAATCGAAGGTGAGTACATATATCTATACGCCATCGGCTTAAGGAGAGGAAATAAATTCGAAACCGGAATATAAGCAACTAAAAACCACAATAAGAAGAAAGATAATGATTTGAAATTATTATAACCCCAAATAATAAAATAAAAAATAACAATCAACACCGCAAAGCCTAGAAAAGAAACTATATTACAGGAGGATTCAATCGCCGGGACATAATAAGGCGGTAAAATTTTGACCGTCCAAGGCAGAAAAAATTGATCCAGATAATAAAGAAGAATTTTAAAACTAATCATGGTGTGGGATATTATTCCATCGCCTAATAATCTCAGATCATCTAAAATGCTACTCGGAAAAACCCATCGATAGATATACAGATAAAACAGGATAATGACGATATAACCGAAATAAAGAATACTTTTTTTTGGATTCCCCTCTTGCCCAACCCTTCGATGAAAATAAAAATCATAAGCCATAATCAAAATTGGCCCAACGATCGCGGTTTCTTTGGTAAACATTCCTAAAAAAGAAAATAGATAGGAACTGATTAATAAAATGCTTTTCTTAAAATTATTGGGATCAGGTCGACAAGAAAATTCCTCCCTTCGGTCGTCATATCTTCTTTGCTGTGTAGGAAAGGAATTTTTAGCAGTTAGGAAAGTTTTATACTTTCCTACACTGTAAAAAATAAAGGTAATCACCGATAACAAAACAAAAAAACAAGCTAACGGTTCCGATCGATAAGTAATGCTACAAACGGCCTCGGACCTCATCGGATGAACCGCAAACACGATGGTACTAAATAAGGCCAGTGCATTATTATTAACAATTACAGAAATTAGGATATAGACCAAAATAGAATTGACGGCATGTAAAACAATATTCCCTAAATGATATCCGTAAGGATTTAGTCCCCACCGTGCATAATCAAAAAAGTAAGTGGCGGATACAACCGGACGATAAGAGGTAAACCCGGAATGACGGTCTTGCACTCCCTCACCATAAAACTTCTCATTATCAGTAATGTAGTCTTTCGAAAATAACCGAGGAAAGTTGGCCAAAGATCGATAAAAAGAATTAGTAACAAAACAATAATCATCGTCCCCAACAAATCCATTAAGCAAAGCGTTATAAAACGTAAAAAATGTAAGTAAAATAATAATACAAATGCTCGTTTTATGCATGTGATCGATTAAGTAATGATGGGATCTTTAAAACGCGTGGTTAACTCCAAACCAAAAATGAATATCCTCTTTAGGAGCATCAATGGGTTGGGCCACATCGGCGCGGAGAATGGCTTTTTCTAAGAACGAACCTAGATTAACTGTAAACCGGAGTCCCAATCCAGCGTCTTGTTTAAACTTACCTTCACGAAAATCATCAAACCAGCTTTGGCCGCCATCATAAAAGGCCACTGCGCTTACTGATTCCACTCCTAAAATATGATCAAAGAAAGACCAATGAATATTTTCTCTCAGAGGAAAACGATATTCGATAGATTCTAGAGTAGCATTGGAACCACGGATTGTCTTACGATCATCGGGAAAACCCCAGCCATACTTCAAGCGATAAGCCAGTTTTGTTTTGGGTGTCACAGGCTGATAAAAGCTCAAATCAAAACCCGCACGATAAAAATATTGGGTAGCTTCTAAAATATGATTTGAACTCTCAAAAAGGGTGGTCAATTCAAACCCTACTTTCGGATCGGGATAAGGACCAGAGCGTCCCAAATGAAAGGCTGCTCCTACAATCGCTTCATTTTTACGCAAATAAGAAACATTGCGGGTGTCTTCTTGTCCGCTAAAAAGTAAACTTGTTCCCAATTCTCGATTACGAATTAAGTACAACGTGACATGATCATTGATTGCCCCCAGCCCATACGCCGCCGGCCACAGTTCTCGACGCATAAAGACTTTCCCACTCACTAAATCCTCATCGCCATTATCTAAGTCCGTTGTATTCGATATTTCAAAACCAGCTGACGTTTGCGTTTGAAAAAGATTATTGATCTGATACCCGGCCCGGGAATGATGAAGTTGTTCGCCGAATTCGTAATCGGTTGCGGCATAAAAATTCTGATCATACGGTTTCTGGAAAGAGGCCTTTAATCCCAAACCATTGTCAGCGATTTCCGGACCGAAAACGAAATTATACTTGTCCTCAGGCAGAAAAATGGGAATATCATATAACCCCAGATAAATCGGAACTGGTTTAATATTGACCTGGCGTGGCCAACTGTTATTCGTTAAATCAATATCGAGGAGTTTTTGCTCTGGATCTACAATAACCTTCTTAATAGGATCTTTGATTTCCATAACCTCTCTTGACTTCATCCCATCGGACTTAAGATAAATTTTCTCACCATGAACAGAGGTTACTTCAATATCAACAGGCATTGTAATCTGTCCGCGATTAACCAAAACAAATGCATTGCCATAAGCACCTTTGCCTCCTTCAGCCGCATAATCCAACTGTTTGTCGGTATAAAGCCATTGGTCAAAAAACGGTTTCAAATCTTGTCCACTTTCTTCCTGGCAGATTCGGATAAAATTCTGGATATCTAAATTCTTAAACTGGTATTCCTTAAAAATCCTTTCAAAAACTTTATCGAACTTTTCCTGTCCTATTTGGGCCTCCAACATTTCCACAATCCTTGAACCCTTGCCATACGTTAACGAAAAAATGCTACTGGGTTCATGGAAGCTCGATAGCTCACTCACCACGGACCGATCATACCCGATCCTCGCGATGGTCTGGTAACGAAAAGTACGACTACGTCGAAAAGAAAAATTTGGGAGTATCCATTCATAATTTTTAAACCATTTCGGGAATTCGACCACGTTCGTATCCACACCATATTTATTCTCTAAATATTCCAAAATGAAATGCGAATGCACCCCTTCCTCCAACCATATCTGTTTATATTCATCGATGCCAACGAGGTTATAAAACCATTGATGTCCTGTTTCATGAGAAATTAGAAAATCAAAATACCGCATCAAAATTTTGGGCAATTGATAGACACGCGTATCGATAAAAGCTAAATTCGCCATCTGCTCCCCGCCATACCCTAAATAAACCGGGGCGATGCTGAATTCCGAATACGGATATTTTCCAAAACGATTGGTGTAATATTGAAAGAGATCTTTGGCGCTTTTAAGCGCTACTTTTCCATGGAACTCATCACCGGGAAGATAAAAGGATTTTAGTTGGATTCCATCCCATTCTTCCTCGTAAAGCCGATAATCGGGACTCATGGCCAAGGAAAATTCACGGATGGGGAACGGTGTTGCGATCAAAAGTAATTTCGTGTTATCGTTAACTGGTCTCTCCTCTTTCAAATGACCCGCATGAATAACGACTTGATCCTTCGGTACGGTGAGTTCCAAGTTATAATAAGCCGATTCACTAAAAAAGGGACGATGAAATGGATAAAAGGGGTAATTGTGCCAGCCGTCATTACCGTAAACCGACAAGATCGGATACCAATGCGATAAGGCAAAGATATTTTCATGCCAACCAAAACGGCCATACGCATGCGGAATATCAACCGTAAAATCCATATCAACCTCAACTGTTTCGCCAGGCTTAATAGGTTTAGAAAGTGAAACCTTAAGCAATGTTTGATCTTCGCCTTCAATTTTATAGGAGCGCGGTTGTCCTGCCTGACTCACCGATTGAAAGTGAACTTGTCCCAAGGGAAATCCTCCCGGAAAGAAATCCGCCTTAAAGTAACCCGTATAACGGATGGCAAACTCTTTTTGTTGCGCATTGAATTTTCGATTGGGATAAATATGAAAGAATAAATCCGTGATTTCATTTTGGCTGTTGTTGGTAAAGGAAACTTTCTCTAATGCATGAATTTTTTTCTGATCCGTATTGATCGTTGCTTGGATATCATAACGGGGAGGTTCCGTGGCTAATGACTTTTGAATATAAATAAAGGAAAAAAGAAGGCCAACGATTAACGCTAAATTTATTTTCTTTTGTTGATGGAACATCGATCCCTTTTGCCAATTCACTTAATTGAAATTTTCCGCAAACTTAATCCTCTTTGCAATCGGCGGATGGTCGTAAAACCAAACTTCTTGAAAACGGTTTGGTTCATATTCAGCCAAATTCATTGTCGCTAATTTATGCATCATGGCAATAAATTCCTTTGGCTTTTGCGTCAGCTCGAGGCTAAACCGGTCCGCCCGCACTTCCACTATCCGGCTGTACCAGTTCATCAGTGGCGTCGTCAAAAATCCAAAAACAATCATCCCTAAAGCTAAAATAGGAAAAAATGCGATATCATCAATTCTCGTCAACCCCAGATGAACAAGCGCCAATTTTAAAATTCGATCCATCAGATAGAAACCAAAAAAAATTACTAAGGAGTTAATCAAGGTTATTTTTAAAATATCTCTGTGTTTATAATGACCCAACTCATGCGCTACAACAGTTTCGATCTCCGGGATTGTAAAGTTAGAAACTAACGTATCCGTTAACACCACCCGTCGCGTCTTTCCCAGTCCACAAATAAAGGCCGTGGCCTTCTTTGTCTTCGAAGAAAAATTGATCATATAGGCATTTTGAATATTGACCTTACATTCTTTGAATAAAGTTAAAATGCGCTCGCGTAATTCTGCATTTTCAATGTTGGAATACTTATAAAACATCGGAATGATGACGTTCGGCATAATACGAGCTAACACTAACGTCAAAAATAACCAAAAAATACCGGCGCCGACCCACCAATTGGGTGGGAAACGATTAAGAAAAACATAAATCGTTTCAACCACAATAAGCATGAACACATAACTTAATCCCAATTTTTTAAGCTCATCCACCAACCACTGGTTGAATTTCTGATTCGATAAATGGAATTTGTGTTCCCAAAAGAATCCTTCGAACACACTGAGAGGAAAGTGAATCAAATACATCCCCCCTCCCAAGAGAGTGATATAAATACCGTTAACCAGGAAAAAATTCGAAGTCAGTTGAATAGAGAATTCGCGGATTTGAACGGATAAACCACTAAAGACCACAAAGATGAGAATGGCAATATCCAAGATAAGGCCAAGAAAAAAAAGATAAATTTTGATCTTATGATAGGCTTTCGATTGTGCCTCCGTGTGCATAGCTTAAACTTTGGTTTCACTTCTCTTTTTTTTGATTTGCATTAAATAATTCTGAAACCGCTGGTCTTTCCGTAAATTCGTCAAATCAGGATCGTTTTCCAGATGTTCGAAATCATCATATCCCGATTGAATAGCTAATTTCGTGACCGAAAAAGCTTTGTCGATTTCGCCAACGAGAGAATAGCTGCAGGCCAAATTATAAAGAATGATCGGTTCCTCGGGGCGTTTTCGGGCTAACCTTTTATCCAACTCTAACCCTTTTTGATACCAACCTTTCTTTGTATACAATTCGGCTAAAGCCATCAGCGCCTGGAGAAAATCCGGCCTACTCTTTAAGATCCCTTCATAAAAGTGAATTTCTAAATCCATATCATTAGTTTGCTGATCTTCTTTGTTTTCGGTCATAGCGATTATTTCCCCAAATAATTTTTGATCCGCGCCATGGCTTCCTTAAGGTTATCATAACTTGAGGCATAAGAAATTCGGACATACCCTTCGCATGATGAACCAAAGGCTACCCCCGGAACCAAAGCCACTTTCTTTTTCTGCAAAAGATTTTTAGCGAAGTCTAAAGCCTTTTGACCCGTGCTCTCAATCGATGGAAAAACATAAAATGCCCCCTCGGGTTTATGACACGTTAAACCGATTTCATTAAGGGCATCGACAATATAGCGACGACGTCTAGCATATTCTCGTTTCATCTCTTGCGTATCGCGAAAACCACTTTTAAGGGCTTCTTCCGCCGCCATCTGCGCCGTGATCGAAGCACAAAGCATTGTGTATTGATGAATTTTCGTCATCGCCGCAATTACTTCTCGCGGACCACAAGCCCAACCAATACGAAAGCCGGTCATGGCATAGGCCTTCGAAAATCCATTCAAATAAATCACCTGCTTTTTCATTCCCTCAATGGTGGCAAATGGTGTATGATCAAAATCAAATGTCAGTTCATCATAAATTTCATCACTGATGACAATGAGATTGTGCTTCTTAATAACGCGAGCCAATTCTTTTAATTCTGCTTTTGTATACGAAGCACCTGTTGGATTGGCAGGATAATTGATGAGTAATCCTTTAATTTTTCTTGATCCTCTCTTACAAGCCTGATCGATTTGCTCAGAGGTAAGTTTAAATCGATTCTCAATCGTCGTCTTCAAAAATACGGGTTTACCACCAGCTAAATCTACCACCGGGCCATACGAGACATAGGAGGGTTCTGGAATTAAAATTTGATCGCCGGGATTAACAATCGCACGAACAGCCAAATCGAGTCCTTCACTGACTCCCACCGTAATTAAAATCTCTTCATCGTAATGATAACTTAACCCGTGACGATTTTTTAGAAAATGGACAACATGTTTGCGTAACTCAGGCATGCCCTTATTAGAGGTATAGGAAGTATATCCCTTCTCTAGGGTATAAATCGCTTTTTCTCGGATATGCCAAGGGGTGACAAAATCCGGTTCTCCCACGCCCAGAGAGATGACATCTTTCATGTTCAAGACCAAATCAAAAAAGGCGCGGATACCCGAGGGGGCTAATTGTTGGACTCGTTTAGCAATTTCCATTTTCGGATCCTAAAATAAAAAAACCTCGATGAGGTTTTTATGGCTTTTCCTAAAATAATTTTTGAACAATTCTGCTTAGTAAATTTAATAAGAGATATTGAGGGTCTTCCGATGATTCGATTTCTTTAAAATATGCCCATCCTCTTTGTACTTCTTCAAAAGAAAATGGGTGGTGGTGCCCCGGACATTTTCCATAGGCGCCAATTTTGAAGCAATAAAATTTGCAACCATTTGAATATTTTCCCCTTCAACAACAACAAGAAGATCATAAGTCCCCGAAACTAAGTAACAACTCTTCACCTCAGGAAAACCATAAATCCTTTCAGCGATTGAATCAAAGCCAACATTTTTTTGGGGAGTGATGTTGACCTCAATCAGGGCGCGTACAAAAGAATTCGTATCTCGCATAAGATCATGATTAATAACCGTCTTATATTGCACAATCACTCCATTTTTTTCATACTGTTGGATGGCCTTCTTAACGGCACCGACACTTTTGCCTGTGAGTTTGGCGACATCCTCTGCCGTCATACGGGCATCTTTGGTCAAAATTTCTAAAATCTCGTCCATAATTCTAGCTCCTTTTTTATCTTCGCATATATCTTTTCACGAAAGAAGGATCCTAAAGAAAGGATCGAACGGATTTACTTACTGTTCATTGCCCCCCAGCAGCACCCTGCGGTTGTTTTTCGGTAATCGTTTTCTTTAGTTCAGCTATTTTATTACGCAATTCCTGATTTTTTTGATCCAGTTGAATAATCTCATTAATAAGACTACGCTTCTTTTCTAAAATTTCCGATGAGGTCCGTACCGATTTTTTGATCGATTCGAGCTCTTCTTCTAGTCTTTTTATTTTAGCTTCTAATTGATTCTTTGTCTGGATTTTTTCTGCTGGCATCTGGCCCGAGGCCTTGGATTGGAGGAGTTTTTGCTTTTCTAAATCTTTATTGTCCTTCATTACCCCTTCTTTTTCTTTTTGTGCCTGGGCAATTTTATCTTCTAAATCTTTATTCTCTTGTTTAACTTTTTCGATTTCGTCAATTAAATCGCTATTTTTCTTTTTAGATTCTTCCAATTCTTGGGTTAGATTCTGCTCTTCTTTTTGGTTTTCCGTTAACTTCTTTTTTAACTCAATAAACTCCGGATCACCTTCTTGTTTTGTCTCATCAATAGCTGCCTCCTGCAACTTAAGATCCAGCATCAATTCCCGTTTTTGCAGTTCAAGGTCCAAAACCTTCTTCTTTAAAATAGTTTCTGTCTCTTCCAATTCCGAAAATTTTTCTTTTAAGGAGGCATTCTGTTCTTTATAAGTCGATACCTCGCTTTGTAAATCTCCGATTTTTCCTTTTAAAGAAAAAAGGGTCGAGCCTTGATCATCCCCACTGAACGTTAAGTTTTTCTTCTTCTTTTCTAATTCACTATTTTCTTTTTTCAGCTGCTCGATAGTGGATTGTAATCCCGATAGTTTCTGCCGCAAGGTGTTATATTCGTCGTTTAATTTTTCATTTTCTTCTAGGACACTGGTTGTCTCCTGTTTAATTCTGTCTAACGTATTTTGCCAATGCCCATCTTGGGGGGCAGCACTCCCAAACGCCTCGCCCGTTTGTGCCTGTTGCGCCCAAAGCGGCTTATTCCATAATAAAAATATCAATAAAAAAATAAGGTAAACGCCAAATTTTTTCATAATTATTACCTATTATAGCGACATTCGATGTTAAGGCAAATAGAAAAAATGGTTAAAATTTAAGGGGGAGAGACTCCTTTTTCGTCAAAGGGAGTTGTCACTCTGCTAATAAAGTAGTCTGCTCTCGTTTTCCCTGATGAACCATCTTTCGATAACATTTTAATAATTGTTTGGTCACTGGTCCCATTTTCCCATTCCCAATCATCCTACCATTTAATTGCGTCAAAGGCACAAGCTCAATGAGAGAATTGGTTAAGAAAACCTCTTCGGCCTGAAACAAGTTTTGGGGTTTAACTACAACTGCTTTAACGGGCAATCCTAATTTTCGGGTGAGTTCTATAACCGTCTGACGCGTGATGCCATTCAGGCAACCGCTTTTAAGCGCCGGGGTATAAAGTTTCCCTTGTCGAACAAAAAATAGATTGCTGCGGCTTCCTTCCACCACCCCTCCCTTTTGATTTAAGAGAATCGCCTCTTGGCAACGTTGGCCTTCAGCCTTCCGTAGAGATTGTATAAGGGGAAGATACTGAATAGATTTGACCGAGGAATAATTGGGCTTGGTAAGAAGTCTTAAGGGTGAAATGATTGCCTTGAATCCTTTTTGATATTGTTGATTAGAAAAAGGGCGATACTCTGCGGCAATTACTGAAATTCGGATTTGATTCTCTTCTTGCCATATGGTCAGCCTTGTTCGGGCATTTG
>JAHFGK010000049.1 GCA_023247475.1 Candidatus Omnitrophota bacterium
AAATTCAATAACCCTTTCAATAAAATTTTCCTGTTTGGGTTTGGTTGGATCGATTTCGTTTGGCACATTATTGACCATGCGGCTCTCCACTACCACTCATCCCTTCCAACGCTGCTTTAAGACGGCTTTCGGAATCAATCAAAAAATTTCCACTGGTAACAACTTTTTCTCCTTCGTGCACACCACTTTTAACTTCATAATATCCATCCGCCTTCGCACCGACGAAAACATCTCGCGGTTCGAAGAGTCCTTCTCCTTTATCAACAAAAACAATTCTTTTTGTTCCGGTATCAAAAATAGCCTCTTCGGGAATGGCTAACGTTTCACCTAAATCAACATCAATCGAGGCGTTGACATACATATCGGGCTTTAGTTGACCTTCCGGGTCTTCTACCTGGGCTCGTATCCTCGTTGTCCGGGTTGTCGAATCAACCATCAAGTCAATCGCCCGGATATTCCCCTTAAATACTTTATCCGCGAACGAAGGAACTTGGACTGTGATCTCTTGGCCAATGTGAATTAATGGTAATTCATATTCATAAACTTTCGCATAAACCCACACGGGTTCACCAGGATGGGCAAACAGTAAACTATGTTCCGCTTCTTTCCACGTCGCCATTTCCGCAATAAGATCATCACTGAGGCCCATATGCTTTAGGCGAATGCGGGTGGATTCAATTAAGCGCTTTGCCTGATCAACGACTTCCGGCACATCACTTTGTTTAGCTCGTTCAAACGCCTGAATAGCCTGAATGTATTCCACTTGAGCCTGATACAACTCCGGATCATGCGCAATAGTGCCAACGGTGCGAATCGTTTTCGTCATTTTTTTTCGCTCGACAACGCTTGTTTTGATACCAATAAGCTGTAATTTTTGTGGCGTCACCAAAATCGGTGCATATCCTTCGGGAGAAGATGCGTTCGTTATGGCACTGCCTTGCTCTTCATACACTGGGACTAAATCCATCCCCATCGGCGATTTACCGGGTTTATCAGCTTTGTAACCGGGAATCATAGGATCAGTCCAATACAAAATCTTCTTCGCTTTCGAAGGCGCAACTTGCCCGACCAAATGCATTCCACATATCGGACAAATAATCTTTTCTCCTTCTTTCGCTACAACAAGCATAGGACAGGGTTTGCCTTCATGGGCCTTGGGACAATTGTGAAGTAGACAAATATCTTTCATCTGCTTCGCAATTTGTTCGGGTGAAGTTACGGAAACCGTTTTTGCCGTAGGAAGTGCTGAGGGTTCTTCTCGTTTAACCAACTTCATATAACAAATCGGACAACTGCCGGGTCGATCACTGGTAATCGTAGGGTGCATAGGACAATAATAAACAGATTTTTGTTTTGCTATTTGTTGTTGCTGAAAGTCAGCGTGATTTTGAGATGATAATCTTGTTATAGCAATTGCCAGTATAACACCGATAAAAATTATCCTTATCCCAACGGCAATCGTACCGTGCACAAAAAGTAATTTAATAATTCGGTTCATTGATTCTCTCCTTTGTTGGAAAGATCCATACCCACGGTCCGTTCAATGGCAGCATAACTTTTAAGTGCTTCACTCAATGCTTGGTAATAAGCAATTCTAGCATTCAGATAAACTCGTTCACTATCAATAAGGTTTAAAATATCCGTGCGTCCTGCCTCATAACCAGCCTGATCAGAACGAAAAGCCAACTCCGCTTCTGGGATCAGCGCATTTTCATAAAGTTCCACCGTTTGTTTGGCCGTTGTAAATCGATAATAAGCACTTTTAATTTCGTACTCCGTTAAATTTTCCATCTGCCCCAATTTGGCTTCACTGGAGTTCAAAGTGCGCCTCGCCTCTTGAACAGCTGGCACTATACGGTTTTGCCATAAAGGGACAGTAAATTTAAGCGGGATCATCCAGGCATCGCGTCCAGCATCGGGGTCAGTTGAATTACCGACTCCGATACGTGTATATTGAAACCCCACTGAGATATCCGGTGCATATTCATATTTAGCCAAAGAATTCGCATGTTGATCCTTCTTCAACATAGCTTTGGCTTCCAGAAGTTCTGGACGGTTTTGCCTGGCCTCATCTAGCAACTGATCCAAAGATAAAGCCGACTTGGGTAACTCCGGTTGGGTGATCTTATCAAACTGTGTATTCGAATTACGATTTAAAAGTGCATTCAATAGGGCCACCAGCGTTTGTTTTTGTTGACGTAAAATAAAAACACGCTGAATAGTGTCGGACACTTCCGCTTGGGCTTTGGCCACATCGCGTTGTTCCCCTTTTTGACTGGAATACCGCGCTTGAGCTACAGCTTCAAATTTTTTGAGGAGATCTTGTATCTCTTCGGTCACTTGTAAAGTCACCTCCACCGCATAAAGGTCGTAATAGGCCTCGGATACTTTTAAAATGACATCGCGTTCCACCGCTTTTAACTGTGCTTGAGTCGCATCAACTTCCGCTCGGGCCATTTTTCTTTTCTCCAACAATTTTCCTGGAAAAGGGATCATCTGTTCAAACTCATAAATATCTCTCTGGGGACCGAGGGGAGTCTCTAAATCAGGTCCCATAATAGCATACCCCACCGTGGGATCAGGAAGCGCCGAAGATTGCGGAACGCGGTGCTTAACCGCTTGCAACTGTTCCCGCGCCGCTTGAAGTTCACGATTATTCGCTAAGGCTTCTTTAGTAAGGGAACCCAAAGTCAACGATGAAGAAGATTCTTCGGCTTTGACACTAGTCAGTGGTAAAAAAAATAATAAAATGACAAAGTTAATGACAATTGAAGATTTAAATATCTTCTTTAGAAAGAGTTGTGGGAACATTGGCTCTCCGTTTGATTAAATGGATTAAAGACATCTTAACCATTGCGAAATTTGGTCAAGAGCTCCATCATCTCATCAATTTTTTTTTGTTTGTGCAGTGATGATTTTCCTTTAATCGCATTAACAACACATCCTTCAATGTGCCGTTTTAAAACTTTATCTCTTACCCGCAAAATCGCACCCATAATCGAATACAGTTGAGTTAAGATATCCACACAATAGCGGTTTTTCTCAATCATCTTCTGTACCCCGCGGATCTGACCTTCGATCCGACGCAAAGCAACCAATTGTTCATTATGGGTGGGAAATGGTATATTCTTGTTTTTCTTTTTCATATGGCGTGACCTCCTGATCCAATGTATACCATACCCCCCTATGGTATGTCAAGATTTATTTTAAAAAATATTTATTCCCTGGAAATGTTCTGAAATTTAAAAATGGCTGGGGATCTTACCGTGGGCACAATTCTTTAGCTTTCTTTTCGATGGTGGCGAGAAGTGCTTCAAAGGAATCTTCAAAGGCCTTAACCCCTTCTTGAAGAAGTTTGGCACAAACCTGATGGATGTCAATTCCTTGTTGCTTGAGGGTCGTACAAAGATCTTGGGCCTCTTTAATGTCCCCCCCTAAGGATTCCTTGACCACACCATGGTCTAAAAAGGCCATTAACGTTTTCTCCGGCATGGTGTTGACGGTTGGGCGGGCGATGAGCTCGGAGACATATTTAATGTCACTATAGTCAGGATTCTTGGTGGAGGTAGAACCCCAGAGTAGGCGTTGCACATCGGCTTTTTTTGGGGCCAGCGATCGATAAGCATCCGAGACAAACAACTCGCGAAATTTTTCGAAGATAAGTCTACAATTCGCTACAGCAGCTTTTCCTTTTAAGGAACGTAGTTTCTCTTTAGTCGATTCATTGGTGGCCTGCGCAATCTTCTCATCAAGTAAAGCATCCACCGCATTATCTATGCGACTGACAAAGACACTGGCCACCGAACGGACAAAACTTAAATCGGAATTTTTGGAGGCCAAACGATTCAATCCTCTTAAGAATGCCTGAACTGTTTCTGCATATTGTTCCAATGAAAAAATTAGTGTCACGTTCACATTAACCTCATCAGCCAACAGCTCTTCGATCACGGGAAATCCTGCTTGAGTGGCAGGGACTTTAATCATCACATTAGGGCGGTCAACTTTTTTGAAAAGTCGTTTCCCCTCTTTGATGGAGGCCTCAGTATCATCAGCTAACTGTGGATTAATTTCTAAACTCACATAACCATCAAGACGGTTAGTCTTCTCATAGACGGGTTTAAAAAGATCACATGCCTCTTGAATGTCGCGGATGGTGAGTTCATCGTAAATTTCAAACGTTGATTTACCGACCTCTTTCAATTCCATGATTTTATGGTCGTAATCTGCGCTGGAACTAATCACTTGATTAAAAATGGTCGGATTAGATGTCATCCCTCGCAATCCTAAATCAATCCATTCTTTAAGTTTGCCGCTTTCTAATATCGATCGATTAATATAATCTATCCAAATGCTTTGACCTAGATCAGCCAATTGTTGTAATTTTGTTTTCGACATCTTTAAGTCTCCCAAGTTTCATCAAAATTTTATTCTACTTCGCCGAATACCCCGCAGCTTGACGGGGAGGTTCATTTTTTCTTCCTCTTTATAACTTTTTTCGCTGCCTGAACAATATCAATGTCTTTTAGATGATACTTCTTTAACAATTCCTGTGGCGAACCCGTTTCCCCGAAGGTGTCTTGAACGGCGATCGTCTCCATAGGGGCAGGATAATTTTTCGCCAAGACCTCGGCCACAGCACTTCCTAAACCACCATAGACTTGATGTTCTTCGGCGGTGATAATAGCTTGTGTCTTCTTCGCCGAATCAATAATAATCTCTTCATCAATAGGCTTGATAGTGTGCATATTAATGACGCGGGCCTCAATGCCTTCTTTTTTTAATATCTCTGCGGCTTGTAAGGATTCATAAACCATTATACCACACCCAATCAGGGTCACATCGCTGCCTTCTCTTAATATATTAGCTTTGCCAATCTTAAAGACATCTGTTTCCTTCGTAATCACGGGGAAAGGCGCCCGCGAGGTACGCATATACATCGGACCTTTTTGTTCGGCAAGTAATCGTGTTGCTTTTCTAACCTCAATAGCATCAACGGGACAGATTACCCGAATATTCGGAAGAACACGCATCAGGGCAAAATCCTCCAAACATTGTGCCGAGGCACCATCTTCCCCAACGGTTACTCCCGCATGAGAACAAACAATTTTAACGTTGAGATTGTTATAGCAAACATCCAAGCGAATCATATCATACGCACGATTGGTCAAAAAAACAGCAAAAGAACAGGCAAAAGGAATAAATCCCTGCTGGCTTAACCCTGCTGCTGTTCCCACCATATCTTGTTCGGCTATTCCCAAATTAAAAAATCTTTCCGGAAATGCTTTTTTGAAATACTCTGCCCGCGTGGCATCTTCTAAATCCCCGGAAAGAACCAAAATTTTATCATTGGCTTTCCCGAGCTCAACGATTTCTTTACCAAATCCATCTCGGGTAGGAATCATTTCCGACATTTTGCCTCCACTTATTTTAATTCTGCCAAGGCCTTCGCCAGTTGTTCCGCATTAGGTGCCTTGCCGTGCCACGACGCTTGACCTTCCATAAAACTGACACCCTTACCCTTAATTGTATTCGCAATAATCACCGTCGGCTTCTCCTTAATGGTATCGAATTCATCCAGAGCACGAATGAGTTGTTGAAAATCATGGCCATCCACTTCCAGCACCTGCCAGCCAAAACTGGTCCATTTCGCTGACAATGGTTCTAAGCGCTTGATCTCATTGGTGGGGCCATTCTCCTGAACTTTGTTATAATCAATAATTGCGCAGATATTGTCTAATTTATAATGCGGTGCCATCATCGCCGCTTCCCAGATAGAACCTTCCTGATTTTCTCCGTCTCCAAGGAGACAGTACGTCTTAAAATTTTTCTTAAGCATTTTGGCGCCCAAAGCAATGCCATTCGCCACCGCCAGACCATGTCCTAGAGATCCCGTGCTAAATTCTATTCCTGGAACTTTGGAATGCACATGGCCTTGGAGTCGACTGTTAAACTTACGATAGGTCTTTAGTTCATCTTTAGGAAAATAACCACAATTGGCCAGCGTCACATAGGCTACTGGCGTGCAATGCCCTTTCGAGATAATTAATCGATCACGCTCGTCCCACTGAGGATCGCTGGGGCGATGATTCATCCTGTAATAGTAAAGGGTGATAAAAATTTCTACAGCGGATAATGATCCTCCGGGATGACCGGAACCCGCTAGATTCAGGATCTCGAGGATTTCTTTTCTAAATTGTAAGGCTAATTTCGGGAAGGAACTGGTATCGATTTTCTTTGCTGCCACAAAAATCTCCTTAACGACGTTGGTTGAAATTTTGGAACGCAGCCTAGATGGGCCATGCAGGGCTCGAACCTGCCACCCTCTGATTAAGAGTCAGATGCTCTACCAGATGAGCTAATGGCCCGCAAACTACCTTTAAAGCTAAACAAAATAACCTGCAGAATGGTTTGCGGGCCAACACTTATTACCTCTTTAACCTGTCTAGAAAAATAAGTGTGGCCCGAACAGTAAACCTTACAAAATATATTTTCTAGAAAGATTGGGGGGCAACACCTGCCTTTACTTATCTTAAAACCAATTTATAAGAGGTGGTCAAGGCGGGTGTGGCCGAATCATCAAATTATTATTCCGATTCACCTTCAAACCGAATTATTATAACATCCCATTTCCATTAGGCAAGGTTTTAAAGTCAAAGAAACTAACAAGGCTCTGACAAAGTAAGACAATTTAAATCTTAAAATAGCTTCTGTCTCTTTCAAAATTTATTATGTCATCAATTGTTATTGTTATGTATATATGTTAAACTTTAATTAGATATAAACTAACCTGTTACTAGACAAATATGTAAAGCTAGTAAACTTTATGTAATAAAAAATTAGGGTATCCCATTTATAAAAATTTTTAAGGAGAAAAAATGAATATCAAATTGAAAATAATTTGTATGGTAATCTTTAGTTTAGTACTTATTAGAACTTCTCCAGTAATAGGACAACAACCCGCCTGTGTTCAAGAACAGAACTGGGCCGAACTTTATGTCTCAGGTGCTTTTGGTTACATGGATAAAGTTCATGAATTGGCTGTTGCCTATTGGCAAGCCAAAGAGGCAAATGATGACGTCGCCATGACCCAAACTCTAAATGAAATGCAAAATTTACCTATAAAGCGCGATATCTCAGATCCTATAAAAATTTTACAATATTTATTTTTAGGTACTGGTCCCTCTGGCCCGCTTGAGGCTTATGATTTCAATAGAGATAAAACAGCTGACATTTCTGATGCAGTAAGCCTATTAAGGAATTTGTTTCTCGGAGATCCTTTACCAGATGGCGCTGATAAACAGCGGTTAGCCCAACACCCAGGAGAGACAACCCACTTTACCCGAAATGCAGGGGTGAACGTAAAAACCGAATATCTTGGCCGTGAGACAAAAGAAGATGGCAAACCTTATGCAAATTTTAGCATAACCTATACTGCCCAAGTTCTTCTACCTGATGGAGAGGGGTGTGATACAGGAAATTTAGGCGGAGAATTATTCGCATTTACAAGTGATATCACTGGATACGAATCATATGGAGGTGTTAGTTTTACGTCTTCTGAGTTGGACTGTAACAAGAAACAAATTACTTTTTTCATTCCCGCACACGGGATAAACATTATTTTTAATCATCCTAAACAATGGATTTGTAATAATGATCCCAGTATTATTTACCGATTTTATAATGATGATGGACATATATTACTTTATGATGGGTCAACAGATGAGGCGTGGGTTGCAACTCTTTCCAGCGGCGGCCCAATAAAAAAACTTACACCCTTAAACAATCTAGCCCTCAATAAAAGTCTAACTGGCCAGAGAACGGCAGCAATCGGTAGCGGCTTTCTAAAGAATTTTCGTGACTTTCTCTCCTCATTTGTATCGTTGGCCTTCGCACAAGTAGAACCACCCCCTTTGGGCATTAACAATACGGGCACTGATCTTAATATGGACGGTGAACTTGATACTCTACAAGACGTGATTGATAATTTCGATCCAGATCCTCCTCCATCTCCGTCTGTACCAGGGCCAGAAACTAATCCACCAACACCGCCACAAAATGATCCACCCCTAAAATACCCAAAACCATGTCCACCACCAGCGGATGGATTTTGGGACAAGGTGGGCAACGCTTTAAGTAACTTATGGACCGCCATTACCTCTTGGGATAAGCCCCGTTCTCCTTGTGTTCATCCCGGTCAGCCTTATGGGGGGTTCAATCCGTAAAATTTTTTGCTGACATTTTAAAGAAGACGGGAAATAAATGGGGTCACACTGAATTAAGAAGATGTTAGGTGTGACCCCATTACCCTATAACCTACCACTCGCCGATTTACCAATGAAAATTTAATCAAAAACGAGATTAGTTTATGGAGTTTTTCATTAAGACAATTGGACTCTTGGAAAATCCGGTGAGATTACTCCAGGGACTAAGACAATATTAGATCATAATCATTGTAAGGTAGGAAAACTTCAGAGAAACTTCCAGAACCTCTAAAGGCGCAACATCCACGAAAGGATTACCAAATTTCGTCCATAGACCTGTTTACAATCTCTTTAACCAAATCAGGATTTTTCTTGATAGTAAAATAACAGCTGGCACATATTGGCTTTTTGGTTTTGTACGTCATGATGATCAAGTCGTCTAACTCAAACTGATCTAACCCTTTTTCCGGATCTTTTTTAAATTCAAGAAATTCATGGCGTATCTGGTCCGGCGTTTTCTTACAAAACCAGCACTTATCATCCTTAATATCATGAATCTTGTTTAAGTATTCCTTAAAACTATCCGCCAGATTATCACTCATTTTTAATCACCCCTTTTTTGTGACTGAGTGATAAGAAACTAGGTGTATCCTGCGTATACCACTCTTACTTAAAGTATAACATTTAATGCGCATTAAGAAAAGTTCAGGAAATGAACAAAAAATACGAAGAAAATGCTCGGATGGGGTTAAATAAACTAATTTTGGGGCTAAATCCTTTTTATCGTCGAGGCGGATGACGCATCGTTATTTTGGTGAGATGATATATCTGTAACATATTTATTACCAACTACTTATAAACTTCTGATTATATCTATCAAGACATCTATTTTTGTATATTTTTTGCTAACCCAGGGATCTTTTTTAGAATAACCTCGGCTACATTGCTAGCCAACAAATGATTTCCCTTCGGCGTGCAGTGTCCAAAATCCCCGGCAAAGCGATCCGTGAAATACGCATCGTAATTCTCCTTCGCAATCGCCTCCTCAAAAGTCTTCTTGTTGTCCACAACAATAACATTTGCACCCGGGAATAACATCTCTTTTAACGGTTTAATATCCCGCAAAGGATATTGGACGGCCACCGAGGGGATCTTTCTTCGTGATAAAATATGTCGGATTTTGTCATAGTTCTCTTTAGTTTTGAGGTTATAATTTTCTTGATGGGCTTCGAAAGCCTTTTTTAACTCCCTGGCCTCTTCCCATTTTCCTTGGCCTTCGTAACTAGTCAATAAACTCCTATTGATATCGATGTCCGTCCCCTGATAATTTTCTTGGTTTAGTTCTAACGCTTTCTTTAAGACGGGTTCCGCTTCTTTGTATTTTTTATTTTCCACCAAAGTCGTGCCTAATTCAGCATATAAAACAGCTGTTTTGGGATTAAATTTAATACCATATTCTAATACACGTTCTGCTGCGGCATATTTGCCATTGCGCCGATAACAATGGGCTAATTTGCCATAGCATAAAATAGCCTTCGCATTAAAATGGAGTTGCTGTTCGAGGACCGTCTGAGCCTCTTCATATCTTCCTTGCTCGATATATAAATCCCCTAAACACCCATAAGCTCCGGGATGTTTAGGATAATAATTAATGACTTCAAAGTAAACTTGCTCTGCCTCTTTTAAATGTCCCCAAAGTTTGTAGCATTCCGCAAGATAGGCATAGGCTAACAATTTTGTTTCATCTATTGTGGTCACTTCCGGACTGAGTTGGACCATCTTACGAAATGCTTCAACGGCTTCAGCATATTGTCCAACTCGTCGATAATTTTCCCCTAAGTAGCCCCATGCTTCACAATTATTCGGCACCCGTTCAATTATTTTCAGTATAGCCTGTCTTTCCTTTTGCCATTGATCAGCGGCTTTATAATGTAGCGCTAGCCTCACATAGTCCTGGATGGTCGGTTTTTGTTTGACTTTCTGCTCTAATTCTTTAAGTTCTTTTTTGAATTGCGGATCATTTTGAAGTTCCTTAGATGAAGGATTAAGGACATAGGACCAAAGCCATTTAAAAAATTTATAAGTCCGCAGACCCTTTAAAAAGGAGTTTGTTCGATACTCATCAAGCAATAAGTTGGGTGTATCATTGACCCCGATCATAGCTACTACTAGATGTGGTTTATAATCGTCTAGATACTTTTCTAACCGAGAAGCGATGTAATCGGTTGTTATCGATGGGATCCCTTTATTAATGACTGAAAATTTTACTTTATTTTGTTCAGAATTGAGAATTTTTTCTAACTGTCGGGGGTAGGCGTATTCTCCTCCTAAAGCGGTTGTGGATTCGCCTACACAAAGGATACGATACTCATTATATTGACTTAAGCTAACTCTATTAGCATATTCCTGAACAGATAAGAAGGTCAATCCACCTAATCTTAACATTCCCTCCATAGCCATAAAAAATAAGGAAATTCCTAAAATAATCTTTACGAATGTTTGCCATTTAGATGATGTTTTCATAGGATTGCTAACTTTAATGACGTTGAGAAGAATTCAGTCGCTTGTCTTCTGGCCGCACCGACCCTGCAATAAAAAGAAAAAGTAAGAATACATTCCCCATGCCTCCCAAAATAGCCTTGAGGTTCAAAATTTTTATACCCAACAGATTTCTCTAAATTAAAAAGAGGAGAACTGCGGAAAGCCATAGTATAGAGTAAAATATGAGTGGTATCAAAAAAATATTCTTAAAGACGAATTCCCACATACTTGTTTGAGCCTTTAGGGTAATTCCCCGAGGGCTCACTTATTTCATTTCTTAATTTCCGCTAATATAACATTCGCAATGTTACTGGCTATCAAATTATTTCCCTTAGGCGTACAGTGTCCAAACTCCCCTCCAAAGCGATCGACAAAATAAGTATAGTAACCTTCGCTGGCAACCGCTTCTTCAAAGGATTCCTTATTATCAACAAAACGCGTATTCCTTGAGGGAGGTAATATTTGCTTTAAAAGATTTACATCGCGCATCGGATACTGCACGGCCACCAAGGATATTCCCCTTTTTGTTAAAGTCTCTCTTATTCTTTGATAATCATCTTTAGTTTGTGTATTAAAATTCTCTTGACTCATTTTTACCAATTTCTTGAATTTTTCCGCTTCCGGTAATTTCCCTTGAGCCTCATAGCTTTCGGAAAGGAGAGAATAAATTTTGACCTCTTCTTGTTGATCCTGAGAACTCAACTCTAAAGCTTTTTTGAGTACACCTTCAGCAACTTCGTACTTCTTATCTTCAATAAGGCAAGAACCCAACTTCCTATATAAATCCATCTCCTTGGGATTAAGTTTTATACCTTGGAGTAACAAACGTTCGGCTAACTCAAGGCGTCCATTACGTCGATAGCAATGAGCAAGTTTACCATACCATAAAGAGGCTTTAGGATTAACCTCAAGTTGTTTATGGTAAAATTTCTCTGCATCATCATACCTTTCCTGTTCTAAATAAAGATCTCCTAAACAACCAAAAGCCCCCGGATGATTAGGAAAATGATCAATAGATTCCAAATAAACTCGTTCCGATTCTTTGTAATTTCCCCATAATTTATAGCATTCGGCAAGATTAGCATAAGCAAGCATTCTCGACTCACTCGTGGGTGGGCTGAGCTCGACCCATTTTTCAAAGGCTGTTACGGCCTCTTTATATTGTCCAAAACGTTTATAGTTCCAGCCCAGATAACCAAAGGCTTCATAATTGTTAGGATTTAGTTCAACCGCTTTAAGAAGAGCTTCTCTTTCTTTTTCCCATTGGCTCGTTGCTCGATAGAGGCCAGCTAATTGCGCGAAATTGGTGGACTTGGGTTTGTGATTTGCTTGTTCTTCGAATTTTTTTATTATTTGATCCAAAGGACCAGCTTGTTCTTCTTTTTTATCGCGGTGTGTTATCTTGGACCAAATCCGTTTAGCTAATTCGTAACTCCGAAATCTGTCAAGAAAGCTCAAATTTTTATCCTTTTCAACAAAAGCATTTGGATCGTCATTAATCCCGACCATCGATACAACAATATGAGGCTTATATTCATCTAAAAAATTTTCTAAACGGGAGGCAATTTGGCCAGTCGTAAAAGAGGGGATCCCCTTGTTAATCACACTAAACTTACTATCATTTTGTTGAGAGTTAAGAATCTTTTCCAATTGTTTTGGATAGGAATCCTCCCCTCCTAAAGCGGTCATCGACGCCCCCACGCACATAATGCGATACTCATTTTCTTTTCCTAAATTTATCTTATTTTGATAGTCCTGAACCCATAAAAAGATTGCTCCTCCTAAGCGTAATAATCCTTCCAGGATCAAGAAGAATAAAATGACCCGTAAAAAAACTTTACCAATTATTGAAAGGTAGGATATCTTCACTACAAGCCCTCACACGGAATTAAAACTGAAAATAGATAAATTCTTCTGCTTTCATTACCCCCCAACTGAGCATCGCATAACTCATTAAAGCATAAGCTATCGTTTTTATCAACCAATGTCTTCGGTAAAGGAACATCAGATCATCGGTCTTGAATTGTCCCAACTGAATCATGATTAAGGGAACGACAAAACCCAGGAATCTTAAGAATAACGAAAGGGTGGCATGATCCACTGAAAACGAAAAGAGCAGGGCAGACACCATCTGTGCCACTTGATGTATCGACTGTGCCCGAAACAGAAGCCAACCCAACGTCACTAAGTGAAAAAATAAAATCACTTTGGGGATAAACCATTTTCGGGACATCGGTGGTGTTGAATGAACTTCCCCTCGATAAACGGGAAAATACCGATACACAATCAACAACAGACCATGATAAGCGCCCCACAGAATAAACGTCCAGGAGGCGCCGTGCCACAATCCACCCAACAGCATCGTGATTGCTAGATTCCGATAAGTCATCATTTCTGATTGACGGTTGCCTCCCAACGAAATGTATAAATAACCTTTAAGCCAGCTCGAAAGACTAATATGCCATCGTTGCCAAAATTCCCGTGGATTCGTGGAAAAATACGGCAGGTTAAAATTATACAGGATCTCAAAACCCATACACTTCCCCAAACCTCTCGCCATATTAGAGTAAGCATCAAAATCACAGAAGATCTGAAAAGAAAAAGCATAAAGCGCCACCCAGACCTCCCCTCCATTATACGGAGGCGGACTGGCAAAGATGGGATTAACGATCTTGGCCAAATTGTCAGCGATAAAAATCTTTTCAAACAACCCCCAAAAAACTAAAAATGATCCTTCATAAAACTTTTCTAAACTTAATTTTCGAGAGGAAAGTACTTGCGGTAAGAGATCCTTGGCCCGCATAATGGGCCCGGCCACCAGATGGGGGAAATAGGTCACGAATAAAGCATAATCCCAGAATCTTTTAGTCGGTATCATCTTATTTCGGTAGACATCAATGGTGTAACTCATCGACTGAAAGGTATAAAAGGAAATCCCTACCGGAAGGAGAATATGTAACGTTACCAGAGAAAAAGGAATGTGGAAAAAGTTGAGAAGACCGCAAAAACTATCGACAAAAAAATTAAAATATTTAAAAAATCCTAAGATCGACAAATTGATCGTTATACTTAAAGCAAGGAGCTGTTTTCTTGTTTTCTCATTTTTGGCCTCATAAATCTTAAGACCAAACAAAAAATCCATTGTGATGAACGTAAATATAAGAAATAGAAATCGCCAATCCCAGGCGCCGTAAAAAATACAACTGGCGACCAGCAACATATAATTTTGCCATTGGTGTTGGCGGTTTAAAAGAAGGTAAAGCCCGTAAACAATCGCAAAAAAAATTAAAAATTCTAGGGAATTGAAGAGCATCTTAAAAGGACGGTTCTATTATTGATCGCAAGATCCCTCACTGCGCTGCGTTCGGAATGCGGGGTCGGAAAAATTTTCCGACCCCGCAAATTATATCAGACCTACCGTAGACTTTAAAGAAGGAAGTTCTAAAGAATTAAGGACACATCAAGATACCAATAACTTTTATAACCACAGCTGTATAGATACCCACGCCTTTACAGGCGTGGTGCTTTTAAAATTCAAGCTGCGCTTG
>JAHFGK010000227.1 GCA_023247475.1 Candidatus Omnitrophota bacterium
AGTGAAAGATCAGTAATTGATCATTACGGTGACACATCATTAGTAAGTCTGAGTGAATAAATGAGTTCTGGGTACCCGGTCCTGTTTTTGGTCCCAAATGAAAATCAAATGACCGTTATTTACCATAAGTCAAGAAATCCTCTTAGTGACTTATTTAGGGCTGGTTTTAAAAGAATGGGTGTAAATGGTCCCTATGCGAAACAGGCGGCAAATTATTTGAATGTAGCAGAGGGAAAGTTTATACTAGCACATAGCGAAGGAACATTAAATTTAGGCGCAGGTATAAAATTATCCGCTGCTGGAGGATTAAAATTTAATGATGTTTCAATAAAATGGATTGGACCTGTTGTTTCTAGGTCAACAGCGACGAGTTTATCAAATTCAATTGGTGCTTATTCTTCATATAGTCTAAATTGGGGCGATCCCATAGGAGTTCTTTCAACATTTAATCCTGCTCAAAGTGCTGTCTATGGGACTGTTGGAGTAACAACATTTGCAACGTTTCATTCGACGAGATATTATCGAAATCCAATCTACAGATAAGGGGATAAAATGAAGATAATCAGATTTTTTATTATTTTCCTTTTATTGTTTAATTGTGGATGTGCTTCAGCAGATAGTAGTGATTTTCAGAAAGCCAAGGCCACTAGTGAGGTTAGGAAGCTCGATGCAAAAATATTAGATGCAAAATATGTGGGTTTTACTAAAGAAGAATTTATTAAAGACTTTGGTAAACCAAAGAAAATCATAGTCGATGTTTATCCTTACTCTTTAGACGTAAACTGCTATGCTGCAGATTGCCCTGAAGGAATGGCTGATGAGCTTTTAACCTACGAATTTTCAAGTCGAGATGAACGAGGAAAATATTTTTATTCAGTTTATGCATATATCAAAGACGGAGTGGTTGTAAGAATTCGATAGGTAATAGGGCGAAGCGGATATCTGTCCCAACGGGGGACACACCACATAATTCGAATTCAAGAAGATGGATGAAGGAGGATGAAGATGAAGTAGATGAAGGTGCCAGGCACAAAATGGGGACAGGGAGATAGGGAGGATGAGAATGGATGGGACGGATTGCGAGAAGCGAATTATTGCATAAGGGCTGTTACGCGCATGTGTTTACACGGTCGATAGAGAAACGTAAAATTTTTGATAGCCGGGAAGATTTTGAGCAATTCAAAAAGACTTTGAAAGAAAGAAAAGTGGAGTATGGCTTTAAGGTGTTCCATTATTGTGTCATGCAAACACATATTCATTTGTGGTTGAAATCTCGGATGTCGAAAAATTCTCAAAAGGGATGAAAGCGATCAAAAAGGACTGCGCGCACTGGTATAATCAGAAGCAAAAACGGTTTGGGCCGGTGTGGAGAGACCGATTCAAGTGTAAGCTGATTGAAAATGAGCGGTATTTGTATGCATGCGGGAGGTATGTAGAGGATAATCCAATTCGTGCAGGGCTGGTGGAACGTGCAGAAGACTGGCCTTATAGTTCGAGTCGATATTATCACTTGGGCGAAGAGGATACGATCATCGATCCGAATCCCGAAGTGGGAGAAGTAAAAGATTTCAAATTTGATGAATTCGAGTTTGAAAAAGTAGTGGCGATAGGATCAGAGTGGTTTCAGTTTAATATTACCAAGAAGCTTAAAAGTTAGGTGTCCCCAGAAAGTGCCTGGCACCTTCTTTCTCCTTCTTTTCCTTCTTTTCCGGTGTAGATTCAAGTTTCTTCTAGAATTTTTGATAATGAATTTATCTAGGTTTATCCAAATTTTAAAAATTAAGCGCCAATTCAAAGATTATTTTTCATTATCTGAGAAAACTCTTAAAATTAGCAAGAAGTTGGTTGGAGTCATAGAAAATAAATGGGAAAATTTTTCACCTGGTGCGGAACGACTTTGTATTGCTTTATTTATCCAAACAATTCGATTGTTAGAGGCAATAACAATTCTTTGTAAAAAAGGATTTGATGAAGAGGCTACAATATTAACCAGATCTTTAGTTGAAAATACAGCATACTTAATATTTGTCTCTGAAAAGGATTCTGAACAACGAGCTGAATTATATATGCATTCTCGGGCATTATCTGAAGCTTCGGCAGTCAAGGAGTTTAATTCTATAGTTCCTAAAGGCGAAGAGAAGGTAGATGAGAATTTTTATTTAGAAAGAAAAAAGGAAGCAATTAAATATTTTCGTACAAAGTATGGTGAGACAATAACTGAGGATGATATAAAGAAAAAGTATGCACTTCGACCGAGAAATGCAGCTGAACAATTAGAAGGAGAAATTAAGGAAATGTACGTTTCTACTTATAAGCTATTCTATCGCCCTGCTTCCTCTATAACACATAGTGAGGACCCGTTAATATTTTTAGAGTATAAAAATAATAGGTTGAATTTAAGTAAATGGAGCAAAGGTAAAACCACCAAAATTTGCTTACAAACTACAGCTCTGTTTACCCTCTGCAGTATGGACAATTTATCGAACTTGTTAAAAATAACTATAGCTTTGAACGTAAATTCAATACTTGATGACTTATTTTCACTTATTCAAAAGACGGTCTAAGAAAGGGCGAAGGGTTAAAACAATAAATGACACTTTTAGTAACGTCTCCTATTTCGCCAAGGCGACTTATTTGAAATTTTTAACTCCATTCGAATAAAATATTCGTCATGATAGCTTTCCCCAAAAAACAATTATTCATTATTGGATTTTTAGCTTTTTTCTTTTCGGGTTGCGCCTCGACGCTACGCACCGCGCCTTCTTTCGATTCCACCATCAAAACCGTAAAAACCATCGCCGTCATGCCGCCGGATGTAAAAGTCTTCAAAATCACCGCCGGTGGGGTGACGGAGCAAATCGATGAATGGAGCGACCAGTCCAAAAAGCTCATCGAAGCCGCGTTAAAAAAACATTTAGGCGAGCGCTATGGCTTCGAAATTAAATTTGTCAGTGAAGACTGGCTTAAAACTAATCACAAAGACGTTTGGACAGCGAATCGTGCTTTGTATGAGGCGGTATGCCTCAGTGCGCTCCTCCATGCCTATTCCGACATAAATACTTTTCCGGCAAAATTAAAAAATTTTGATTATACGTTGGGGGAAGAGGTCCAGGAATTATCCAGCATCGTTCAAACCGACGCGTTATTGTTTGTTTACGGTTTTGATTACGAAGCAACGGCCGGCCGGGCCGCTTTATGGTGGTGGAATCTTTCGCTGGCGGTATTGACGGGTTCGGCGTTGCTACCCACCAATCCCAGTATGATGATTGTTGGCTTGGTGGATGGTAAGACCGGCGATGTCGTCTGGTTTAAAACCAGTAATCCGTCCGTGGAATACAGTTTTCGCAGTGAAAAACATATCGACATGCTTATGGAGTGGTTATTAAAAGACTTGGTCAAGAAAAAATAATGGCTTCCCTAATATTAATGTGTATGTGTATAAGAATGTTTAAAAATTTTCGATTATTA
>JAHFGK010000228.1 GCA_023247475.1 Candidatus Omnitrophota bacterium
AACAACTGCTCCCCGTATGACAGCAGGGACCCTGTTTTGATTCCTGATGATCCTTCTTTTCTTCTGACATAACGTTCTCCTTTCCTGTTCCTATATAGGATACCGACTAGTTGGTATACAACAAATTAAAAAAAAATAATATCTACCGTTTAAATAGAATCTTCAAATATTGCTTAAAATGTTGCATATTCCTTTCCACGATCCTATTATCTCGCTTTGCCTTAGCTAAAACCTGAGATCCTTCCAGGATCGCAATAAAATGTTCGGCTAAACTCTCTACCTCAAAAGAGGCTTTGGGAGCATATTTGTTCTTCGCCTCCTTTAAATCCTTCTTTAACATTTTAGCCCATTCGTTAAATCCATTAGCACATAATGACCGTATCTGTGGGTATGTATCCGAAAGCTCTTGGGCTAATTTCCCGATCAAACAACCTTTGCTTAGTTTGGGATCTTTAGCCATCTTAATGGCGAAATCAGCATAGTTGTAAATACGCTTTAAAGGATCACCTTCTTTTGGACAACATTCTTCTTGCATCTTTTGCCTTGAGGATGAACAAAAACGTTCTAATACCGCTTTACCTAAATGCTCTTTATTTTCAAAGTAATGAAAGAAGCTCCCCTTCGTAAGTTTTGCTTCTCGGCAAATTTCATCAACGCTCGTGGCGGCAAAACCCTTGATGAGCATCAGCTCCTCAGCGGCATCCAGCAATTTTTCTTTTGATTTTGACCTCAGTTCCGGCTTCCTCATTAATATACCTACCAGTCGGTATAATTATAAAATATTTAAAACGTTTGTCAAGTAATAATGCACTATCAATTTTTATTCTTACGAAGACCGCCCTCATGGGCGTGTGCGCGGATTTTCTCCGCCACCTTGACGAGTTCTTCATTGGGAGTAGATTTGGCCCGGGCAAAATTTAAATCGGCCAATTCAAAAATAGGAATGAGATGGATATGGGCATGGGGGACCTCTAATCCTGCGACCATCACACCAATTCTTTTGCACAAAATCTCTTTGCGAATCATAATCGCCACCTTTTTAGCAAAAACCGTGAGTCCGGTTAAAAGATCATCATCCATATCAAAAATATAATCAATTTCTTTCTTTGGAATAACCAACGTGTGCCCGGGATTAATCGGACGGATATCCAAAAAAGCTAAATATTTTTCATCCTCTAAAATCTTATGACAGGGAATCTCTCCTTTAACGATACGGGTAAATAGCGTTGCCATCTTAAAAACTCCTTTCCCTCTTTAGATCCCACTTTGGGTCAATTCTTCCTTTTTATGTTTGGGGAGAGATTTAATAACGCATTCTCGAATTAAAGCTTGTGTCCGACTCCGGCAAACTTCTTTATAAAGCAATTCCACTGGCCGCCGCGTGCGGGTATAGCGGGAGGCTTTACCCGCATTGTGCATTTTAAAACGTTTTTCTAAATTTTTGGTGATCCCCGTGTAAAGGGATCCATCATAGCACCGCAGAATATATAAAAACCACTCTTCCTTTTTTTGTTTTGCCTTCCCTATCTTTTTCGATACAGCTTTTTCTTTTTGCTGCATCAATTGAATCATTCTTTTATATTTCGGATTCACTTTGAAAGGTTTGATTATTTATTTTGTCATCCAACGGCCATCTTCCTGTTGAATTTTATCCCCGGGATTAGCTCGGTCGCTTTGTTCCTGAGCGAACACAATTTCGACCGTTGCTAAAGCATCCTTAGGAAGGTTGTTCTGCTCCACAATGGTCATATAAATAAAACGACGGTCGTTATTTTCCGCATCCGCAATAGCCTTGGCTTCTGGGTCATTGCCTAAAACTTCCACGTACCCTTTATTATTTTCCCCCACCATTCCCGCTTCTTTTAAACTACGCAGTTTTTCATACCGATCACGACGGTTATTGAGGGCAGTTTGGACGTCGGGCGTCATTTCTTTAATACTATATTTACCTTCCGCCGATGTTATCGAAATAGTAAATGGGATAATCAAAGTAATCGCGGTGACAATAGATAATAAAGTCCTAAACATTTTTAACCTCCTTGCTTGACTGGCGGATTCTCTTTAGGTTTTTGACCACTGACGAAATCTTCAATATCCGAGGCAGTATCTTTGAGCCCCTTAATATCGAGCGTGATGTGGGCTTCAATCGTAATAGGACGTTTGGGGTCTCCGACCGCTTTGACGGTACAGCCATAAAACACCAAGCACGTTATCAGTAGACACTCCAGCGTCCACGATTTATTATTAAGTCCTATCATATCCCCCTCCATTTCAACGTGAAAGCTTTTTGGAATAATAATTCAACAGATTATTAAGACCACCTTCAATATTAATTTCCACATCCAAATTAATGTCGAGATTAAATTTATTACTTTCAAGTTTGATTTTATTGAGAAGTTTCTTGTCATTGACACTTTCCAGCTGCAAATTCGCCTTTTCAAAGGAGACATCACCATCAGTGGCAACAAGTTCTTCCAAGTCATCCCGCTGCTGACTGGGTGGAATGTATCGAACAAGATAGCTCAGCAACGAGGCTTTCAATTCACCACCGCTGGGTGCGTTAATGGAAGATTGAATCGAGTGAATTTTTTTAGCATCTCCAGTGGCCTTCAAATGTCCGTCCACTTGTCCCTGAATTTTCGAGAATACTGCGGGATTGACACTTCGCATTCGATTTAAACTGACATGTGTTAGTTCAGCTTCTATACTATAAGTTATCTGCTTATGATAATCCAGCAAAATCTCACCACTCATTTGGCCGTCATAAAAATTTGCGATGATATCCTTAAATCGGATTTGATTTGGCTCGCCAATTATTTTAGCCGCGATATCTCTCAATTGATAGGAATTCAAATCCATTTCCGCGACTTTCAAGTCGCCATTGATACTGCTTCCCTTACGCGAAGGAGATATGAGCAACAGCGCATCCGCCTGATTAAAAGTAAATGACGATGCGCGGCCGCCTAAACCCCGAAGCTGAATTTGGATTTGTCTTCGATTCACCAAGTCTAACACGGCGTTTTTCAGATTAATTACATACATTTCCTTTTCTTTCGTTAACGAAAATTTTATATTGCTGAAATTCAATTTTAAAGGGAGTTGAAATCGTGATTTGCCGATCTTAAATTCGCTGACTTCAATGTCAGTGTATTGCGCACGAACAAACTGAAGGGTCAGCTTTTCCCAAAACCGAGGAGAATTCAAAGCGGAATAAAGAAAAACGATTACGCAGTAAAAGAAAAAAATTAAAAATAAAATAATTTTTTTTAGCATAGAATAGAAATGGGGACAGCGCCCTGTCCATGGACAGGGCGCTGTCCCCATTTTCCCAAAATTATAAACAATCTATCTCATAATCAATCAACTACACTAATCCTATTTTTCCCATCTTTCTTTGATTGATACAGTGCCCGAT
>JAHFGK010000050.1 GCA_023247475.1 Candidatus Omnitrophota bacterium
GTCAACATAAATAACCCTAGGATTTTACCTCGTTGTCGACTATAGTAATGCATACTTCGCTCAATGGCCACACTAAGGCTAATTGCCGCCTCAACGGCATTAGCCACCGTATTGGGAATGTCATGATACTTTAAATCCAAGAAAACCTTTTTACCCTGGGCCTCGATGAAACGTACCGCCGCCGGACCGCAGGAAGTGAAAAGTTGACTACCGACTTTAAAAATATCAACAACGCTGGAAAGCTTGGTAACAATGCTGCGCACCTCCGCCAGGCTGTTGATATCAAGGGCGATAATAAGTTGAGAATTTTGTTTTTTTGTATTCATCATCATATGTTACTAAATTAGACGTACCCAAACACAAATCTATTTATTCCTCTACAGTACTATCATAAAGTTTCTGATCATACTCATTACATTGACCGTCTTGGTTTAAATCACAAGGCTCATAGAGAGAATCCTTCAAAACAGCTTCTCCTCCTACTTCTTTGTCATCCTTCAATACTTTCTCAATATACATAATGCCGAGTAACGTTATTTGAGACTTTGAAGAATGATAATTTGCCAGAGTAACAAGTACGGTTTTGCTTCCCCATAACAACAACTCTTGATGCTTATGAAGATATATGGAATAATATGGTCCAAACTTGTCAACAATGTACTCTCTAATCTTTTTCCAATTATCCTCACCTTCCGCCAGGATATCTACACCCAAAAATGATCCATCTGGCCGAGCGCGATAATGGATATAGGCGACATTGGCATCACCAATGTTTAAATTCTCATTGACTTTTTGATATCTTATTTCCGAATTTCCAATCTTCGAATAAACCTGCAGATCAGGATCTTTTAAAATATCCGTACCCCATTTGATGCCCCGAAACCCATCCGGTTCAGAACCAGATTTAAATTTTCCCTCCCCTCCGCCAGAATTCAAATCCGCCCCACTCAATCCTACAATAACCCCTAAAATGAAAATAAATTTATATAAATATGTTTTTTTCATTTCTTGCCTCACATCCTTTTTAGAAATCAATGCCGCGCTTCCCGCACACTTCCAATAACTTCCCGAATGTCGTCCAATTTATGCTCCTTCATGTACACCCTGATCCCCTCCAATACTTCTAAGGATGCGCGGGGATTAACGAAATTAGCGGTCCCCACGGCGACCATACTCGCCCCAGCAATCAAAAATTGTAAAGCATCATCGGCGTTCATAATTCCTCCCATGGCAATGATGGGAACTTTTATTTTCCGAGCCACTTGGTGAACAAAATAAAGAGCGGCCGGTCTTATCGCCGGACCGCTTAGACCGCCGGTAAAATTTCCTAAAACTGATTTTCTAGTTCTCACATCAATCACCATTGCTGCAAATGTGTTAATCAAACTCACGGCATCCGCGCCAGCATCTTGAGCCGCTAAGGCAATTTCGGTAATATCAGTGACATTGGGTGCCAATTTCGCGATCACCGGAAATCGGGAGTTTTTTTTAACTTTATCAACCACACGGTAAGTCGCCATCGGATCCTGTGCTACTAAAATTTTGTGTTTAAGGTTGGGACACGACAAATTTAGTTCTAGGGCACTAATACCTCCGGCCGAATTTAATTTTTCAGTAATTTTGATAAATTGTTCGTCGGTATGACCGAGGATACTGATAATGAGAGGCACGCCGATTTTTTGAAACAAAGGAAGTTTTTTCTCAATAAATCCATCGATACCAGGATTCTCAATCCCAATAGCATTTAACATCCCTGCCGGTGTTTCAATGATGCGCGGAGGAGAATTTCCTTGTTGAGAGAAATAAGTAACGGTCTTAGGGACAATGGCACCTAATTTCTTAACCTCTTCCTGATTATAAAACTTTTCCGCGTGACCAAAAGTACCCGAGGCCACGGTCACAGGGTTCTTGAACGTAACATTGGCTATTTTGACGGAAAGATTCATATTTTTAGGGTCAAGGGACAAGGGTCATGGTGCAAAGATTTTGTTGTTTTCCCTACCCTTGCTACTTGACCCATGCCCCTATCTCAACAACGCCATCTTGAGCCCAATCAACACTAAAAATATCCCGAAGGCGCGCTTCAGATTGGTTTCGGAAACACCTTGAACATAATGTGCGCCTAAAAGCGCGCCGAACAAAAATCCAACGGCAATTATCAATGCTATTTGGACTTTAACATTTCCCGCTTGATAATAACGCAAAACTGAAAGTATGCTAACCGGCATTAACAGGACGGCTAAGACCGTTCCTTGAGCTTGATGCTGCGTTAAACCAAAAAGATAAACTAAAAGCGGCACCATAATAGCCCCTCCACCAATTCCAAAGGCACCACTAAAAATCCCACCGATGATACCGACTAAAATATAAAGTACTGGGTTCATAATTATTCTCCTCAGATTAGCGGTTAGCTAACCACTATGTTCAAAAATCACCTCGTGCAAATCAAATACAGGGCCATCATAACAGACTGTCTTATATCCAGACCTTGTTCTAATCGAACACCCCAAGCAAGCCCCCAAGCCACAGGCCATGACCTCTTCACATGCTGCCTCGCCACGCAACTTATGCGTCTTAACAAACTCCTGAACAGCAGCAGTCATCGGATTGGGGCCACATGTATAAATAAAAGTTGTTCGCGGATCTGAATTGATCTTTGAAAATAATTTGGGAACGCGTCCTTTCACGCCAACGCTTCCATCATCGGTTGCAACAAAAACCTTGCATCCGTTCTTTTTAAACTCCCTCATATCACAAACATGCCCGCCTGTTCGCCCGCCATACAAAAGTACAAGCTCATATTGCTTTCTCTTCTTTAAGATGTCCGATAAAATTAAAAATGGGGCAACCCCAATCCCACCCGCGATCATAACCACCTGTTTTGTTCCCGCCGGAGGCATGCTAAATTTATTTCCAAGAGGTCCTAAAATATCAATATCATCTCCCTTCTTCTTGGTCGCTAAAATCTTGGTCCCAAGACCGATGGGTTCATAAAGAATCTCAATATAATTTTGTGCGCGATAAACGCTAAACGGCCGACGGAAAAACGGCTCTAAGCCCTCCGCGACGCGAATATGAATAAACTGTCCTGGCTGAATTCTTTTCACAATCGGTTTGGCGTCAATGCACAAACGATAAAACCGTGGACATAGTTTTTCATTTGAAACTACTTTGGATGTATATTGAATTTTGTCCATGAATGGTTAGGTTCTTTTATAGTAATAGCAGAGTTCAAGAATAAAAACAATGATGGCTGCCAGAAAAATGACTACCATCTGCTTTACATTAGCCCAACCAAAAACTATTTTCTGCTGAATGATATCCAATAAAACCGCCAAAACAGGCCAACTCAACAATCCAAACTTTTCTTTGGTAACCCAGGCTTCCTGAAATGGAAAAGCTTCTTTGACTTTGATTTTGCCTAAATTTTCTATTTGAGGAAATAATCTCGGCACTCCTCGACAATAATTCTCAAATTCATTCCCAAAAAGAGCTCGTAAATATTCTTCTTCTTTGCGGATTTGCCGACTAAAACGCAAGTAAAAAATCCCCACAAAAATTGGCCAGCCCCACCACGGCCAAAGGATAAAGACAAACCCTAAACCAATCAGAAAACTTCCAAAGTACATTGGATTACGAACAACCGTGTACGGTCCTGTTATTACCAGTCCTCTTCCTTTCTGCGAATTGGCTTTCTTATGGCCACGAGCCACCATGCGCAAAAATATTCCCTTTAGAATAAACTTCATCCCTAAAAAGTCGGCCACATTCTCAAAAATAATATTTTGGGGATATAAAAATGGAAATCGATACAACAAAAATCCGGTAAAAATAATAGCTGAGGCTAGGACGAAACTATCAGTCTGGATACGTTTTTTCATGATATTTTTATGAATTCAATTTGGTCTACTATGTCTGACATTGATGACAATAAAATGTACTACGACCACTCAAGACAATTCTGGTGATAGGGGTCTTACAACACGGGCATCTTTGATTTTCCCGTCCATAGACCCTAATCCGATGAATAAAATTCCCCTTTTTCCCATCTGTATCACGGTAATTGCGCATCGATGTCCCTCGAGATTTGATAGCTTCGCTAAGAACGTTTTTAATGGCTTTGTATAATGAACGGATCTCCCCTTGCCTTAATGAATTGGCTAGTCGTTGGGGAGCAATATGAGAACGAAAAAGTATTTCCGAGGCGTAGATATTGCCTATCCCAGCCAGGAAATTCTGATGCATCAGAAGCGATTTAATGGGAGCTTTATGCTTTTGTAGCGCCTCTTTAAGCCAAGGAAAATTAAATTTTGGGCCCAGAGGATCAGGACCGATAGTTTGAAAATAGGCTATCTCTTTTAGCTTTTTGACAAAATGAATCCGGCCAAACAATCGTTGATCATTATAGTTTAGGTAAAGATCATTAGAAAGCTCAAAAATGATTTTCGTGGCCTTTTCTAACCCTTCATCTCTCCTTCCATTATGGCAAATGAGCTGACCAGTCATCATTGGTTGAATCACGAGATATCCTTTTTCTCTAAATCCAATAACAATAGCTTTGCCTTGTCTGGAGATCTCGGAAATCGTCTTGTTAATACAATGCTGGATGAATACTTTCGGATCCGTATTTCGTATAACGCGGGGATCCAAAACAAAAATATTAATAATTCTTTTGTTAAAGATCTTTTCAACTAAATCTCTTTTTATTGTCTCAACTTCTGGTAATTCAGGCATCTATTCTTCCCTTTAAGTAAGCGAGGACACTTATTATGAGGCTGCATCACTATCGTTCTGGATATTAGCAATTAATTCCTTAATTTTCACTTCTGCCTCAATATGGTTCTTGACTTTAATCATCCCTTCAATATTCCATCCCCCTAAATCAATAACGGGCCGTTTAAACACTATGCCATACGATATTTCTGAGCGGGTCCCATGACTCCCTGGTAGGGCTATTATAATATCGGCCGAACAAGCTACGATCGCATTTCGAGCATAACCGATGGATGTTGGTAAAGCTATGTCAATAAATTGGTTAGCATCATTTTTGCTATTTCCTGGCAATAAACCAATAGTTAAACCACCAGCTTCTTTACACCCTCGGGCTGCCGCCATCATAACCCCATCTAAGCCTCCACAAACAAGTATTGCACCCACTTTAGCAATAATTTTGCCAATATTATGGGCTAATTGTTCCACTTTCTTATCAATATTGTGACCACCAATCACAGAAATAGTTAGTTTTTGTTGGCCCATTTATCCATTCTCCAGCTAAAATTTTTCGCTATTTCAACCATTTTTAATACTAAATTACCTAAAATTTATATGCTGAACTATACTTATATATCCACTTTCATACAAATATTAGCTTAAAATTAGTTAATTTAATATAAAAATTAATTATAATATTGCTATTTTATGGGTAATTTACTCCACTTTAATAGATATTTACTATAATGTCCATTATTAGCATTAAATTCTACCAATATGCAGAATACCCCCGACAGGAATCGAACCTGTACCACTAGCTCCGGAGGCTAGTGCTCTATCCGTTGAGCTACGGGGGCAAAATAGGGCAGAGATTAGGTAAAAGTGCCTTGTTTACGCTGGTAAACCACCTTCCCACCAAGGATGGTGGTAGTAACCAGCCCCTTAAGCCTACGGCCAATAAAGGGCGAATTCTTGGATTTGGAGACAAAATCTTCCTTTTCAACTATCCATTCCATCTGGGGATCAATAATGGTCACATCGGCGTCGTATCCCTCTTTAATTGACCCCTTGCCCTTAAGCCCAACTATTCTAGCTGGGGAAGTCGACATTTTTTCCACCATTTGTGGCCAAGTAATGACTTTCTGTTCCACAAGCTCTGTAATTACCAGCCCGATAGCGGTTTCTAACCCAACCATACCAAAAGGGGCATGGTCAAAATCCAGTTCCTTTTCTTCCGCAGTATGAGGAGCATGGTCGGTCACAATACAATCAATAGTTCCATCTTTGATGGCTTGTTTAATGGCTTCCACATCTTCTTTAGCCCTTAATGGTGGGTTTACTTTCGTATTCGTATCATAGGACTTAACCTCCTCATCGGTTAAGGAAAAATGGTGTGGACAAGCTTCTGCAGTAACTTGAATGCCCTGACTTTTGGCATGACGAATCAGTTCTATCGATCGTTTGAGACTCATATGGGCCAAATGAATTTTCACTCTGAGATAATTAGCCAATTCGATATCTCGAGCGACAATAATGGCTTCAGAAACGCCAGGATCTCCCTTTAGGCCTAACAAAGTAGAATTATATCCTTCATTCATGACACTGCCACAACTTAATAAATGGTCCTGACAATGTTCAATGAGTAAAATGTCTACCATTTTAGAATATTCCATCGCCCGACGCATAAGTTGACTATTGACCACGGCTTTACCATCGTCGGAAAGGGCCAAACAACCAGCCTTCTTCAATTCAAACATATCCACTAATTCTTCGCCTTTCTGTCCTTTAGAAATCGCGCCAACAGGAATGACATTAACTAACCCAACCCGCTTGGCTTCTTTAATAATCGCTTCTACTATCATACAACTGTCAATAACTGGATTAGTATTCGGCATACACATAATCGTCGTAAATCCACCTTTGGCAGCCGCTTGGGACCCTGTTTCAATTGTTTCTTTATCTTCTCGCCCTGGTTCACGTAAATGGACATGCATATCAATCAATCCAGGCAACACATATTTACCTTTTGCATCAATAATTTTATGTTGGCCATTCTCAATGGATGGAGCAATTTGGGCAATAACTCCTTTTTCAAGCAAAATATCTTGTGGTCGAGATTCAATTTTATTTGCATTTACGATAATTGCATTCTTGATATGTAACGACATTCTTTCCCTTTCCTTTTACTTTTCTTAAAATTCACTTTAAACTTTCAAGTTCTTTTACCGATCTTCCTCCATCCCTTTTGTCCCTAACAATAAATACAAAATAGCCATACGAATCGCAACTCCATTGGTTACTTGTTCTAAAATAACTGAATATTCTCCATCGGCAACGTCCGCGGAAAGCTCTACCCCACGATTCGTCGGACCAGGATGCATGATAAGAACATTTTTCTTAGCATACTGGAGCTTTTCTTTATTCACACCAAACATCTTTGCGTATTCACGTATTGATGGAAGAAATTTATCCTGCTGTCGTTCCTGTTGAAGTCTTAAGAGTATAAGGACATCGCTGGTCTTAATAATTTTCATAAGATCGAAAGTTATTTTGACTCCTGTCTTCTCAATATCAATAGGCATCAAGGTGGATGGCCCACACACCGTTACCTCTGCCCCTAATTTCGTTAGTCCCCAGATATTGGAACGAGCTACTCGAGAGTGTAAAATATCCCCAATAATACCTACTTTTAACCCCTCGATTCCTCCCAGTTTTTCCTTAATGGTGAACATATCTAGAAGTGCCTGTGTCGGATGAGCATGACAGCCATCGCCAGCATTAATAACGCTTGCCTGTAAACCATCCGCCAACACCTTCGGAACCCCCGATGAAGAGTGCCGTACAACGATCACATCCACATTCATCGCCTCAATATTTTTAGCGGTATCCAACACCGATTCTCCCTTCAAGACTGAACTACCGCTCAATGAGATGTTAATCGTATCCGCCGAAAGCCGCTTAGCTGCTAACTCAAAGGAAATCCTCGTCCTTGTCGATGGCTCAAAAAATAGCATCACAACCGTCTTTCCACGTAAGGCCGGCACTTTTTTCACATCGCGCTGAGAGACTTCTTTGAAAGATTTAGCGGTCTCTAAAATGATCCCTATCTCTTCTTTACTTAAATCCGAGAGATCTAGCAGGTCATGTTTCGTCCATTCCACCATATCCTTTTCCTCTTGGATAATATTTAAATTTTCCTTCACTTATGATTTTCTCGACTCTCGAGGATGACTTCATCTGTTTGATCATCACTTTCTTCCAGGATGACTCGCACATTCTGATCTATGGAAGTAGGAATATTTTTCCCAACATAATCCGCCCGGATAGGAAGCTCGCGATGGCCTCGGTCAATCAAAACAGCTAGTTGAATTTGGGCTGGTCGACCAAAATCAATCAGGGCATCCAAAGCTGCCCGGATGGTGCGTCCTGTAAATAAAACATCGTCAACTAAAACGATCTTTTTATCCATAATATCAAAATTAATCAAAGTTTCATGAACGACCGGTTGAGAAGCCACAAGGGTCAAATCATCTCGATAAAGTGTAATATCCAAAATCCCAACCGGGATCTCCTTGCCTTCAATCTGTTGAATACAGTCATTGACCCTCTCAGCTAAAACCGCCCCACGGGTACGAATACCCACCAAACACAAACTTTCCACCCCCTTACTTTTTTCTAATATTTCATGGGCAATACGCATAAGCGCCCTTTGAATATTCTCTTTATCCATGATTCTAATAACATTATTCATAAAGTATTCTCTCGTTCTAAAATTTTATGTCAACTTGCCACCGAAAGAGACTGTTTAAGCGTGTCGACTGCGATTAAAATAAAAAAGCCCGTTCCCCTCGCAGGAAACGAGCTATTATTGCAGTCAAACGTAAAGGTTAAGTTTTTCATTAACATTCCTTGCCGGCCTCACAGGACCGGATTAAAGGTCAAGTGCTGAGAAAATATAACATTATTATCAAAAGTTGTCAAGCTGAAAAAACGCAATGAACGAATTTTTAAGGAAACGCTTTCCCCAAAATTACCCTGGCTATTGCATTTTTCAAATAAATATTTTATACTTTCACTATCACAATACGTTCTCATTGTGAAAGGTAAACTACTCGTAAGGGTAGGGCACAAAGCTACAGGGCCCTAAACAATTTCCATGCAGGGGTGGGAAAAGTTAAAGGGTAGCCAGCTGCCAATGAATTTAGAGGCCTATTCTACCGAGTAGAATAGGCCTTTTTATTAGAGAAGCTTAAAAATTATCAAGATGAAAAAATTAAATCATTTGTAAGGGAGGATAAAACTATAAAAAGTTTTAGGTTGCTAGTTGCTCACGAGTTTGCTAACCTAATTCTTAGGAATAGACAGATATTAGTAAATTATTAAAGGAGATGATAGATATGAAAAAACTAATTTTGACCTTCTTAATGAGTGTCACAATAACTAGCATTGTCCATGCACAAAGTAGTACCCAGTCTCTTAATTTAGTCACCTATGTTCCTGTCCCAATAGGATTTTTCGATGCACTGAGATTAGCACCTCACAGTCAAGATCCTACCACCGGGCAGAATTGTGACATCGGGACCCTTTACGTCGCTAGTAATAATAAAATTTGGTTTTGCGACGATGGAACATGGGGACCTGATGACGGTATTGAGATCTGGACACAAAGCGGGGATGATATTTCTCTTTCCGATACGTCTACTCCAGAAAATAAAAAAGTGGGAATTGGGACCTCGACTCCCGAATTTAAACTCACACTCGATCAAGATGGTGGTATTATTGCCAAGGGAACCTATGCCAGCGGAGTAAACCTAACAACCACTGGTGCCGGGACTAGATTGATTTGGTATCCGAAAAAAGCTGCTTTCCGTGCAGGCCGAGCCGCGTCGAATCGGTGGGATGACGTGAATATCGGAAATTATTCAGTTGCTATGGGAGAGGACGCCCGTGCATATGGAGCCGGTTCAGTTGCCATCGGCTATCTCGTTGACGCCACTCAGGCATATGCCTTTACCTTCGGGAGTAATAACACCGCAAGCGCAGAGTCTGCAATAGCCCTTGGCCATTATAGTGTAGCCTCTGCACTAAGTTCAACCGTTTCAGGCGGTTCAAGAAACACCGCCAGTGGGACGTATTCCGTCGTGGGCGGAGGCGGAGGCCTAACAGCTTTAGAAGGCAACACGGCCAGCGGTAATTACTCGACTGTGAGCGGCGGAGGTGGTGGTTCTGATCCTGTTAACAGTTATGCTTTTCACGGCAATACTGCCAGTGGGGGCTGGTCTTTTATCGGAGGCGGTCATAATAACGTCGCCAGTGGACGATATTCAACAATAGGAGGCGGTCGATTTAATCAAGCTACCGGAACTTCTTCAACGATCTGTGGAGGAGGTGGATTAAATTATGGAGCTGGTGGACAGCCTCTTGGCAATACTGCCGGAGGTTTCTTTGCAACTGTTTGTGGAGGTGCTGACAATGATACAGGTCCAGGCAGTTCCACCACTATCGCTGGCGGTGAAAGTAATAAAATTCAAGATCGGCCACTCATCAATAGCGCGCCGTGGTCTTCAATTGGAGGAGGGCAAAACAATATTGCAAAGCATGAGGGAACCACAATTGCCGGTGGACAAAGTAACAAAGCTTGGTCTTTTCACTCCACCGTTGGTGGGGGTTATCAAAATGAAGCAGGTGTGGATAGCGATAACCCCCCATTCCCTTGGCCAGGCGAGGCTGCCACTGTATCAGGAGGAAATGCCAACAAAGCACAGGGTATCTATTCTACAGTTTCTGGTGGCTCAAATAATTTGGCATCTGGCCAAGGAGCTACTATTAGCGGTGGTGAGGGAAATACAGCTGCTGGTGATTATTCTTGGGCTGGGGGACTATCAATGCAATTAACATCCGCTGCAGACAATACCTTTGTCTGGGGTCAGGCCGGTGGTCCTTATAGTATTACCACGGCCAATGCCTTTCTCCTATTCCCAAATTCCGGAGGAGTTGGGAGTACTGGCCGAGTCGGTATTGGAACTCCCAATCCACAGGAGAAGCTGGATGTTGTTGGTAATATTAAATTAGGAGATGATGGGGCAGGCGCCAGCAACTTATTTGCTGTGGGTTGTCAAGATAATATACGAATGATTAAAGGTTATGTGAATCAATCAGGAACTCCTCTGGGAGGATCGGGATTTACATCTACTAACATAGGGACAGGTGTGTACCAAATTACCTTCACCACCCCATTTACTGATCCAGCCATTGTTGTAGCTACTCCAGTTGTTTTTGCTTCGGCCCCATTTCATTTAGCCATTGCCAATTCCTTTGCAACTGGATTCCAAGTTTATATGTTCGACTTGAATAACAATGCTACTGATGGGGCATTTCAATTTATTGCGGTAGGAGGAAGATAATAAGCTAACAGTTGATAAATAAACACCTTATTAAGAACCTCTTTCATCTTGATGTAATAATACAACAAACTCGCCCTTGGGTTTTATCTTTGTAAACTGTAATATAAGTTTACTGCTGTTCCCTTTTCTCATCTCTTCAAATTTCTTCGTCAATTCCCGTAACACGACAACCACAGGATCCCCTAAGACTTCTTCAATATCTTTGAGCGTCTTCACTAATCGGTGTGGTGATTCGTAGAAGATCACTGTTCGTGTTTCTCTTTTTAACTCTTCCAATTTTCTTCTTCTCGCCTGTTGCTTAACCGGTAAATATCCTTCAAAAATAAAATGATGAGCCGGCAACCCAGACAAAGTCAAAGCTGCAATCAGAGCGGTGGCGCCTGGCACAACCGTCATGGGGATATTGTTTTGCTGCGCCAATTGAATCATCCGATAGCCCGGGTCACTTATCCCCGGTGTACCGGCATCGGTGACAAGGGCAATATCCTTGCCTTCTTTTAAAAGTTTGAGAAGAAAATCAGCCTTTTTGATTTCGTTATGTTCGAAATAACTCGTTAACGGCGTTGTGATATTGTAATGCTCAGTGAGGATACGGGTATGACGAGTATCTTCCGCGGCGATCAAAGCGACTTTTTTTAGGATTTCAATGGCACGAAGGGTTATATCTTTGAGATTACCGATGGGGGTGGAGACGATATATAACATGAAAAATAGATATTTGTGTTATGTAAAGAGTTCAATGTGACCTTAACACATAACACGTGACACATAACACAAATAGTTTATTTATTCCACAGTAACAGACTTCGCTAAATTCCTCGGTTGGTCCACATCGCAGCCACGGTTAACGGCAATGTAATAGGCCATTAATTGTAAGGGGATCGCCACCAAAAGTGGCGTTAATAATTTATTCGTCGGTGGGATATAAATCACATGGCTGGTGTGTTGTTGAATGGTCTTATCCCCTTGGCTTGCGATCGCGATGATTTTTCCTTTACGCGCCATAATCTCTTGCATATTCGAGATCATTTTATCATAGGTATCCGATTGAGGGGCGATACACACAACCGCCCGGTATTCATCAATAAGCGCAATAGGCCCATGCTTCATTTCACCGGCAGCATACCCTTCCGCGGGGATATAAGATATTTCCTTAAGTTTCAGAGCTCCTTCTAAAGCAGAAGGAAAATTGATATTCCTCCCTAAATAAAGAAAACAACCGAAATGCGAATTTTCTTTAGCAATTTTGGCAATCGATTGTTTGGCCTTAAGAAGTTTGGCATACAGCGACGGAATCTGTCGTAAATCTTTAATAAATTTCTTGGCATCATTCTCTGAAATTGCTTTTTTAATAAGTCCTAACTTGATAGCCAAAAGATACAACATACATAACTGGGCGGTATAGGCTTTAGTGGAAGCCACCCCAATTTCCGGACCGGCGTGCGTGTATAAGACCCCGTCGGATTCTCGCGTTAAAGAGGAACCAACCACATTGCAAATAGAAACGATCTTAGCTCCCTTCGCCTTTGCTTCTTTGACGGCTGCTAATGTATCTGCTGTTTCTCCGGATTGACTTATGGCAATGACCAAACAATTTTTACCCAAAATAGGATTGCGATACCGGAATTCACTGGAAAGATCCGTAATGACCGGAATCGAGGATAATTGCTCAATAATATATTTTCCCACCATGCCGGCATGATAGGCTGTCCCACAGGCCACAATGACAATTTGATTAATACTGCGTAATTCTTTTTCCGCTAACCCAACACCTTCGAGTTGAATTTTGGTTCCTTTAATACGTGTACTGAGCATCTGCTTTAAGACATCTTCTTGTTCATGAATTTCTTTGAGCATAAAATGCGGGAATCCTTGTTTTTGAACCGCCTCAATATTAAAGGTCACTTCTTGAATTTTGGGTGAAATTTCTTTCCCAGCGAAATTAATGATTTTGATCGAATTCTTTTTCAAGCAAGCAATTTCTCCGTCTTTAAGATAGATGACCTTCCTTGTACGGTCTAAGATCGCCGGGACATCAGACGCGATAAAATTTTCATGCTCTCCCACGCCGATAATCAGGGGCGACCCGAGTCGAGCCGCAATCAACGTATCTGGGCAATGATTCGAAATCACACCAATCGCAAAAGACCCTTTTAATTTCTGCATAGCCAAACGAACGGCCGATAACAAATCATCATGGAAGTGATCTTCAATCAGATGAGCAATGATTTCACTATCAGTTTCCGATTCGAATTCATGACCCTTCTTAATTAAAAGGCCTTTCAACATTTGGTAGTTTTCAATAATCCCGTTATGAACAATCAAAATTTCATTTTTATTGTCGAAATGAGGATGCGCATTCGCGCGGGTGGGTGCCCCGTGGGTGGCCCAACGGGTATGAGAGATCCCGACGGTTCCTTTGGGTAAATTATGACCTCGAATGAGATTGACAAGATCTTGAATCTTTCCCGGAGTTTTACGAATGGCGATGTGGCTATTAACAGGGGCGATAATACCTATTCCACTGGAATCATAACCACGGTATTCTAATTTCTTAATCCCTTCAATAAGGATCGGGGCAGCTTCTTTTTCGCCGACATATCCGATGATACCGCACATAACTTATTAGGTTTCCTTTTTTCCAAAATATTGTTCAGGATACTAGCCTTACTTTTCTTTTTTAGACGTTTTCTTTTCGATTGGTTTAATATGAATGTAAGTCACTACTGTTCTATAATTCCCTCTTTTTTTCGTAAAATAAATACGCCCGTCACACCCTGCCGTCAGATGCATCTGACCAATCACATTTAATCCTGGCTTCCAACGATTGCCTTGACGGGTTAAAACCGTCCCCGCCT
>JAHFGK010000051.1 GCA_023247475.1 Candidatus Omnitrophota bacterium
GGAAGCACGTTATTTAAAAAAGGACCACCAGGTTTACAAAATAGCCAAATAGCAGAAACAACCATTGCCATCAACAATAAATACTCTGCCACACTTTGACTTTTTTCCCTTTTACTCATTCTTTATTTCTTGCCGAGAATGATCAAATAGCATCAATATCTATTAGTCACCGATGGTTATTAATATAACATGCTCACTTCTCTTTGTACAGTTTTTATCTCACAGATTTTATTGAAATTTTAGAATTTTGAAAACTTTATCTCCCACGCGAGCCGGACGATCAACTTGAAGCCCTACCAAATGACCTTTGCGTGCGACCTTCACATCCACACTTTCAATCTGTAAAGACTGCACCTTTTGAACAAAATTGGTTATACCGCCCTTGATCAATAACGAATCCCCATATTTAATTTGATCTTTCCTGATCTTAATCACACAAACGCTGATGCGGGAGAAGAAATGTGTGATCTCGCCAATGAATACGTGAGGGATCTGTGTTTTAAAATTTTTAACGTTTGCTAGCTGGTGTGTCTTGAGTTGGGGAGATGGTGGATTTCTGCTCGCTGCAACGGTAGAAACAATTTTGGATGATTTTTGTATTCTTTTGGTTTTTATTCTTGAGGTGGGTTTTGATCTTAAAATTTTTTTAATCGGAAATGATTTCTTTTTTTTAACTCTTCGTCTCGGAGAAATTTTTTGTTTTCTTCGCCTTATCTTATGCCTTGATGATCTTTTAAAAGTATTACTTCTTCGTCCAGTTCTTTTTGGTTTTTTAACTTTGGGAAAAACTACCTTTCCTAAAGATCTTTTACTTTTTTTAAATATTTTCTTAAAGGAAAAAATGATGCTTTTAAGAAGGGTCATTGGGATTTCGAATTTCCCAAACGGATGGATTGTCTAAAGTGTGATCTTTTCCGCAATATCCCAAATAATCGGTAATTTCAAATAGTGATCCCTTAAAACGGCAACGATGCCAATCAAAGAAAATATCCCTAAGGCAAACATCCCTAACTTCCAAATCCAAGGCCCTAAGATAATTTGCAGAATAAAAACAGCGACTTCCCCAACGAAAATAATTAAGCCCTGTTTGCCATGAAATAGAGAAAAATGATTGTCTTTTTTAAACACAAGAGGAATAATGCACAGGACAGAAAGATAGGCCAATAAGGCAAATATCTTCCCTTCGAGAATTTCCTGAGCATTCCCTTTTTTGTTTTCTCTTCTATCCATTGTATTATTTTACTTCAATAAGGGAGTTGATGTCCCCAAAGGAATTGCGCTCTTGCTGTGGGTTGGTTGGGTCTTCCTGCCACTTGCCATCGACGATAAATTGATATTTGTAAGTGCCTGGTTTTAAAGGAAGCTGCAAGATCCAACGACCATCTTCCTCTTTCATCCGGCAGGACTCATCTAAAGACCAATCATTGAAACTTCCCGTGACATAAACTGAGTGCGCTTGCGGGGCTTGTAGAGAAAATGTGATTCCCGTCAGTCCTTCGGACTCGACTCTGACCATTTCTTGCATTTTCTCCGAGAGAGGCTGGAAGATGGGTTCCTTAATGGCTTGTCCTGGTGTTAGAATCTCTTTGGCTAAACTAAAATAATCTTTTGATCCGCGACAATATTTATCATAATCGGCAACCGCCTTCCCCATCACCGCGGATTCTTTGAGTTTAACATTCACATGAATGATGGTATCAAACAAAATATCAGAAAATTTTTCTCGAATTTTGGATAACATCGCAAAGGAATGGCGAAGTCGAGAATCAAACATGGTGATTAAAACTTTGTAAACAACGGGATGATTTAACCGGTCACGGATAAGACTAATGATGTCAATCAAATGATCCACTCCCTGCATCGAAAATCGACTCATTTCCACTGGAATAATCACCTCATCGCTGGCACGAATGGAATTGACGGTGAGAATTCCTAAACTCGGGGGACAATCAATCAGGATATAATCATAGTGAGCCTTGATAATGGCGATTACATCCAGCAACTTCAGCTCGCGACCAATCTCATCGGCTAATTCCTGCTCTAAGGTTCCCACCAAAATATTCGAAGGAACAATATCAAATCGATCTTCTACGGATTTAATAATATTTTCAATCCGTAATTTCCGTGGGGTCAATTTAGAAATCACGTTATAAATACTGTCCTGGCCATCAATATCCAATCCTAAGGAAGCATGGGCTTGAGGATCCAAATCAATCAGCAGTGTCCTTTTCCCGTTTAAACTCAAAGAAGATGCCAAGTTGATGGCCGTTGTCGTCTTGCCACAACCCCCCTTTTGATTTGCTATGGAGATAACTTTCATATCTTATTTGGCCTCCCTTTTTTAAACCCCGCGCCCATCCCTTAAGGCGAGCTCGAGGTTAAACTGGAAAAGCATAAATTATCTATTAACACAACTCCTTTTTTCTTTTCGGCATTCCATGACTCAATGATAAAGGAGATGTCGGTTAAATTGGTCCAGTCGGTAATCTGATCAAACGCCTCTAAGGGAATACTGTAATCTTGCCACTCCAATTGCACACCTTTGATAAGGTAAGAAGAAACTTCATTTTTTTGATTCTTTAAAACGATCTTCACCACCCCCGGATATCCTTCCTCCATCCCCCGGATAGAAAAATTCAAATTTTTATACTTCGTAACATTCATTTGGGGAACCGCTAGGGAAAATGTTTTGACCGGAGGATACGGGTAATCAAGATTATACGTTACCCGAATAGGACTGTTGGTGAGAGCAAAGATCACACTGTTGTGCAGAGACGCTCCTCGTTTTGTTAAGAAGGCAGTTAATCCATAAAAGAAGCTCACGAAAATAACAAGGGTAATAACAATATTAAGCACTAACCATACATTAAATTGATTTTTTTTATTTTCTTCATTTTTATTTTTTTTCCCCAAGTATACTTGAGCTAAATGATCATAGATTTCATCTTTTGTCATATACTTAAAATTCCTTTTTTATAAAAATTTAGTTGAAGCTTTAATTTGTAATTATGATTAAGTTTATAATAACAAATAAATGAAAATTTCAAAATACTATTTTAATTTTTTTTGTGTGGGGTTTATCTAAATACCGACGAGAAATTTAAAACGCGGATTTTCAAAGCTAAAAAAGAGATTTTTATTGTCTTTTTGGGAGAAATCCTTTTAATAACGAAGCCTCTGTCCAATCTTTGGCGGGACAGAGGCTTCATTTTGTTAACGCTCACTTCTAAAACTTTAGAAGCTCACTTTACCATGCACAAGGGCTTGTGAGGCGGTGTCATCGTTTGCACTTGTAAACGCATCCCCTGGATTAAACCAACCTAAAAGAAGTCCAAATTGGACATCTTCGGTGTAATCATAAATAAGCTCAGCATCAATTTCATGCCCTACTTCTTCATCGTCTCGACCAGTCGATACACTCAATGTTCCCCCTTCAGCTTGTCTTATCGTCAAAGAGCCACTTCGGATTTCTTTATCAAACCAGAGACCTGACCAAGTGACTTTCGCGATTACATCTTCAATAGGTGAAACTTGAGCCCCTACGGAATAAATGTGGAGGTTCGTTAAATCAAAGAGATTACTATATACAGTCCCACCACCTTGATTTTCATGGAATGGATCCCAAGCCCTGTATTCCTCTCTTGAGGCTTCTCGGCTATAGGCTAAATCACTCGAGGTACTTTTGTCACCCGAGGTGTAAGTATAGATTCCCGTTACGACTGGTTTCCATTTCTTCACGGCCTCAAGCGGAACTTGATAACTAGCAATGGCCTGAGCACCCATGGCGTCTCTTCTCTGGTTGTTCCCAATCGCTGTTGTCGTATAGACCTTATTTCCTCTTTGCCAAGCGATTTCGGCTTGCACATTCAACCCTTCAATAGGATTAGTACTACCTCTTAAACCAGGAACATAGATGGTATCGGCTTCATCAGCACTGGCACCACCAGTCCCATCAGTACTCTTATCAATCCTGGCAAAAAAGTAAGTTTCAACTTCCGTATTCATCTTATCGCCCAATTGATAATTGGCATTGGCCCCCCAAAGATCGATGTCATCCTCATCGTCCTCTACAGCGGTGATAGTATTCGCATCCTCTTTGGCAAAAAACAAATCAATAGTAAGAGGTTTATAGTCCAATACTAACTTGATCCCATCCAACTCAGAACGTAAAGTGAGGTCATTGGCTATTGAACCAAGAGCACCTGAGGACTGGTTGTTCGGACCCGTATCATCCATAATAAAGCTATTACCATACTGAAGATTATTAAGACGACCTATGTAGACCGTTAAAGGGGAATACAACATCTCCTTTAACATCACATAAGCCACATTGATGTCCATATCCGTATTATTGGAAGTTGGATCATCTTCAGCACCCCAGCCTCTTTCGTTAAGGAGTATGAGCACCGTGCTCACATTATCCGTTAACTCGGCATCAACACGAAGCCTGGTTTGGGTAATGAAAACACTCTGGACATCATCACTACCCAAATCAGTCCCAATGTCATGACGGCCAAGGTCAAAGTTTTTTCGGTACAAATACGTTGAGTCAATGTCGCCACTGACTTTGACATTCTGTACACTAGCAAATGCTGGTATGGCCAATAAGCCGACCATAAGCACTGCTAATAGTATCGTTTTTTTCATTTTCTCCTCCTAATGTATATAATCTAGGATTAATTGCGATAATTCAGTATTATATAATTGGCCTAGTTAATAACCGCGATAGACCAGTTTCTTTGATGATTTCTGACTCGCTTGATTTCCTCCCTCCTCTCTTGGTCCGATTAAAATCATCACTGGGTTAAAAATAATGGAAACGTATTTTTACATAGTTAAAATTTAATGTCAACGATTTTTTCAGAACACAATTTTTTCAAAAATTTTTCTTAACAAAAATCAAAGCCACACTAAAGGGAATCCAAGATTTTAATTCCAATATGTGGAGTTTTCGTAACTAATTTTTTAGTTATATTACGATTTGAATTAGCGTACTAAAAGCACAAAGATGATCGCTACAACCCAGATCCCTTCCATAATGACAATGGTTATTTTTTCTTTGATAGTCATTTTGATCTGTGTTCCCTCCTTATCAATAAGAATTTTTCCAATAAAAAAGTCCTCTTTCAAAAGCTTCTTCGCTTTAAAAGAGGACGTCTGCGCCTCGATCAAAATAAAAAATCCTCTTAAGACTTTCGCTGCCTTAAGAGGACGTCTTTGCCCTTCAAGTTACATTTCAAATATACACTTCTAAAATTTCTTTGTCAAGTGATTTTTTTTATTCTTAAAATAGTGAAGCCCCCCGACGTTACGTCGGGAGGCTTCGTTTAAACTCACGCGTGTAATCTTCTAATAAAAATTAGAACTTTACATCCGCATGAGCAATCGCTTGTGATGCTATGTCCTCATTGGCACTGGTAAACGCATCCCCAGGATTAAACCAACCTAGGTTCAGCCCCAATTGGACATCTTCGGTGTAGTCATAAATTAACTCAGTATCAATTTCATATCCAACTTCTTCATTATCTGTACTCGTTAGTACAGTTAAAACGCCGCCCTCAGGTTGGCGGATCGTAGTGGACCCTTCACGCACTTCCTTATCAAGCCAGAGACCAGTCCAGGTGACTTTAGCGGTCACGTCTTCAATGGGCGTCACTTGTGCTGATACGATATAGATGTGCGAGTTGGATAAATCAAAGAGGCTATTATAAACAGTCCCACCACCTTGGGTTTCAAACATCGGATCCCAAGCTGTGTATTTTTCTCGGGATGCCTCTTGACTATAGGCTAATTCAGTGGTTTTACTCTTATCACCGGAGGTGTAACTGTACACACTAGTGATAACTGGTTTCCACTTCTTGGTGGCTTCAAACGGAACCTGATAACTGGCAATAGCCTCAGCACCCATGGCCTCACGTCTTTGGTTATTGCCTATGGCGGTGGTTGTAAAAACCTTGTTTCCTCTTTGCCAAGCCACTTCAGCTTGCACGTTCAACCCTTCAATAGGGTTGGTGCTTGCTCTCAAACCAGGAACATAGACGGTGTCGGCTTCATCAGCACTGGCACCACCAGTCCCATCAGTACTCTTATCAATCTTGGCGAAGAAATAAGTTTCTACTTCGGTATTCATCTTATCGCCCAATTGATAATTGGCGTTGGCTCCCCACACATCAACATCATCACGGTCATCTTCGACTTCCGTAATTGTGTTGGCATCGACTTTACCATAAAACAAGTCAATGGTTAAGGGATGGTAGTCCAATACCGCCCGAATAGCATCCAGAGCTTTTCGTTTAGTCAGATCTTGAGCAATCGTTGCAAAAGCCCCAGTTGCTGTATTGTTCTGTCCTTGGGAATCAAAGATAAACCCATTCCCATAACGGATATTGTTTTGACGACCAATGTGAACCGTCAAAGGCGAATACAACATCTCCTTGAACGTCACATAGGCAACGTTAAGATCAATATCCGTGTTATTGCTGGATGGATCATCCTCTGTACCCCAGGCTCTTTCGTTGATAAGTCCCACAACGGCACTGACATTGTCAGTTAACTCCGCATCAACGCGGAGTCTGGTTTGGGTCAAAAAGACATTTTGAATGTCATCTTGCCCCAAATCCGTTCCTTTAACAAAACGACCAAGGTCGAAGCCTTCGCGATATAAATAGCTAGAGTCTATATCGCCGCTGACCTTGACATTTTGTACACTAGCAAATGCTGGTATGGCCAATAAGCCGACCATAAGCACTGCTAATAGTATCGTTTTTTTCATTTTCTCCTCCTAATGTATATAATCTAGGATTATAACTACAAACTATATATAATGGCCTAGTTATTAACGGTCAACAGACCAGTTCTTTGATGACTTCTGACCTTTTAAGTATCCATCCCTCCTTTCTGGGTCCAATTGAAATCATCCCTGGGTTAGGAATAACAAGTGGGGGTATTTTTACATGGATGCAATGGCATGTCAAGAATTTTTAAAAAAATTTTTGTATCCTGTTGAAAGTACAGGGTTAGCCAATCGGGAGCTAAATTTAGGCAAAATTTGGTTATTTTTTGCTTGGGAAGTGCGATTATAAAGAAAAGCACAAAGGAATCCTATATCAATAACAGACATTTTGGTCCCTCCTAACCTATTTTTAATACTTCATAAGTCCAGACAGCATTTTGCAGATATCTTCCACATCTTTCTTCAACTTCAAATGCTGCTCTTCTTTAATTAAGGCCTTGCGCTTACAGATCTCCAAGATGGGAACGCACTCAAAAGCGGAACCGCGAGCAATTCTGAAAAAATTAACCCTGTCCGACTTATGAAATCTGCCGTTACCTTCCGCAATATTGGCCGATATAGACAATGCGGCCCGATTTAACTGATCTGTCAAATAATAATTCCCTTTGGGAAATGTTTCCGTTAATCCGTAGATTTCATCTGCGAAATCAACGGCTTTCCTGTAAACATCCAGATTCTCGAATATAAACGCCATATGTCTTGAAAATCAATAATCGAAAATTGATCGCAATCGAGAATATTCCTCAATCAAATTTCGATTTTCGATTCTCGATTGCTCTATTAAATTTTGCTTCACAAAATTTAATGCGCCCGGGCCGAATCGAACGGCCAACGCCGGCCTTAGGAGAGCCGCGCTCTATCCAAATTGAGCTACGGGCGCAGATTGCCACAGAATCCTTTTTAGAAAAATCTGCGCCAGTGCTGACTACCACTAAGTCTTTAGATAAGTCAGTGCGGGCGCAAGTTACCACAATTTTTTTCAAGAAAAACTTGCGCCAGTCCCAACTACCTCTAATCCTTTAGAAAAGTTGGGGCGGGCGCAACACTTTAATAAATACTCCCCAAATTAAACCATTTCTTCTATTCAGTGTCAATACACTTTATTGCGCTGAACCTTCCCGATACGGCTCTAGAGCTCTTAAATAACGCTGGGGAGGGCCATACCCTAGCAATCTTGCTTCATCTAAATACTTTATCGCTGCTTTAAAATCACCTTTATGGAATGATACGATCGAAAGATTTAAGAAAGCATTCATATGCTTTGGATTCACTTCCACAGCCTTTTGGTAAAAGACCATAGCTTGGTCATTTTCTTTGATAGAAGCATAAACATTGCCAAGATTATAATAAGCATCGGCAAAAGAAGAATCGCTTTCAATAGCTCTTTTGTAAAATTCAATCGCTTGGGTTATCTTTCCCGTGTTCTGCTGGATAAAACCTAAATTAAAGTAGGCCTTAGCATTCTGGGGATCGATCTTTAAAATTTTGTTGAAACTCGCGATAGCACGTTCGGAATTTCCTAATCGGCTTTCAATAACTCCGATATTAAGATAAGCCTCTATAAACCTGGGATCAATGTTTATGATCTTCTCATACAGAGAAAGCGCTGTTTTAAGCTGACCTGCTTGTAAATAAATATTAGTTAAATTATATAGGGCCTTCACGTAATTTGGATTGATATCCAAGGCCATTCGGTAGGCCGATATCGCTCGTTCATAATCGCCCATATCATCATAGAGAACCCCAAAATTGAAATAAGATCGTGCCCGAGGCGACTTAGTTCTTATAAATTCTTGAAAGGAATGCAACATCTCATCCCGGGCCTGTTCATAGAATGGTAATGGTCCAAATGATTTAATAGCCTTGTTGTATGTTTTAACAATATCTACGTACAAATCTTCGTCATTGGGATTTAATTCTAACGCTCGTCGAAAAGCTTCGACCGCTTTATCAAATTGTCCAAAATCCTGATACATCTGTCCCATATTGACGTGAGTATCTTTATAATTTGGATCTAAGGCCAATGTTTTATTATAAGCAGCTACGGCTTCTTCGATCAATCCTAAATCTTGATAGAGTTTTGCTAGGTTATACTGGGCATCAACGTAAGTGGGCTCCAGTTGTATCGCTTTCTGAAACATGGCGATCAATTGGTCAATCATTTTGATTGTTTGATCAATTCCGACCAAGGTGGAAATATTTTGCCCTTCGGATTTCATTTGCATCATGATTAAATACCGTTTTTCGGCTTGAATGTACACATCCAAGTCACGGAACGCGGTTGCTAAATTATTTAAGGCGATATGTTGATCGGGATAAAATTTAAGTTGATGTTGCCAAAGACTTATACTATTCTTCCAAACTTGGCATTGTTTAAAAGTTTTAACAGCAAGGGTAGTAATGATCAAAATCAGCACCAAAGCAAAAATTTTCTTCAAAATTTTCAATTTTTCTTGGACAGAAAAAAATATACGGTCACTCCAATATCCCAATAAATGACAAAAACCAAGACAAGATAGATACATAAAACGATCTGCCACAATATTGGTGTCTTTGGAATAATCATAACGTAATAGAAAAAAGATCGAAAAAAAGTAATAGCCCAATGCCCACATCCACCATCGGTGCTTGCGAAATCGTATAGCCGCCCAGGTCAACGCCACCACAATCACCATCGATAAAGAATATTCCACATTTGCAAATGATATCGGTTCAGGCAATTGATAAATCGGTACCAAAACGATTGGGAAAACAAACTGACGAATATAAAAAACAAATGTCCAGACCCAAATCAGGCATCCTTCGATGACATTATTTCCTGGAACTCGGGCATGAGGAAGATAAGTAATCCAACCAATCCCCGCGATCAAAAGGCACAAGGGAATTTTTTCTAGGAAGATTCTGGGCTGAATTTTTCTTCGATTGAACCAATCCATCAAGAAAAGAATCAACGGCAAACTGAGTGCCATGGGTTTGGCTAGCATACTGAGTAAACCTAAGAAAGTAACCATAAAAAGATCGAAGTATCTCTCCTTTTTCAATGCATGCTCTACGCTAAGGTATCGCAAATACATCCATAGGGCCAAAAGATAAAAAAGGGTATAAAGCACATCTTTACGCTCGGTCACCCATCCAACAGATTCCACATGAATAGGGTGAATTGCGAAAATAATTGTTGCCACAAAGGCACCAACCGTCGACAACCCTAATCGCAGAGACAATCTAAATATCAATACCGTAATCAACAAGTGCAAAAGTAAATTGTCAAAATGATACACTTTAGGATTATAACCGAACCACCGATACTCCAAAGCATAAGACAAAATGGATAGGGGAACATAAATTTTATTAATAGGCTTACTAAAAATCTCTTTGATATTTTCCATATCTAAAGAACGCACCGATAGATTATTCAAAAGATGGACATCATCATCCCAATTGACAAAATCATTTTTTATCGTTGGGAAATAAACGAAAAATGTCATAACCAGAATGAAAATTACCGACAGAATATTTAAAAATTTTGGAGGTAAGGAGGATGTTGGATGGATTTCTTTTAATACCATTGCTTTTCTCCTGCAAAAAGTTAAAAATGAGATCCCATTAACTCGAATATAATCTAAATGACACAAACAATTTTACAATAAAAAATCATTATTTTTTTTCATCTCTCTTATTATCTAAAGCATAGACTCAAGATCATATAGGGCCTGAACATAATCAGGATTGAGATCTATTGCCTTTTGTAAGGACTCGACCGCCTTCACATCCTGTCCGTTATATCGATAATAAGTCCATAACCTCATAGGAGTGGCTGCTTGCGGACTTTTTGCCAGGCTTTGATAAGCCTGGAGAACTTTGGATCGTGCTTGCTGGTATAGTATCTTGGATTCATCCGCTTCCAAGGCTTGACTATATGCTCTTATAACATCGATATAGATAAATTCCTCATCGGGAGAAGTCCGAATCGCCTGTGCAAAGGCCTCAATGGCTTTCCTTGGGTCATCGACTTGTTGGTAGATCCTTCCTAAGTTATAATAGGCATCATGATCCATCGGTTCCACCTCAACACACCTTTTGTAAAATTCAATGGCGTCAGGAAATCTCCCTAAATCGCGATACAATTTGGCAAGATTAAAGTGCGCATCACGGTATTGGGGGTGAGATTGAATCGCCTTTTTATAAAATTGAATCAAATACTCCATACGGTTAACGGAACTTATATCCAGATTCAGGGTATAGGAACTTTGCTGGCTATTTTGAACCTTCTGCCGATATTCCTTCAGGGATTGCTGATAAGTGGCGCCTTCTAAATAAGCATTGGCGAGATTGTTAAGGGCTAACCATTCATTGGGAAAAAATAAAAGTTGATGACGCCATAACGATTCTCCATTTTTCCAAACCCGACATTGTTGGAACGTCTTAAAAGAGAATACCAAAAAAAATAAAACTACTCCCACTATCATAGAAATCTTCTCTCCCCTTTTTCTTCCTTGGGCTACGAACAGCCAATGTTCAAAAAATAAACCCAGCAAAAGACAAGGCCCCAGACTCGGCAAATACATAAATCGGTCAGCAACAACATTGATATCACTATCATCAAAACGTAACAAAAAAAAGATAGAAAAAAAATAAAAGAAAAAAGCAAAAATAACCCAACGATTTTTTCGAAAACGCCATAAAACACATAGGACCATTATAAAGGCAAGGATGGATAAAAAATAAGTCGCATGAAAAATACTCACCGGCTTAGGAAGCCGATAAATAGGGACCAGAAAAAAAGGCAATAAAAACTGCCTTAGATAAAAAATAAACGACCACACCCACGTCATGAATCCACCCAACAAAGTGTTTTGGGGTATACGCGCTTGCTGTTCGTAAGTAATCCATCCGACAGCTCCTATCATTATAACTAACGGGATTTTTTCTACTAAAATTTCCATACTAAACTTTCGCTTCCTAAACCAATCGGATAATAAGAGGATTGACGGAAGGCTCAAGGCCATGGGTTTTGCCAACATGCTTAGCGATCCCAGAAGTGTCGTAAGAACAAGATAACCGTAAGAATAATTATCCTTCTCTTTTCCCCTGTTCTGAGAAACAGCTGCGATATGCCGGTAATAGCACACAAGAGCTAACATATAAAAAAAAGCATACACCACATCTTTTCGTTCGGTAATCCAGGCGACCGATTCCACCCGCATCGGATGAATACCAAATAAAAGAGTGGCAAAACTCGCTGCCATTATCGTCGCTCCTATCCTACGGAAAAAAATAAAAACTAAAACAGTCACGATTAAATGAAAAAGTAAATTATTGAGATGATACACAAACGGATTAAATCCAAAAAAATGGTATTCAATGGCAAAGGTTAGAAGAGTTAAGGGAAGATAAATGGTATTGATTCTTTGTTGAAAGATTTCTTTAAGATGCTTGAAATCCAGACCACGGATTGCGGAATTATTCAGCAGGTGTCCTTCATCATCCCAGTTGACAAAGCCATTCTTTAAAGATGGGGAAAATGAAATAACAACAATTATGAGAACAATTGTAAGTACAAAAAAGGACATCCATCTTGATGAAGACAGCCTGCCCATGGTTACCAAAATTAATGTTTGTTTAGATTAATATTGTATTAAAGAATAGAGAGGAACGTCTTTTAGTTTGTCTTTTCCCTTTAAGAACGTCAGTTCAATAAGGGAAGCAACACCCACAATGACCGCGCCGTGTTGTTTCAATAAATCAGCGACGGCCCGAACAGTCCCACCAGTGGCTAAAACATCGTCCACTATTAGAACACGGGCTTTGGGGGAAACCGCATCAGAGTGCATCTCTAAAGTATCGGTGCCATATTCCAATTGATATGTAATACTTTTTGTTTTATACGGAAGCTTACCCTTCTTACGGATAGGAACAAAGCCAACCCCTAATTTATAAGCTAAAGCCGAACCGAAAATAAATCCTCTAGCTTCAATGGCAATGATACTTTCGATTCTTTCATTCTTAAATTGCTCTGCTAAAAGATCAATCGTCTCGCGAAAAGCTTGACGATTTCCTAATAAAGGAGAAATATCTTTAAAGATAATTCCCTTTTTGGGAAAATCAGGAATGTCACGAATGTATTTCTTAAGATCAATTGATTTTGTCATTGTATTCGTCATCGTATTACCCTCATTTTGTAGTTTTATGAGCCATCGGGGAATTACCCAGACGGCTCAGTTTTATAAAATTTTGTTTCCAACCAACTTACGAGATTGACTTGGACGGTTATAACACTTGTGTTGATTCCCGCACAACAAATTTTGTTGGTAGCAGAATCTTGACGGGTAACTGAGCCTTCCCCTTACTAATCTGATAAAGATGCTCTAGTCCCGAACGCCCCATCTCGACCAATGGTTGATAAACCGTTGTCAGCTTAATGGAACTGGTTCGATTCAAGGGGTTATCATCAAAACCAATCACGGACAATTGAGAAGGTACTGAAATGTTCAACTCCTTGGCGATATCCATGAGCTCCAGAGCCATCACATCCGAAGCAGCAAAAATTGCCGTAGGTCGATCTTTTAAATTAAGAATTTTTTTAGCCGCTATTCGGGCAGGAGTGCGTAAGAAGTCCCCTCGAGTAACATAATTTTTCGCCGGTCGAATGCCATGCTTCGCTAAAGCTTCATAATATCCTTCTAGCCGCATCTGCCCTGACTGTGTTGTTAAATCGCCCGCGATCGTCGCAATTTTCGTATGCCCATGTTTAATCAGATATTCCACTAAATCAAAGGCCGCCTTCCTATTATCAACGGCAATATAATTCATGGCATTGTTTAGAACATTATTAAGCACGAGATACGGCATACCCCGATCAATCACTTTTTTGACAACATTGATATCTTGATCAATGTCCGCAAATAAAATGCCGTCAATATAATTTTTATCCAAAAGGAAACTATCCAACCATTCGCGATGATTGAATCGGTCGGTGATATGAATCAGGAGGTCAACCTTAAGTGGGCTAGCACCGAGACTTACACCTTTAATGATTTCACAGGCATAAAAGGAATGGAAGATATCTTCAAAATTCGGAATGACAACAACGAAGGTTTGCTTTTTGCGTTTAATAGCCACTTTAGGAATTGATTAG
>JAHFGK010000229.1 GCA_023247475.1 Candidatus Omnitrophota bacterium
CAGAAGATTGTCCCCATGTTAAAATACGGGGCTAGCCTCGAGGAACTTGATCCACCTCTTCCTCAAGAGGAATTAGCTTATCTTAAAAAGAGTTTGACTGCCCCAGCTCCTGCCCATCATCAACTCGTGGACTTCACAGGTTAGTTTAAAATAATTATTATGGTTCAGATTAATCGATATGATGAAATAATCAAATCCCTAAGACACATTCAATTTATTAAAAATAGTCATTGTGTTATTTGTCAGACACGCCTGGGAGAACCTCTCATCGCCCTTCCTCGTTTTCCCTTGACCGAGATTTATACACCAAAACTAATTAGTGAAAAACTAGGTTTTGTTGATCAGTTTTTTCATATCTGCTCCCTATGTGGCCATGGCCAGATTCAAAACATTATTGCTCCAGAAATTCTTTATTCTACTAATTACTATTTTAGAACGTCCATCAGTTCTAGTGCCATGGGGGCTTTAGATCATTTCGTATCGTTTATTCATCGTGTGAGGGGGAAAAAAAATTTTCATACAATAATTGAAATTGGTTGTAATGACTTGTATCTGTTGAATTCATTAAAGATAAAGGCTAAAAGATTTATTGGTATTGATCCGATTTGGAAAGGGAAAGAGCAAAAAAGGGATAATGGAAAGATTAATGTTATTGGCGATTTGATGGAAAATGTCCATCTTGATGAGGGATCAGGCAAGGTTGAATTAGTTTTAAGTAGTCACACCTTAGAGCATGTGAAGGATCCTGTTTTAATCCTTAAGAGATTACTTAAAACGGCAAATGATCAGACTTTATTTGTATTTCAATTCCCAGATTTAAATCTACTTATACAAAATTTTCGTTTTGATCAAATCTTCCATCAGCATGTTAATTATTTTACTCTCACATCATTTCTTTATTTGTTAGATGAGTGTGGTGGGGAATTACTTGATTATGATTTTAATCCTTATCATTGGGGGACATTGCTGGTTGTTTTTCGTAAAAAACAATCTCGCCAACATAAAAAATCTATACGATCGGTTCAATCAAGAGGCAATTTTACGCCTCAACAAATTGTTGATAGATATCGAATCTTTAAAAACAACCTGCGGCTGACGAATGAACGGTTGAACGCCTATAAAAATGGTAAAATTTATGGATACGGGGCAGCTTTAATGTTGCCTGTGTTGAGTTATCATCTCAATAATGATCTTTCCTGTCTTGAATGTGTGTTGGATGATGATCCCAGAAAAGATGGATGGTACTATGTGAATTTACCGGTAAAAATTAGGGATACACGAAAGGTCAGAAATCTTAAACAAGCAACCATTTTAGTTACGTCTGTTTCAGCGGTAATGAACGTGAGGAAAATTCTTTCTAAATTAATTGTAATAGATCCACAACACATTATTTCTCCACTAAATATATTTTAGTTTTCAGAATATTTTCAAATCTCAAGAGAAGAAGGCAGGATATGGATTTAGGCATAAAGAGAAAAAAAGCAATCGTTACCGGAGCTGGTCGAGGTATCGGTCGTGCTATTGCGATAAGACTGGCACAAGAAGGTGTGACTGTAGGTGTTATCTCACGTACAAAAGATGATTTAAAGGAAGTTGTAGAGAAAATGGGAGGTAAGAAAAGAGGACATGTATCCATTGTAGCTGATTTAACAAAAAAAGGAGTTCCTCAGAAAATTTATAAGGAAATAAAATACCATCTTGGAGAAATCGATATTGTGGTCAATAATGTTGGTGATGCGCTCAATATTAAAGATCCATTGTGCCCACTAGAAGATTGGCGCAGGGTGTTTCGAATGAATTTAGAAATAGCTATTGAATTTAATAATTTGGTTATTCCTTATATACGTAGAAAACATTGGGGACGGATTGTTAATATTGGTTCAACCGCTTCTCTGGAAAATAACGGTCCTATTCCATACTGTTCTGCAAAAGCTGCCTTGCTGGCGTATTCGCGAAGTTTAGGACGGATTTTAGCAACCGAAGGGATTGTCTTATCCACTGTTTTGCCGGGAGCGGTCATTGCCCCGGGAAGTTACTGGGAAAAAGCCCAGAAAGAAAAACCAGAACATGTAGAAAGGTATATAAAAGAAAGATTGCCATTGGGAAGATTTGCTCAACCTGAGGAAATAAGTGGAATGGCCGTTTTTCTCTGTTCGGAATTAGCTTCCTTTTGCCAAGGTGCTATTGTTCCGGTGGATGGTGGCCAAAGCCGCCATTATTTTGGAGCGTATAATCTCGGAGATTGAACCCTCCGGGCATGATTTTTATATAGAAAAAGCTTTTTAGAAACGTAAGCTTTACCGGTGATTTTTGGTGGACCATTGCCCAATAAATTATTCTTATGAACGAGAATAAATCTCTCTCGGTTATTATCGCCGCTTATAATGAAGAAAAAAATATTCAAGCCGCCATTGAATCGGTCCTTGAATTGGCCAATCGGCGTTCCTTCGATTACGAATTATTAGTTTTCGATGATGGAAGTCATGATGGAACGGGAGAAATCATTGATCATTGGGCCTTAAGGAATCATCGGATTAAAGCGATCCATAATTCCAGAAATTGTGGTTTGTCTTCGATTGCCAGGGAAGGAATTAGGTTGGCAGAGAAAAATTATATCACGTGGTTTCCAGGAGATAACTCTATTGAAAAAGAATCCCTCGGTCCGATCCTTGAATCCATCGGCAAAGCTGATATTGTTATCGCTTATATGGCGAATATTCGTCATCGTTCTTTTTGGCGCAGGAATTTGTCCAATCTTTATACGAGAATTTTGAATCTTTTATTTGGTTTGCAGCTGAAATATTATAATGGTGCAACAGTTTTCCCCACCAGACTTTTAAAATCTCTAAAATTAAGGTCTCGAGGATATGAATTTTTTGCCGAACTGCTCATTAGGAGTCTGAAGTCAAATTCTTCTTACCTAGAAGTTCCTTTTTATAATAAACCTGAAAATGAAAGGAATTCCAAAGCCCTGACTTGGAAAAATTTCTTGAGCCTTTGTGCTACGGTTATTGTTTTAATTAAAGATATTTACTTTTTACGAGTACCTTCAGGACAACAGAAGGTCGTTTTCAATGTTTGAATATTAAATCAAATTAAATGCAAGGGAAATGGCTTCTCAGATGTCTCGAAAATATTTAAATCATCAATGGGAGAAAAATTTGCTTTATGACATGCTGAAAATTCGCATTGTGGAAGAAAAGATCGTTGAAGTCTATCCAGAACAAAACATGCGCACCCCCACACATCTTTCTATTGGCCAAGAGGCCGTAGCGGTGGGGGTTTGTTGGGCTTTAAGAAAAGAGGATCAGGTTTTTTCTCCTCATCGTTGTCATGCGCATTTCCTAGCTAAAGGGGGAAATCTCGATAGTTTTTTTGCCGAACTTTGCGGAC
>JAHFGK010000230.1 GCA_023247475.1 Candidatus Omnitrophota bacterium
CACCCTTATCATCCTTTACTAGCTTTACAATCCCCCCTGCAATACCGTCTTCCTTCCAACCTGAACTTTGTTTTGTTACTAAACCCATAAATGGATAATAAGCTTTCCCCTTTGGATTTGAACAAGAAGCGATGTCAGCAGCAAAAGCGGTTGCTGAGAATAAAATTAACACCCCAATAATTATAATTATTCTCATCATTTCTCCTCTTAAAAATCATCATGGATCTTTTTAAATTTTCCATTAGGTGAAATTTCCCATTCTTTTCGCTGAGCGGTTAATGGATTAAAAGACTCTAATTTGCCAACTGAAATATGATAAATTGTTGCATCTCTTGTGTCCATAACAACCGTACCCGTTTCCCATCGCAATTCTGTCCTTGGGATATACTGATATCTTCCATTAAAAGAATGGATAAAAATAGCTAAAGAAAACATCCAAATCGCTATAATAATCAACCATTTTTGTAAAGTATTCATCATTTAGCCCTTTCTTAGGGTCTTGATAGAGGAAATATTATAGTTCTTCATAAACAGGTGCCATAAATTCCGTCACCCTTAACACACTGTCCACCAACTCCACAATCAACATCAAAAGAACAAGTATTCCCTTTTTTCCCAGTTATATCTAATGGATCGCTTGCCGGTTCTGTATCATTTTGATTCCCAGGATATAGACCTTCCACGCACCACCCATAAATGCCTCCATTTGGTTTATAGCACTCTGAACCCACATTACAATCTGTATCAAATTCGCATGCAAATACAGAGAATGATAATAAACTCAAAGCAAATACTAAAAACAGCACCCGTTTTTTCATAAAATTTCCCCTTTTCTTAGGATGGTCTTCCTAATCTTCCTCTCAGTATTGTAATCCCTTTTGCCAAATTCTTAGGCTTATTTTATATCCTATTCTTAAAATAGCAATAACAAAACACGCCTTGTGGGTCGTGGCTAATTAAGTCGTGTTCCTTTAAACTTAAAGGCATGAGTAATGTCATCCGGATTAAATTTGCAAAAAGATTGCGAGAACTACGCTTTAAAAGAAAATGGACTCAGGAAGAACTTGCAGAGTATGCGGACATGGCGTACAGACATGTTCAACGATTAGAAAGCACAAAGAATCCCCCTCCAGTAAAAATAGATACTATCGAGAAAATCGCCAAAGCCTTCAGAATCAGTCCCTCTAAATTATTAGCCTTTTAAAATCAAAATCTTATAGATAAACTCTGCAGCATTAGAGATGTTTTAATTGATTCTAAATGAACAATAAGACCCCCCAAGGCTCGCCCAAATCACGATTTTGAATAAATTTGAGAATGAGTATGGATTGCAAGAGGGTAATTTGAAACAAAAGGTTTTCCATCTTCCTTTTCTCCAAGAACATATAAACCGCCAGGCAGTCTAGCAAACATGTAAGACGCAGAAATTGTATCAGGCGTTATGGGGGCTTCGGCATTTAAAATTATTTCTCCCAATTTTCTTCGATTGGCGGGGAAAAGTTCTGGCAATGAAATTTCGACCATCCAATAAGACCCCTTCAATAGCTCCCTTAACTTACCCGTAATTTGCGCATCAATGTGTTCTCCCGTCCTCCACCCTTGTAAATTTTCTAAATGTTCAACGTATTTATTGCCTGAGATAAATATTGTTCTTAAAACCACCCATCCTTTTTCAATCATTACCGCTTCCCTCAATCGTTTGAGCCAAACATGATCGGAGTTAGGTTGTAAATTGAGCGTTATCAAATAAAGATAATCTATGGCAATAGCCTCCGCGGCTATAGCGTCATATTTTGTTTGTTTTGGCAAGAATCCAATAACAAGGATTTTGTCTTTGCTGGATAAATACTGTCTTGGTAAACAAAAATGAGAACCAAAATTATCGTCGTGACAGATATAAGAACTAACCCAAGATTCACTGGGAACATATCTCGTATCTTGACCAATCGAGAAATAACTGGTGTCGGCGTTTGGAACCCAAGTGTCTTCATTAAAAGTATGGCCAATAACAGGGATAATATGGCCGCTATTTCCCGACTCAAAGCCCAGAAGAGCCGGTTGGCCTGATTCAATACTTCCATAAAGATATTTCTGGAATGGAATTTTAGGCTGATTATCAGCCAAAGGATATGCCTGTAAAGAATAATTTATCCCTGATTTATTCAAAATTAATTTTATTTGATCGTCGCTTAATGGCTCTTTTAATCCGTGCGGCAAACCATTTTCTTTAAGAATCTTATTCATCTGCCGATAACTAAAATCATTAAAAGACTCTGTCATCGACAGGCATGTTCTTAGTGCCGCATGGGCACAAACGTTCGTTGAGCCATTTTGCTGACAATATATATTCCCCTTAATCTTAAAAATTTTATCAACACAACAGACTTTATATTCCTTTTCAGCATGATAATAATTATTATCGTGTCTCGCGGGTCGAGTAATAGACTCAAAAATTATCCACCTAAATTTGTTACCAAAAGGAACTTCCTTTAGGATGGCATATCCCAAATATCCTTCATCGAGATTGTTCTTGATATCTGAAACACCAGCAAATATTTTCTTAAAGAAACTTAATCTAATCAAATTTTTTAAAGATAGCTCGAACCCCGCCTCTTTTAAATCGTCATCATCGTCTTTAGAAAATCCACGACTGTCGATTTTCTCTATGACTAATGTTAAGAAATTTGCCATTCGAGCTTGAGACAAAATTCTTTTTAATGGTCGGTTTTTACCAAATCGACTCTCGACAAAATCAAAATTAGAAAAGGGTGCTCTGACATCCAATATTTCAGGACTGCCAAGGCACCCTTGAATTCTTAAATCGTCCATGATTTTTACTTAAACAAAAATTTCGTTTCTTTTGATTTTTCTTCGCATTTTTCTTTTTCTTCCAGAAATTTTCCAATATCCTGCGATTCGCGTAGAGAAATTTCCTCCCTCTGCGGCTCAGAACCATAGACCTTATCCAATTCATTAATAAGAATCGGACTCCCAAAATGTCTTTTTTTACTATTCATATGTCACATCCTTTCTTAAATAAAAATATAACCCTTGCTGAGTCGAGCAAATGTGGTCAGTTATCTCCCTCCCAGGCGAGGGGATGGGTGGGTGATGATTGAATAAAAATGTTAGTGACCATTGATAGTATCTTTAAAGGGGGATTCGATTTATAAATATTGTTATTCTATCATATAACTATCCCCAAGGTGGTCAAAGGGGGAATTCGTTTTTTCGAGGAGGAATTATCGAACAAGATTTCCCATCTTACTCTCGACAGGCTAATTTTGGGATTAAAACGAGACTGTGTAGTATCCCCCTCCGCTTATGCC
>JAHFGK010000231.1:0-2850 GCA_023247475.1 Candidatus Omnitrophota bacterium
TCGCGAGTAAATCACTGTTTTGTCGATACCCTCCCGTATCATAGTATTTCGAATAAAGATAATAGGACATCTTCCGATAATCTCCCGAAACTTCTAAATCTTCCCCGAGAGTATCGTAACTAGCATAGGTCGAGCCGACTTTTCCAGAAAGATTACCCTTTCCTTCTTTTGTGATAATATTAATGACACCACCAACGGCATTATCGCCATAGAGAACAGAACCGGCCCCCCGAATAATTTCGATGCGTTCAATAGACTCTAAAGGAATTTGCAGTAAATCCGGGCCAGAAATATCAATCGGATTAACCTTGCGGTCATTGACGAGAACCAGGACATTGCGAGTGGCCGTGTCGCCAAAACCGCGAATGTCAACGGTCGCTGTTTTATATGTACTGTTATCGTAGATATGGACACCCATTTGCTCTTGTAAAATTTCGCTCACCGTTTGGGCCGTGGAGACGCGAATTTTTTGCGGATCAATCACCGTCACATTCGAGGCGATTTTGTAGTCGTGTTGCGCCATGCGGCTGGCGGTCACCACAATTTTTCCTAAACTAATGGGAATATATTCTTGATAAGCCGTTTGCCCTTGTGAATCCGCGGACAAAACTGAACTGTCTTGTGCTGATGTCGCAATGCTTGAGGAATTGCTAGAGCCTTTTTGGGGCTCTATCTCTTCTGGGAAGGCAGGTTGAGCGCTATTCATCCCCAGGGATACAAACATTAAAAATACCGGAACAAAAATTTTATTTAATTTCATATGGCCTCCTCCATAAAATAAAAAACTCCCAATCGCAATATACGACTGGGAGTGCACCCTATTTCTTAGTCCCATTCTTGACATTTAACTGTCGCGCGCAGTCAACCCTTCGACCTTGCTCAGGTTGTTACCCTGAGCGGCAAGCCTAAGTCCACCTTGAAGGGTGGAATTAGGCGCCGTCGAAGAATCAAAAATGTCTCAACATACCGGCTAGGTATTCTGACTTCCTCCCCACCAACGGCGGGAAGTTACAGCGGCGGGACCGCTCCTGATTTGCACAGGATTTCCCTATTAACCAGTACGACACAACTGAATACAAAGAACAAAACTGAAAAAATTCTTCCCTAGGTTGACAAGAGTATAGTAGCGAATCGAGTATTTTTGACTCGATAGGCAATGCCTTCATAAAGTCCAAAAAGAATGGCACCATAAATTATTGTACTAAAAAAGGTGGCCCTAAAAAATGGAATCGCGGCCACGTAACATGCCACCAACCCTTCCCAGGTATGGGGGTACAAAGAAAGCCACGCCCCAAAATTGGTGATGAGAAAAAATAACACCGCAGAAAAAATATTTACACCCATGATGACTCTTATGCTTTTGTGTCTTTTAGCCCAAATTCCGATACCGGCGATTAACGCAATGCTTCCCCACGTAAAAAGAATAGTGTCATGCCAACCAATAATGAGATCCGAAATCATCATCAAGGCTAAAGGAACAACCACAGCATATCTTTTGTTTAAATAAAAGCCACTGAATAACGACAGGGCAATCACGGGCGTGAAATTCGGAATATGAACAATGAGTCTGGTTAATACACCCAAAACAAGTATCGCAAAGGACAACATTCATTACCTCCTTTAGAATTATCTTTCGTGAGCTTTGGCAGCAAAATGATAGTACCCTTTCTCCCTATTTTAGTCAAGAAGAAAACTTTTAAAAAAGATACTGCAGGAAAAAAAATACAAAATCGATAATCAGAAGCAGGGTCATCAACGATTAAAGGCCCGACTACTCCCAAGCAATATAAGAGAAGGACTCACGTGTAAAAATAATCGCCAGGTCGTATCCGGATAAAGCCCTTTGCTGGAAATCCATCCCACCTCCCATCCTATCATAGCGAACCATTTGAATAGCATTAATAAAATACATACTCTTAATAAAAAAATTTCTCTTTCATTCCATTGCCGTTTGTTGGGAAAAAATGTTAGATAGGCGATAGGAATGAGGAACACATTCCATTCACCGTGATATAAAAAATAGGACATATTTGTTTTAATAAGTAATGGCAATTTTTTGAATGATAATCCTCCCTCGAAATGAGAAATACCGGAAGCGAATCCCTGCATGTTCACCCATTTTATCCATAAGAGTGGCAGTAGGGTCGTTAACAAAATTATACTGGTGCAAAATCCAAGATATCGGGTCGACAGATTTTTTCTAACGGCAAAAAATAAACAAAAAGCAATGAATGTTGTTGCGACGAATCCCTCCAGTTTGATTAAGTTTAATCCTAAGGTAATAATCAAAATTAGAATGAAACGTTTTTTATCTTGCGGGGCCTCTAACCACAGGAATACGGAAACGAAAAAAGCAGATAAAAAAGTAAGAAAAGGTATTTCCGGCAAAGCTGATATAAAAGGAATGCTGGAGACAAAGAAAGCAATGTAGATAAGTAAAATCCCCCAGAAATATTTTTTACTTACATTAAGCAGTTGCAATCCTTTATTCAATTGCGTAAGGAATATCACAAAGAAAAGCGCGGATGCCCATTTACTTATTTCATCATAATCTCCGCTGGCAAGAGTGAATTGTGCGGCCACCGAAAGCGGCCAAAGGATAGGGTATTCATTATGATCGTCATAAGTATATTGTAAATTCAAATTTTTCTGATGAAATATCATCTTTGATTTTATGAGCCAGTTTTCCATAGAGTCCCAATCAATGACCGGTGTGGAGATAATCCAAAGGACAATAAAGCAAATCATGGGAATCCCTAAAAAAGCAATGCCGCGCATAGAGGAAGGGGGAGGAGTTTCTCGTTGGAGGGGATGAGGATATCTCGGCACTTTACTCTTAAAAATAATTAA
>JAHFGK010000231.1:2860-3326 GCA_023247475.1 Candidatus Omnitrophota bacterium
TTCCAAGGAATTTTTAGAAGGTCTAAGATTAACCATCCAACAAGAGTATAGAAAATAACTGAACCCATAAATGAGATAGCAATTTTTAATCTTGGATAAGGACTTTGATCTTTCTCTTCGGTTAAGAATTCATGATTGGGTTTGGAATAAATAAACACCCCGGTCGTAAGCTGTCTTTTATTCCAATCTAAAGGGGGATCGATAATCTTGTGTTTAAAATCAATAAAATAATTCCAATTTTCATCTAATTTTAAAGGATAAAGGCTATATTTTGCGGCAACCCGTTCTACGCCTTTTGCATAGGAGAGTCCAACGAGCGAGTCGGGAGGGATTTGCATTTTGGCTTCTATACTGGAAGCCAAGATCGGATAGGATTTCCGTAATTGTTCATAATGCCCCTTTGCTTTAAAAAATTTATTAATGTAGGGGGCAGCCTGCATGATAACGGTAAAAAGTTGTCTAATAA
>JAHFGK010000232.1 GCA_023247475.1 Candidatus Omnitrophota bacterium
AAATCCATTTTGCCAAACTTAAATAAGCCGGACCGTCTCTTCGATAAACCAAAGAATTCATCGTAATTTTTAAAAAAAATACTATAAGGAGAATAATCAAAATACGCTGACCAAACGCCAAAATCATATCTAAAAGTATAGGCGAGCCTTTTCGCATTAATTTAGATAAAGAATTAATTCTCATTTTTTCCTAATATCAGACATTGTCTCCTATTAGCAAGGATACCCATCAGGATAGACAGAGTGAGTAAGATTAGTGCAAACAAAACGGTGAAGTCGTATTTATTTGGGATGACTAATTTGATTTTATTCGCTGCCATAGGAGAATGAGCACCGCATAGAAAAAATCTCGAGCTTTAATTTTTTTACCTTCCTTAGAACTTCGGCCTCTATAACTAATCGGTAACTCTTTAATTCGAATTCCTTTTTTTGCAAGAAGGGCTGTAACCTCCGGTTCAAATGTAAATCTATTAGAGCGTAATGAAAGAGATTTTATAATCTCGGAGTTAAAACATTTGTAACAAGTTTCCATATCGGTCAAGGCCAAACCAAATAACCAATTTGTCAGTTGGGTCAAGGCAATATTTGCAACCCAATTCGGGAAGGCCATATCTTTTGGATGCCGGGATTCGAGAAAACGACTCCCATAAACGACGTCGATTTCTTTTTCAATAATAGGTTCAATGAGCTTTGGAATATCGTGAGGGTTGTATTCATAGTCTGCATCCTGAATAATGATTATACTGCCACGTGCCCGTCGTATCCCTTTGCGTATCGAGTATCCCTTCCCACGATTAATGCGGTTTTTAAAAACGCGAATATTTGCCAGCGAGGATTGATACTTTTTTTTAATGAGGAACTCTTTTTCAGAGGTTCTATCCGTAGAAGCGTCATCAATGAGGATTACCTCATGCGGAATTGGATATTTTACGGATTGGACGTAATCGATAAGTTGTTTAATAGTCCTGGTTTCATTATAGACGGGGATAACAATTGAGAGAAGCACATGAGTATATTGACTTAAATGATTTTTAATGTAACCCTCTATGAAAACGCATTTTTAGGCCTCGATTATCAGAACCCCGGACGTCATCCACATCTTGATTGACTTGGATTTTATGAGCGGGACTCATACATTTTTGAGGAGGCGTTTTACATCGACATGATTTCCAGCAAGAACAAACTCAACAAGATCGCCTTGCCATCGAAAGAGAATTCGTGCTTTGATTTCCTGGCCTTTAATTGTCGAAAAACATTTGCATTGTAAAGATTCTGGCCTAAAATCAAATAGCAAATGGCCGTGCGTCATTTGCTAAGAAACGGTAAACGCGAGCGCGCGGTCACGATTCACTAACGAAGGACTAATCCAGCCTAGAATGCCGCACATATTAAAGGTTGACTGACTGGGTTGTAGCAGCTATGTCTCGTATGTCAAAAACGAAAATTTCACGGCTCCATGGGTCTTGGGCAATGGCACGAGATGTTCGAAGTCCATACTCATCCAATAAGTAAGGAAGTGAGTTTCCGCGTGGATTGGAAAATCGGGCTATTGGCCGCTGCTTTCCTAACAGTAGGACTTTGACATCACCTCCAACATCAGAAGTGAGGGACGCATAGTCAATTAGTAAATATTTAATGCCATCGCTTTTTGCGCGCTTGATAATCCCCATAAGCCCTTTAGGAGCGACCTGGGGATAGGATTCGCCCGACAAGGACCCCGGTGTCACTACATTTCGACCAAGATAAAACCACCAAATCGGTTCCATTGCTAGGATCAAAAACTTGTTTTCTCCCGTCGATTTTAAGTAGTTACTTGCTTGCGCATAACCCGATTGGGTAATGCCTCCCTGGATGAGCCGCGGAAAAGCTTGTGCCAATAAAATTACAATTAGCATTGCTGCAACAGTTGGTTCGTATTTTTTTAGAAATCCGACTTTCCTATTGAAAAATCTTTGAATTCCAAAAATCATTTCCCCTATTCCTATGCAGACAATTGGTATTGTGTAGACAGCGGTCCTGGGATAGGCCTGTCCCTCCCATTTCATCAATGAAAAATAAATAAAGGGTACCAGTGAAAAGGATATTATCAATAAATCTTTAAACTGTTGCTTTCTCAGGAAACGTACAAGGATAAATCCCCACGCCATTATAGCTAGAGTCGAAAAGAAAGGCCCTTCAACAGTCCAAAATGAAAGTGCCATTTCTCCAAACCCTTGAAACCAAGTGAGCCCACCATGTGTAAATCTCCATCTATCGATTAATTGACTCCAGTAATCACGAAACGGCAAGGGTCCCATTATCCATTCTGCTACAATATAAACAACCTGGAAAATAAGAAGGGGCGTCAAGAATCCAATAAAGATTGATATTAAGCGATGAAAAAAATGTCCTGATCCCCATTGTTTTCTCCTTGCTGTAAAGAAATCTACTCCAATAATTAAGAAAGGCATATATAAGACTCGGAATTGGTTGCTAGTGAAGGCGTACCCCAAAGACAGACCTACCAAATAATTTACGAACTTGGATGAAGAACCTAAGGATTTGAGATAAAGAAACAGTCCGATTAGAAAAAAAATCATGGTCACTTGCTCTGCATACCCTGATCTAGCATACAATAAATAAAAAGTGGATGAAGCAAGCATCGTTGAAGCATAAATTCCCGCTTGAACAAAGCCCAATTTCGTGGTGATTAAAAATGTGAGAAAAAGGCCCAATATTGAAAAAATAGCACCGACACGAGCTGATAAGTCATCTTGGACTCCCAAGAAGTTACTGGCAACCCAAAGAATGAAATTAAAGCCCGGCTTACCCACATCCAGTGGAGTTCTCGGTGAAACACTTGTTGAAGCCTTTTCCCAAAATGTTGGTTGACGATAATCTGAAAAATGGAATGAAGTCAAAGGGCGGGTTACGTTGTTCAAGAACTTTGTATCTAGAAGATAGGAACCTGCGTCGTAATACAAAATACCTTGTTCGCTAATACCATTAATGACGAGTTTGCAGAAGAAAAGGGTTATTAGGATCAAAAGAATATGATAGGGTGTTTTCGTAGAGAATAATTTAAGAGGCGATTGAATCAAGATTAGAAACCACTTTTTTTCTCAGTCGCCATAGAAGTTTTTGAGTACGCCAACCAATAGGATAGCGGTATTTTATCGACGTCGGAAAATGGGAAAAAGCGCTAAGACAGGCGTGAACCAAATCAAACGGCCTTTTTTTGGGGATAAACTTTCCGGCGAACAGAATACAAAAAGCATCGTCCGGAATATTCCACGTACGTCGAATGTTGGTTCGTTCCGGTAAAAATTTTTCGG
>JAHFGK010000233.1 GCA_023247475.1 Candidatus Omnitrophota bacterium
AAGCGCGCAAAAAATTCCAAATGATCCTGGATCGTTATCCTAAAACCGAAGTAGCGCAAGAAGCTTTGCTGTGGTTAGGAGATTATTTTCTAAAAGATTCTGATTATGAACATGCCGTTGACCATTATCAACAACTGATCGCCCAATTTCCCAGCAGTAAGAAAGTCCCCATCGCCCGATACGAACTGGGCCAAGCCTTTGCCGCTCAAGGACAATACGATGAAGCGATCAAGCAATTTAAACTCATTACCGACACAACCGATCGAGAGTTATCGGCAAAAGCAAAATTAGCCATCGCGGACATATTTTCTAAAGGGAGTGATTCCCAAACCGCCATCCAAGAATATTTGCGTATTGCCGATAGTTCTCCCGAATTTCGGCGAGATGCTTATGTGAAAATTGCAGGGATCTATGAAAAGGACAAAGATTATCCGAAAATGTTAGAGGTTTATCAAAAGGCGTTAGTCTCCGAGATCGGGCTTAGCCAACTCACTAACGCTCAACTCCAATTTCAAATTGGTGATACTTATGAACTACTCAACAATACGGATAAAGCCATGGAAGAATACTTAAAGACATCCTATCTTTATCCTAACGAGACGTCTTGGGTCATTAAGGCCTACTTACGTGTGGCGCGGATTTTTGAAAATAATGACCAGTGGGAAAAAGCAAAAACGATTTATGACAAAGTTATCGAGTACAAAACGAACGAAGCCAAATATGCCCAAGAACGTATCGACTGGATTAATAAAAATGTCCTCAATGTTCAAACATTTTAATGCGGCTTATTTTTCATCTTCACGAATTGTCAACGGAAGGAGTAGTCTATGGGTATTTGGGAAATGAATACTTGGCAATTGATTAAGGCCGGGGGGCCTATTATGTTTCCCATTATTCTGTGTTCCTGGTTTGCTTTTGGCATTATTATTGAAAAACTTTATTATTTCTTTACTATTAAAACTAATATTTTGAAATTGAAATCTCAAGTTTTCGATTGCATTAAAGAAAATAAAGTTAAAGAGGCCATCGCTCTGTGCGATGCCAACCGGTCTCCTGTCGCGAAAATTTTAAGGTCTGGAGTCCTTAAGTTCGGAGCATCCAGAGAAGAAATTAAAGAATCCATGGAAGATGTCAGTTTATTTGAAATTCCTAAATTAGAGAAACACTTAGGGGCATTGGTAACCATTGCACACGTATCCCCATTGATGGGGCTGCTAGGGACAGTCACGGGAATTGCCGGAAGTTTTCATACCATCCAGGTCCGTGCTGCCTCTTTCAATCCTATTACACCCAGTGATTTAGCCGGTGGCATATGGGAAGCTCTAATCACGACGGTGGCTGGTCTTCTGGTGGCTATCCCCGCTTATTTAACCTATAACTACTTTGTCAGTCGTGTTAATAATTTCATCCTAGAAATGGAAAGGGCAGCAACGGAATTGGTTAATCTACTCTGTCATATTTCCGAAACGAAAAATGCTCATATATCTGACTAGGACTGGTCCAAGAATAGTCTTCAAAACCAAAAATACGATTTTAGCGTTTTTCACCGATATGTTCGGAGAACGATTATGAAATTTAAACACCATACCAAGTTAGCGCAAGGGCTGGAACAAATCCATATCGCCCCCTTAATAACTGTTATCTTCCAACTTTTGATATTCTTTATGCTTTCTTCGTCTTTTGCTTTTCAAACCGGAATAAATGTCAAACTTCCCAAGGCCATTACCAGTGAAGTGATCAATAATGAGAACTTTATTATCACGATTACCAGTGAGAATATTATCTATTGGAACAATTCGATTATAACTATTAAAGAATTAGAAGGTGAACTAAAAAAATCTTTCGATAAAAGTCGATCGATCCTCATCAAAACCGATCGAAGAGCTTATGTGGGACGGATTATTGATGTTTGGGATTTATGCCGCCGGCTAGGTATAGAAAAAATTAATATCACCACCAACCAACAGGAATGAGGGAAGATTTGCATACGGCCATTAATTCTTTAGCCATAAAGGCACTTATATTTTCTTTTCTTTGTCATTTTTTGATATTTCGTTTATTCATTATTACCTTTGCCACACCGCCTGTACCACATCAGCCATCCTTTGTATTCTTGGGATCTATCTTACAAAAACAAGATCTTTTGACTACTTACGCTAAACAGTCCAACTCACAAATTTCTTTGAATGCCTCTCAATTTCTTTTAACAAAAAAAAAGCAGAGTGGGGCACCTATGCTGCCTTATGGTACTAATCCGGTGAAACCCACTTATATTTCTTTTGTCAAACAGAATCAAAAAATGACTTTAAAATCGAATTTTGAACCTAACCAAGACCTCCGAAGACAGGAGAGTCTGGACAAGATTCTGGGTATTGAGACCAAAGTTCAACCCTTTGTTCCTTTGCGCTTAAATCCCCAATGATTAAAATAGATTTTGCCCTAGCTATCTCTATTTATTTAACTTTAAGTTTGTTACTTGTTATTGGGTATTGGATATTTTATAATTGGTATAGGGGTAAGGATATTGTTCATGAGAGCCAATATATTTATCAATGTCCTTATTGCACCTACATTTTTTTTCACTATAATGTTAACAAGGAAGTTGTTATTTGTCCTAAATGTCAAAGTTATTTACAGATAAATTCTTTCAATGGTAAGGAAGAGAAGTCAGACAAAAAATAATGATATTGACTTGCCAAAGGTGATAAATTGGAGAGCTTACAAAAAGATTAATATGTTTAAAAAATCGGAAGCTGACAATCCAGGTATGGCACTGGTCACTGTTCTCTTGATCACGATGGTTATGTCCATTTTGGCCATTGGCGTGCTCGGTGTGAATGTAAGTCAAATCATGTACGGCAAGGATCGAGAGACTGAGATTAAAGAAGAACAATTAGCCATGGGGACAGCCAGCCTAATTCAAACCAAGACAGTTCTCGGAGAAGATCCGAATGGACTAACAATCGCGGAAACTCTGGATGGGCAAACATTTACTACGACTATTGCGGCGTTACCGCCGGGAACGGGCCCAAATCAGACGAATCCATATCGAGTGAATGTCTTTCAAGGTACTCCTCCAACAACATCCCCACCACCACCATCGTCATCGGGGCCACCATCATCGGGGCCACCACCAACGACGTCGCCACCACCATCGTCATCGGGGCCACCATCATCGGGGCCACCACCAACGACGTCGCCACCGCCAACTACGTCACCACCGCCAACTACGTCCCCACCGCCAACGACATCGCCACCGCCAACTACGTCGCCACCGCCAACGACATC
>JAHFGK010000234.1 GCA_023247475.1 Candidatus Omnitrophota bacterium
TTGAAAGCCACCCACCTTAGAGAAAACAGCACATGTCCCTATAATTTTTTTTTTATCTAAATCTTCGATGACAAAGAAAAAAATTTCACCACCGGGTTTATCCGGTTTTGACTCGAAACTTCTTACTGATAATTTAATACGACGTTCTAGGACTTTCCGGTCATTCGGAAGGGTGGTCATCCCAATAGTAACAAGCGAGGATAATTCATAAACTTGATCCAGATCGTCTTTTTTGACGGGGCGTACGACAAACATAGCTTAATGTCCTCTATTTTTAAGATTAATTTGATCAGCTACTTTGGTTAGGGTTTTTTCTATAATTTTACAGACGTTGTCAATATCTTTAAATGTCACCGCACCGATCGGCATCAAGAAACGCACACGCGTTGGTGAATGTCCTGCATTAAAAGCAACCACACCAGCCTCAAAAAGTTCCTTTAAGAATATTTTGTTTATTTCCTCTGAACCGTCAAACACCGTACAACCGATCATCGCACCCATCCCGAATGGTCCTTGAAGGTAATTAGGGTAACGGTGTGCGAACTCTTGCAAACGCCTAACAAAGTGCTTACTCTGTTTTATTATTTTACCGTTTTTGCCTAAATATCCTCCGGTCAAAAGTTCTTTTAAAATCGCCCGCGCGGCGTAGATAGCGGCGCTACTGGCGGTAAAGGTCTGACTGATCAATCCCGATTTCGGTTTATACACATCAGTAAAAAGAGTGGCACACACTTGCGTTAATTTACCTATCGTAACAACATCCACATATTTATCCAATTGAAAATACTGGAATGCAAATAATTCCGAGGTTCGTCCAAACGTTTGGATCTCATCAATCATGATCGCAATTTTTTTCACCTTAAGAATATCCATAAGCGCCACAAAAAAATTTTGATTCCCCGGATAATATCCACCTTCTCCTTGAATCAATTCAAAGCACATACCCGCATATTGACTTGGATAACGCTGTAAATAACCATTCAAGCAATTCACCGCTTTATTGATACTTTCTTGCGGAGATTTGGGATCAAAAAAGGGGATATAGTCAACTTCTAAAACCTTGGGCAATCCTTCTCGATGTTCTGGTTTGTCAGTGATCTGGGCCATCACCATGGTTCGTCCAGCGAAGCAACGTTTAAACGCAAGGAACCGACTCGCGGGATGATGTTTTTGGAAAATCATTTTTAAAGCATTTTCATTGGCCATGGCCCCAGAAGAGGTTAAAAAACAGTGTTCGAGCTTGGCCCCGTTTTTACATACAGCGGAAACAATCGTCTCAAGTAAATCCATTGTGACCGCACCTTGTTGAAGATTGCCCTGTATGATGGTGTCTTCTAATGCCGCCTCAACCGCCGCCTCTAATAATCTCGGGTGATTGTGCCCTAGATAATGGACACCAATTCCTGTGATAAAATCATATTTAACACTGCCGTCGGCTAGTTCGACCAATGCGCCTTTCCCTAAACCGCTACTTAAGTAAGGATAATACAACTTCCCTCCGCGTAGTTCTGAACACCGTGCGATGAGTTTTTCATAGCCCTTTTTAAGCTTAGAATTGGCACTTTTAGAATTGGTCAATTCTTTTTGATAATCCGTAAGGACTGATTTTAAAAGTTGCTTGGCCTTTTTGATTCGTTTGTCTTTGCGAAGTTGCGCACTTACCGTCTTTGCCATTTTGGGAATTCTCCTGCTCCTAATTTCATTAAAAATAAAGCGGTTAGCTTGGCCCGCTGTGTCAGGCTATCAACATACAAATATTCATTAGGGCTGTGAATATCGCCACCCCTCACCCCCATTGTATCAACATTCGGTAATCCGAAAGCTGCTAAACGATTTCCGTCACAGACGCCTCCGGTAGGTCGCCAATGAATATCGAAACCAACTTCTTTCGCACACTGTTTGACGTTATTAAAAAGATTTTGTGTCTTGTCATCAAAATTTTTCGGTGAAATAAAACCGCCACGATGAAGTTTAATGGATATCCCGTTCATTTTTGAAAATTTTAGGATGATGTTGTTTAATTTTTCTGAAATGAATTCCCAATCCTTAAGACTTTTTATACGAACATTAAATTTGGCTATGGCCAAATCAGGTACAACATTAATAGCCTGTCCACCTTCAATGACACCGACATTAACGGTTAATCCTGGTCGGATATTGTTCAGTGCATTAATTTTAACAACGCATTTGGCTAAAACATTAATCGCGTTGCGTCCCAAATGTGGATCGCGTCCTGCGTGTGCGGATCTGCCCTTAACGATGATCGTAAAGTTACCTGAACCCTTCCTTTCACCAACGAGATAACCATTGGGCAAACAGGGTTCAAAAACCAGGCCGAAATGATTTCGTTGAGCTGATTGTTTTAAAATTTTTTTGGATCCTGGTGAACCGATTTCCTCATCTGGATTAATCAAAACCTGCCAACCGATCTCTTCCTTAAAAGGACTTCGCTCTAACGCTTCGAGGGTTTTAAGAAGAACGACAATTCCCCCTTTGGCATCAGTAACACCAGGCCCCCTTAAGATATTCTTTCTCATTAATTTGGTTACATATTTAGTAGTATTACGAGGATACACTGTGTCCATATGACAAACAAGAAAAATCTGATGAGGGGCGAAGGATCGTTTGGAAATCTTGATGGCTTGACCAAGAGGATGAAACTTTTTTTCTCCCTTCTTAGTAATTAATTCTACTGGCGGGAGATTGATGATATCGATGTTCGCCTTTAAAGCGCGAAAGGATTTCACAATTTCCCTGGACAATATTCTGAGGCCGTCGAGATTAAACGTGTGGCTATTGATCTTGGACCACTTTATCACAAGATCAAGCATAGAATGATGTTGCTGATCAATCCAATCCAGAATTGGACGGTATTGCTTCATTTTGACAACCGGATTAATGTTTTTAAAATTCTCTTTAAGTTTATCACAGCCCCAGCTTTCCTTAAAGGAGATTTTAAATTTTAGATGGAGCTGGGACAGCCCTTGCCTCATCTAAACGTTGGGTTACGGAAAACAAAGGCAGAAAATGCTTTGGTGGGATATTTAAATCGGAAATTTTGCAGATTTATTGATTTTAATTGTGCCGAAAAGAACTTTTTGATTGATGAGTTTTCTTCTTGCCTCTAGGAGTCACAAAATCTTCCGGCCATATGTCCCAAGTTCCCTTCAATTGGACATGCGAGGACATATCAACTAAATAGATCGCCAAATAAGAGTTCTGTGGACTACTGGGTAACTTAATGGCGATCTGTCCCTTAAATGGGCCATT
>JAHFGK010000235.1 GCA_023247475.1 Candidatus Omnitrophota bacterium
AGAAATATTATAAAGACAACGCTACTCCTCTTGAAGGGACATTTTACTCTTCACCCCAAATTGGATTTTTAGGAAATCCACAGAGGGCAGGAATTGTTCTACCCGTTGGGCTAAAATTCGATGACAATCACGGTGCCGAACTACTTTATCATTTAGATCCCATTGCCTTAGCGAAAAATAAACCTTTCCCATTGTGGCGGATGTCTTCTGGTGATGCCATGAACCAAAGTCGAGTAGGAGTCTGCGAGGCTGATCAGGATTGTAATGTCGGGCAGCCAATGGTTAAGGGGAAGTGCGTTAACTATACGTGTAAATATGGAATCCCCTTTAAACGAGGGGATGTGGACGCCAGTGGCAGGGTGGATATTTCGGATCCGATAGTTTTACTTAGGCATTTATTTTTAGGAGGAGATGAGCCACCCTGTAAAGAAGCCGCGAATGCCGCGGATGACGATAAATTGGACATTACCGATGCCATCGCTATCTTGGGAAATCTTTTCTTAGGTAAAGGACCATTAGCACAACCTTTTGATCAATGTGGGTTGGATCCCGCAGGGCAAGGAGGGGACTTGGGATGTAAAAGTTACCCGCCATGCCAAAGTCAATAATTTTATTAGATAATACGATAGGGAAAGGAGTCGTAAATGACTATGAACATACGTAAACTTTTTATATTGTTGGGGAGTGTATTATTTTTATTACTTTTTGATTATCATACTCTGGTTGCCGTTGAGCAAAATTGTAAAGGGGATAATTACGCTTGCCAAGTCCCTACCCGAGATGAATTCAATCGTCTTTTAGTCAATGACGACGTTGATCGGTTTGCATTAAAATACCGTGGGTCGTTTATTCGCGTTTTGGTTCCCAAATCGGCAAGCATTGCCGATTTTTGCAAGAAATTCCCCGGGCAGGAATGTCTTGATCGTCCACTTTTTTTCTCCACAGCGGGACAAAATGATCCCCGACCGATCCTGGAAACGTTTTCTAATATTTACAAAAATATGACACGCGCCTATTGGTATAGCATCCGATTCCGCGCGGAGGATCGGGTTTATTATGACTGTGTCGTACAAAGTTTACGACAGCATGAAGGCAAATATGGTTTTGAGTGCTTGTCTTGGAATAATGAATTTTTATCGCAAAGTGAAATCACCGATATTTATAACCAACTTAAAGCGGTCTTTAGCGTAGACACGCTTCATTATGCTCCGGACGGAAAATATGCTAATCGAGTCGAGGAAGTCAAGGGATGGCCCAATCCTGTCTTTCCCATTTTATACGATGTCCTGTCACTTGAGGATATTGCTACCTACAACGAACTCATTTCGTTTACCGGATATGATCTTTTTCAAGATCGCTTAATGTTTGTTGTCCCGCGACCAGGAAATTTTGCAAAATTTACTGCTAAACACCCAGCGATTGTGTTTCCAAAAACGACTCTTTTTTGTAGTACCGCCTTCGGTAATAAACATGAGTTGTTTCTGCAGATTCAATACCCGCAGTTAAGTACTATTAGTCTCTTTGAACTCATTAACAAAACAGATGGGATTTATCATTTTGGTTCTATTGACCAGAAACCGTTGGATAATGGCTTTTATAGATTTACCACCTCTCGATTGGATGAATTGTTTGTCTATCAGGAAATCCTTGATGTCTACAACCAAATAAATCAACATTTTAAGGTCGGACCGCTACGTTATGATCCCCCCGAGGGTCAGCAGGAAGCCGCGGCTAAGACATGGCCTAACCCAGCGTTTACCATTATGTTCAGTGATGCTGAACCTCAGGTAGATTATGAACCGTATAATCAGGTGAAAAATTTCGGGTACATCAAAAGAGTTCTGGTGGCAGAGTTTTTAGATGCAGGACGTACGGGAAAAATAAATTGGCAGGATATTGTGGTATTGGATGAAGCGCCGTTTGATTCCGAGGCTATCTTTTCTGGAATTATTACCGGAACAAAACAAGACCCGTTATCCAGCCATCTTAGTATCCGGATGGCCAACCGTGGCATTCCCAATGCCTATGTGAAAAATGCCTATGATGTCTTTGCACCGTATGAAGGGAAGTTAGTTGAATTGAACGTGCAAACCGGTAGTTACACGATTCGCGAAGCAACGATTGATGAAGCCGAAAGCTGGTGGTCTAAAATACGACCGAATATCCAGCCCACTCTTCCCGTTAATAAAACCGAGCAACAGATACGAAATTTACTTGAAATGAATGACGAGCCGACGTCGCGATTCAGTCGCTATGGCGCCAAAGCTGCGAATTTATCGCGACTCTACCAAGACGTTTTGAAGGATCAGTACGCAAAATATCGATTTAAAGGAGCCGGGATTCCATTTCATTATTTTTATGAATTCATGAACGATCCGGCCAATACCATTCCGGATGTTACTAAGGGATTTGCAGACTCGACGTACTGGCAATATTATCTCAACCTCTTAAATTATGATGACTTTAAAAGTGATCCCGTTCAACGAGCGCAGTTGCTTAATGATTTTGGTGTTTATATGCGAGATCACGGCCAAATAAAAAAGGAGTTGGTTGATCAGCTAGTTGCCAAGATTCAAGAAATTTGGAATTTGGATGCGGCAGGGAAAGACAAGACCACCGGAGAATATGTGGCGGTGCGGTTCCGTTCCTCATCAAACTCCGAAGATAATCTCGAATTTAACGGTGCAGGCCTTTATGAGTCGACCGGTATGTGTCTCGGCGATCAGCTTGATGGTGATAATATCAATCCATCAAAATGTTATCCCGATAAAAAAGAACGGACCATCGAACGGGCCCTTAAAACGGTCTGGACAAGTCTTTTTAATGTCCGCGCCTTTGAGGAACGAAGTTATTTCCAAATCAGACAGGACAAAATCGGTATGGCGATCTTGATTAATACAGGAACTCCAGAAAACGAAGACTTAAATGGTGTTGCCTTTACCGGGTATCCCAATCGCGTACAAATTAATTCAGATATCGTTGATTATGTCGTGAATGCTCAAAAAGGAGAAACACCGGTTGTTAATCCACCCCCAGGAATAAGAGCGGAAATTGATATTATCCATGTCAGTAAACTCAGTGATAAAATTTTGGGACTTGTGCGTGCCCAACAATCTTCGGAAGTACCTGCCGGTCAACTCTATGTCTTAACAGATGATCAGCTTAAAGAAGTCGGTCAGACCATGTTAGTGATTGATAAAGGGTTTACGATCGATCCGCTTGAGTATCCGGAAAAAA
>JAHFGK010000236.1 GCA_023247475.1 Candidatus Omnitrophota bacterium
AATCATTCCTAAGAATAGCACGCGTCCTTTCAGTCCTTTATGTATAGCATAACGGTCGGAAAGAAAACCGCCTAACGGACGAGTAAAAATATTCATAAGGCCATATAATCCCGCGATCAAACCTGCTTGGGTAATTGGAAGAGAAAATTGATCTGCGAAATAAAGGGCAGCCATATTATGGATGGTTAACTCAATACCGAAACAGGCTCCATAAATGATGCATAGAATCCACACGCGAATATTTTTAAGAGTCATCCTAAAAGTCCCTTTCGCTTTAGATTGATTCGCAATAACCCCTCTTATCTGAAGGTTCTTAATATTTCCTTCAGGAAAATCCTTGGTGTATCGATAATAGAAAATGCCCATCATCAATAACGCTAATCCAGGGATAATCATACTTAACCGCCACGCCAATGATTCGCTGAAACCCAAACTTAAAAAAGCAGTCAAGATAAGCGGCATCACCATCTGTGTGGCACCGCCCCCTAAATTTCCCCAACCTGCGGTTAAGGCATTCGCGGTTCCTACACAATTAGGCGCAAACATAACAGAGGTATGATATTGAGTAATCACAAACGATGCTCCGATGGCTCCAATCGCCAGACGAAATAAAAGAAAGGTTTGATAATTTTGAGCTAGACCAATTCCCATGACAGGGAATGCCCCCAAAAGAAGTAAGGCTGTATACGCTCGCCGAGGACCAATCCGATCACACAACCATCCCATCATTAACCGTACTAAAATCGTTACTGCAACTGATGCAATCACCGTATCGCCAACCTGAAGTTTGCTCAAATGTAAATCTTCTCGAATCAAAGGCATCAAAGGCGCAATCCCAAACCAAGCAAAAAAACAGAGAAAAAATGTACTCCAGGTGATATGAAAAGTCTGCATAGGAACCGTTTTAAAATCCAATAAACGAATCCGCGTTGCTTTATGAACAATCATCTTTTAACCCTTTATTGTTAAAGGAATCAGTTAACTAATATTCGTACAAACAACGGACTGCTTTGATTCTTTTTTATCCAAAGAAATTGTGCATTCCAACATGATTTGGTCATGTTCTTCCCACACTTTGAAAATTTTAACGCACTCATGAGATTCATTTCCCTGACCAGTTATAAGATCAAATTTATGTCCGTGCAAAGGACAAACGACTTTCCCGGCACCTACAATTCCTTCGGATAAAGGACCTTGCCGATGAGGGCAACGATTTTCAATAGCAAAAATACCACCGCATCTGGGACGAAACACCGCAATCTCTCGATCCTCAATAATAAAACACATACCTTGTCCCATGGGAATTTGGTCCTTATTACCTAGGCAAATAACGAGTGATTTATTCATCTTTTGATTTTCTCCTTATCCATTACTCTCTGCTTCCCGGAGCACTTCAACCAACCGCGGACCTTCAAATTGAGAGGGATAGACAGGTAAACCCGCCTCCTCTTTCCATGGATCTTTGTAAGAATCCACCGCTTGTTGAATTCCTTCATCAAGCTGGACACAAATCCCTAAAGAATCTTGAACAAGAACACTTTTTAATATATCGATCCCGATACGGACCACAAAACCATACGTGCGCTCCAGATATTTCGCATGTTCACGATAATACTGAATAAATCGTCCAATGTATTTAAGGACTTCCTCATGAGTATCTACCGTACACAACAAATCTCCCTTTCTCACTGTACTCCCTGCGGCACCACCTACGTAAATTTCCCATTTTCCACCTTCAATGGCCACAGCTCCGACATCTTTAACATAAGCCTCAGAACAATTCCGCGGACAACCGGCGGTGGCTAATTTCATTTTATGGGGTGACTCTATCCCTTGAAAACGGTGTTCAACTTTTTGCGATAAAGAAATCGAATCCCCTAATCCATAACGACAAAAATCCGTTCCCACACAACTTTTACAAGTCCTAAAAGCCTTTGTGTAGGCATGACCACTGGGAATATCCAAATCTTTCCATATCTTGGGCAGATCTTCTTTGTTGACACCCAACAGATCAATACGTTGTCCGCCGGTGATTTTGACCATTTTGACTTTGTATTTGATGGCGGCCTGAGCAATCTTCAGGAGCTCCTCAGGAGACGTGACCCCTCCATAGATGCGCGGCACAACCGAAAAAGTCCCATCCTTTTGAATATTGGCATGAACGCGATCATTGATAAAACGGGCATCGCGTTCATCTTCATATTCATTCGGCCAAATCGTTTTAAGCAAAGACGCCAGCCCAGCTTTGCTATCCGGATCTTCTTTCCCTTCAGCTAATTCATTAAATACAGAACTCACCGATTTTAATCTTCTTCTCCTTAATTCATTAACCAATTGCGATTTCTCTAAAGGCACACCGGGGACATAATAATGTTCGCTAGAATCATATGTGACTTGACCGATACTCGCCTCGATCAATTGAGCAATCAGGCCTCGGCAAGAACCACATCCTTTTCCAGCCTTGGTTTTTGATCCGACCATCGCAACACTCGTACAATGATTCTTTTGGATCACATCCATGATTTCTTTTTTACTGACCCCGTGACAATTACAAATTTGTGCATGATCTGGTAAATCCTCAACATCTACCAAAGAAGCACCCATAACCGAGCCAAACAAAAGCTCTGCTTTGTTCTGCGGAACGTTATCTTCGCGAATAAACATCTGCATTAAATAGTCCGCTGATTCGACGTCCCCTAACAAAATAGCTCCTTTAATTTTATCCTTATGAATAATGATCTTTTTATAAATCCTTCGATTTGGTTCACGGTAAATAATGACCTCATCTTCCGCTTGGTTTGATTCCTTCTCCCCTAAAGAAACAAGCTCGACTCCCATCACTTTGAGTTTTGTTCCTATCTTTGAGCCTAAATAACGAGCGTCTGCATTACATTCTGTAATCACATCAGCTAAAACCCTGGCCTGTTCCCAAATGGGATCAACTAGTCCATAGAGTTTGCCTCGATGTTCGATACATTCTCCCAAGGCAAATATTTCTGGATCGGAAGTCTTTAACTGATCATCACAAACAATTCCCTTATTGACCAAAAGATTGGAGTTCACAGCTACCTCTGTTATAGGACGAATGCCGGTACTGACAATAACCATATCTGTTTTTAATGAACTTCCATCTGCAAACTCCAAGGAAGTGATTTTCTTCTCTTGACTCAAGATTCGAGTTGTTTTCATGTTAAGTAAAACACGAATCCCCATCGCTTCCATTGTTCC
>JAHFGK010000237.1 GCA_023247475.1 Candidatus Omnitrophota bacterium
AGATTACCATTGGCCCCGCCGCGGTTTCGGCTCTATCCCTGTAAACATTACCATCAACCAAACCACCTGGGAAACCTCCATCTTCCCCGACAAAGACGGTACCTACCTTCTTCCACTTAAAAAATCCGTCCGCACCCAAGAAAACATCAAAACAGGCGACACGATAGCGGTTTCTCTTCAAGTAATTACTTGAGCTAGACGACGCCTACAGCACGTATTATAATTCCCTTTATGTCACAACAAATATTGGGGAAGGTGGAAGCAGTTTTAGTTGGAACGGATGGAACTGGTGTATCAAAGGGAGTAAATAAAATTCAGGTTTTTGCAAATAGAGGAATAAAAGGAGAGATTCATTATGGATTAACGAGACTTATGGATGTTAGAGAAAAAGAACTAAAATCTTTTGGTCTGCCTAAAGGAATAGAAATTGCCAACTTCAGACAGTTTTCAGCCACCTCAGCCGAAGAGTTAGAAGAGATCGCTGAATTAATGAGGATTCCTGAAATTCACTATGGTTTGCTAGGAGAAAATCTTGTCATTTCGGGAATAGAAAATTTTACACACTTACCCACAGGAACAATGTTTATGTTTAGAAAAGATAATAATACTATTAGAACCGCAGCTTTAGTTTCCTGGCAAGAAAACACGCCCTGCGAAATTCCAGCAAGAAACATACAACAAAGTTTTCCAGATCTTCAGTTTGCCATTCCCTTCCAAACTGCTGCCATTGGGAAAAGAGGCCTTGTCGGCGTTGTTTACAGTTCTGGATTTATACACCAAGGTGATTTGATAGAAGCTAGAATTCCCTTAATTGAAGAGAAATAATCCGTAAAAATCAGTCAATGATCTCTGATGAGATTCATCACGGAATCTATTATTCCAGTAGCTTTTTACTTCTCTAACTAGAGGTAAACCCTATTGGTCATCGAGCCGCTAGAAATGTCCTGTTGAGATATTCAAAGAAAGAGGAATTTTAATAAATCATATGCCAGATTCCAAAATCCTTACTCTCCATCCCACTTCCGGCAAAACCGGCCGCAATATCAACAGGCAGACTTACGACCTTTTCAAAGCAGCTCTCTTAGATATTTTGCGTGGCCAAGAACTCAATCACAACCAACTCTTCGAACAATTAAACCAAAACCTCCAAGGTAAATTCGCCGGCAACATCGGTTGGTATGGCGAAACCATTAAACTCGACCTTGAAGCCAGAGGCCTCATCCAAAGAACCAATTCCAAACCGCAAAAATATAGATTAAAATAAGGTATGCAAAAAATCACACCACATCTATGGTTTGATAAAGAGGCTAAAGAGGCGGCGGAGTTCTATACTTCCATCTTTCCCGATTCCAAAATAACGCACGCTTCAACTATTCACGATACGCCGTCGGGAGATGCCGATATTGTGTCATTTGAGGTGATGGGATATGCTTTTATGGCTATCAGTGCTGGGCCGCTGTTTAAATTTAACCCCTCGATTTCGTTTCATATTAAATGTAAGGCGATGGAAGAGGTCGATGCGATATGGGAAAAGCTGTCAAATGGAGGCAAAGTACTGATGGAGCTGGGAGAATATCCGTTTAGCAAAAGGTATGGATGGGTACAAGATAAATATGGACTTTCGTGGCAGGTGATATTTGCGGGTGATCCGCCTGCTGGCGGAGAGTTGAAGCAAAGGATTACCCCGGCGTTGATGTTTGTGGGTAAAATGGCGGGGAAGGCGGAAGAGGCAGCGAATTTCTATACATCCGTATTTTCCGCCAGAGGCGGACAAGGCACATCAAAGGCTAACATCCTGATGCGGTATGGTGAGGGAGAAGAGCCTGATAAGGCAGGAACTATTAAATATGCGTCGCTGATACTGGAAGGCCAGGAGTTTGGGATTATGGATAGTGCACATCCACATGATTTTGCTTTCAATGAGGCGATTTCCTTAATTGTATCTTGCGAGAATCAGAAAGAAATTGATTACTTTTGGGATAAACTATCTGCCGTTCCTGAGTCTGAACAGTGCGGTTGGTTGACGGATAAGTATGGAGTATCTTGGCAAATTGTCCCTACGGCAATGAGCGAGATGATGAGCAAAGGCACTCCAGAACAGATGGCGCGGGTGACCGAAGCGTTTCTTAAACTGAAAAAGTTTGATATTGCGGAATTGGAAAAGGCGTATGGGGGACGATAGAAAAAAATTGCTTCCCGACCTAATGGCTTTTATACAACTGCTCGTGAGTGCCAATGGCTACAAAATAAGCAACTAATTCACCTTCTTGCTGAGCAATCTCTTTATAAATAGCCCGCCAATCAGCTGTGACGTCGATACTGTGATATCCTTGATATTCTTCCTTCAGGGGATGGGTATTTAATTGAGGATCGTTAGGGTTGTCAGTAAATTGTTTAATCCGAATTTTTAAGTTTTTCCTAATCATCACCTGCGCTTTTTTCAATGTCCTCAAAAATCCAGGTGAATACTTGATGATCATATCCCTTGTTTCTCTAGCCAAGCCACTGCCTCACCACTACTTTTAAATGCAGGTGAAGTATTGCCCTTTTTATAATCTATTTCAGCCTGCTTAATCGCCCTAATCAAAAAATCACTAGGTTCCTCTTGCCTAATACTAAAATTCACCGCTTTGGTTCGTATCAGCTGTTTGAGCCATGCATTCATCAATGCGCTCAAACTGAAACCCAATTCACCGGCAACTTTTTGTGCCCGTCTTTTAATCTCAGGTTGAGTTTTGATATAAATTGCTGCTGTGTTCATATTAATCAAAATATATACATAGTATATACTTTTGTCAAGACTTCGCTTGGTAACCGTTCAGGATTTTTATCAAATCGTGAATGGTTACTCTTATCTTTAGGGGACTCCCGAAACGTCAGGTTCAATGGCAGAACGTTGAATCTTCAGAGAACTTTAAGTCTGGTGTTGATTTTCTTTTGATTAGCCGTTATATTGACCATATGTTTAAAGTTAATCCCTATTTAAATTTTAACGGTCAGACTGAAGAGGCGTTCAATTTTTACAAGTCGGTGTTTGGGGGTGAGTTTAGCGCCCTGCAAAGGTTTAAAGATATACCGGCGTCGGAGCAGCCGCTGCCAGAGGGTGAAGGTCGGCGGATTATGCACGTGGCTTTACCAATCGGTGAAGGCACCGTTTTGATGGGATCAGATATCTCTGAAGGGATGGGGATGTCGTTAACTCAAGGC